>JAGQTS010000068.1 GCA_020438895.1 Mycobacterium sp.
GCATGGATCGGTGCCGGCAGTACATGGCCGATGTCGGAGCCACGTGGGTGATCCCGTCGGCGGGTCCGCCCTGTTTCCTCGATCCGGAACTCCGTTCCCTCAACGACGACAGCGACGATCCGGCCAACATCTTCCCCGATCAGATGGTTTTTCTCGAGCAGATGCGGATGCACGGCCATCATGGCGGGCTGTTGATGATCCCCGGTTCGGTCGCCGATTTTTCTGGCTCCCAGCTCATCTCGCTGACCCATCCCCTACCGGATGCGGATGTGGAGGCCATCTTCACTACGGGAAAGGCGGACTACATCGCCGGGTATGCCGAGCGGATGGCGCCCGTCCTGGCCGCTGAGAAGGCCGGTTGGGCGGCGGGAGGAGGAGACCCCCTGCTGGATGGCCTGCGAGCGAAGTTCGAACCGATCATGCTGCAGAGCGACCAAATTTGCGACGGCATCGGGTACCCGGTGGAACTCAAGATGGGTTCGGAGACTGTGGTGTTGGACTTCCCGAAACGCACGGTTCGCGAACCAGTTCCGGATGAGAAGTTCCGGTACGGGTTCGAGATCGCTCCGGAACTGGTGCGAACAGTCCTGCGCGATGACGAGCCGGACTGGGTCAACACCATTTTCCTCTCGACGCGTTTCCGGGCGTGGCGGGTCGGCGGCTACAACGAGTACCTCTACACGTTCTTCAAGTGCCTGACCGATGAGCGGATCGCCTACGCCGATGGGTGGTTCGCGGAAGCGCATGACGACACATCCACCGTCGAACTGGACGGCTGGCAGGTCCAGCGCAGATGCCCGCACCTCAAGGCCGACCTGTCGAAGTTCGGTGTGGTGGACGGCAGCACCCTGACCTGCAACCTCCACGGCTGGCAGTGGGATCTTCAGACCGGGCGCTGCTTGACCCACAAAGGGCACGAACTGCGCTGCGCGAAGCCGTGACATGACACGACCCCCACGCCAGTACTACGACGACGGACTGGTGCAGCTGGACGGGTGGGCGCTGACCCTCCGGCGATACCACTTCCCTTCCGGGACCGCCAAGGTTATTCCGCTGCGGGCCATTGAGGGGTACCGGACGGAGCCGCTGGGTCTGCTGACGCAACGTTTCCGGATCTGGGGCAGTTCGGATCTGCGGCGCTGGCTGCCGCTGGATGTCCGGCGGCCGTGGAAGTCCACTTTGGTGACCCTGGATGTACCCGGCACCTGGCCAACTCCGGCCTTCACCCCGGCCGACCCGGAGACCTTCGTAGCGATGCTCGCCGAGTTACTGGGCCGATAGCCGACGGTGCCGGAGCTTATCGCCGGGAGGCCTGCCAGCCGCGATACCCACGTTGGGCGGCGAATGCGCCGATGATGGCGGTGACGCACCAGACTCCGACCGCCACGTAGGCCAGTGGCGAGTTCAGGTCGGAGATCGAGGCGCCGAGAGCGGTGTACACAAAAGCTCGTGGCGCTGAACCGATCAGCGCGCCGATCGCCATCTGCCACAGCGGAACCCCGAACGCGCCAAAGGTGTAGGACGCAAGGGCGTCGGAGATACCCGGGACGAAACGTTGTCCGACGACCGCCCACAGGCCGCGTCGCTGGATCTGGGCCTCGATACGCTGGGACCGGCGCCGGCCGATCAGTGCATAAGCGCTGTCTCGTCCGGCGCGTCTGCCGATCAGCGCGGTGATGACCGCTGTGGTGGCCGTCGAAGCCAGGGTGACGGCGGTCCCCAGCAGCGGGCCGAACAGCAACCCGCTACCGGCCGCCAGCAGCGGTCCGGGTACGAAGACGGCGGCCAGGGCGGCCGATACCGCGATGTACAGCAGTGGCGCGAGGGCACCGCTGGCAGCAACCGCGGCCTGGACAGCGTCGACGTCGATGACCCGCCGAATGGCGACGACGTAGAACAGGGTGAGCAGCAGCGCGACGAACAGCGTCAGTCGGAGGATGTGCGGCCCACGGCTGTCCCGGCCAGCACCCGCTCCGGATGTCATCGGCGCGCCTAAGGCTCCCACACCAGCTGACGCAATTCGGAGAAGTCCTCGCCGGCGGTGTCGTAGATCCGGACGATGGCCTCGTCGCCGGGCCGCAAATAGGTTGAGCCGCCGTATTCGGTGTAGCGGGTGGCGCCGATCCCGATCAGCACGTTGTCGGGGTGTCCACTGGCCACCATCTGAGCGCCGACGTCCTCGAGCGGTGTCTGCGGGGAGCCCTTCTGGTTGGCAAGCCGTTCGACGATCCAGTCGAGCAGCACCTCACCGTAGTAGGAGTAACCCAGCAGCGGGCTGTCCACGCCGTATTCGTGGTGGAGGCCATCGGCGGTGCGCAGATGACATAGCAGTCGCAGGTTCGCAGTCGGGCCGTCCGGAGTGAGATCGTGGGCCTCGAAAAAGTTGTGCGCAACCCCTTTGGAGGCTGGCCCCCAGTTCTTCTTGTCGCTGATCTTGCGCGCCCCCGGACGGCGGATTGAGCAGTCATTGAAGGCGCCGAGTGCGAATGGCCGCAGCGTCACGACGGTGTCGCCGTTCCATACGACATCGCAGGCCAGCCCGACCTCCGGCTCGATCTGCAGATTGGAAGGGCCGCCGTCGGCGCTGACTGGCGGGACGATCAAGGCGTCATGGGACAGCGGGAATTCTCCGAGCAGACCCTCAGCGCCGGGGATGTACCAGGGAAAGATCCCCTTGGGGGCGTCCCCCGCACTGGCCACACCGATGAAATCGGCTGCCTCCCCGGCTTGTTCGAGATGGCCGGCAAAGTTACCGGCCACGCCGAAGCCGAACCACCCCTGCATCTCCTCGAGATGCAATTCGATCACGGTGCCAGCACCTCCGTCCCGACGTAGGGCACCAGGGCGGAGGGGACTCGCACGGTGCCATCCGGCTGCTGGTGGTTTTCCAGGATCGCCACCAGCCACCGGGTGGTGGCGAGGGTGCCGTTCAAGGTCGCCGCGATCTGCGGCTTGCCGTGTTCATCGCGGTAACGGGTGGCGAGGCGACGGGCCTGGAACGTCGTGCAGTTCGACGTCGAGGTCAACTCCCGGTAGGCCTGCTGGGTCGGCAGCCAGGCCTCGCAGTCGAACTTCCTGGCCGCCGAGGCCCCGAGATCGCCGGCCGCCACGTCGATGACCCGGTAGGGCACCTCGATCGCCGCGAGCATCTGCCGCTGCCAGTCGAGCAGTCGTCGATGTTCGTCCTCGGCATCGTCGGGACGGCAGTAGACGAACGCCTCGACCTTGTCGAATTGATGGACACGGATGATCCCCCGGGTGTCCTTACCGTAACTGCCCGCTTCCCTGCGAAAACACGATGACCAGCCGGCGTATCGCAGGGGGCCGGCGGACAAGTCCAGGATCTCGTCGGCGTGGTAACCGGCCAGGGGAACCTCGGAGGTGCCGACCAGGAAAAGGTCGTCGGATTCGATGCGGTAGACCTCGTCGGCGTGAGCACCGAGGAACCCGGTTCCAGCCATGACCTCCGGGCGCACCAAAACCGGGGGAATCATGACGGTGAATCCGTTGCGGACGGCCAGTTGCACCGCCAATTGCAGCAAGCCCAACTGCAGCAGCGCGCCGTTTCCGGTCAGGAAATAGAACCGCGCTCCGGCAACCTTGGCCCCGCGTTCGGTGTCTATCAGACCGAGAGTTTCACCGAGGTCGACATGATCTCTGGGGTGGTCGATGACCGGAGGTGCACCCACCATGTCGAGGACCGCGTAATCATCCTCGCCGCCCGCTGGTACACCGTCGATGATCATGTTCGGAATTGCCGTGTGGGCGGCGATGAAGGCGGCTTCGGCGTCGGCCTGGTGCGCTTCGGCCTGTTTGACCTGATCGGCGAGCTGCTTGGCCTGCTCGAGAAGTTCGGGACGCTGCTCACGGGTCGCCGACCCCACCCTCTTGCTGGCGACTTTCTGCTCCGCGCGCAGGGTGTCCGCGGTGGCGATCGCCGCGCGGCGGGCGATGTCGGCTTCCAGCAGGAGATCCACCAGGGACGGATCTTCGCCCCGGCTGAGCTGAGACCGGCGCACCGCGTCGGGATTCTCGCGCACCAGTTTCAGGTCGATCACGCGCTACACCCTAATTCGGCAGGTCCCGCTGTCCGCACGCGGCACAGTCGCTCACCGGCCCACCGCACAGCACAACCCCGTAACGGTGCGCCGACGGTACTTGTCACACCGCTGATCCGTCCTGCCACAATGGGGGCGATGCTGGAGGTTTGGTGATGACGGAGGTGTCCGAGCGCCCGGGCGGCGAACCGGCTGACCCGGAAGTGCCGGACGACGGCCCCACCGTCGCCGAGGGCGGCGAGGGGGTCCCGCAGGCCAAGGGTGCCGTGCATGCCTCATCGGCCCGCCGCGCGCTGCTGTTGACCGCCCTGGGCGGTCTGTTGATCGCCGGCATCGCCATCGCTGTGCCGATCGGCATGAAGACGCCATTGGGCGACCTCACCGGCCCGGAACTTCCCGGGCTGGCCGCCAACCAGACCTTCGTCGATGCCACCGCCGGTGACTGCCTGAACTGGCCGGATAACGAACCGGACGCCGCCGCGATCGTCGACTGCACCGGCGATCACCGATTCGAAGTGGCCGAGGCCATCGACCTGCGGGCCTACCCCGGAAGTGAGTACGGGCCGGACGCCGAACCGCCGTCGCCGGCCCGTATCCAGCAGATCAGCCTGGAGCAATGCGAACCAGCCGTCGAGCGCTACCTCGGCGACCGGTACGACCCCAACAGCAAATTCAGCATCAGTCTGCTGTGGGCCGGCGACGCCGCGTGGAAGCAGTCCGGTGAACGCCGCATGCTGTGCGGCCTGCAACTGCCCGGACCCGGGAATCAGCAGGCTGTCTTCAAGGGCAAAATCGTCGACCTCGACCAGTCCAAGGTGTGGTCGCCCGGTACCTGCCTGGGCATCGACCCGGCGACCAACCAGCCCACCGACGTTCCCGTCGACTGCTCGGTACCACATGCGATGGAGGTCACCGGCGCGGTCAACCTGGCCGAAAAGTTTCCGGACGGATTGCCCTCCGAGCCCGACCAGGACGCCTTCATCAAGGAAGCCTGTAACCGGCTGACCGATGCCTACCTGGCGCCGGTGGAGTTGCGTGACACCACCCTGACGTTGATCTACAGCACGGTGTCGTTGCCGAGTTGGACCGCCGGGAGTCGACAGGTGGGTTGCAGTATCGGTGCCACCCTCGGCAACGGCGGCTGGGCCACCTTGATCAACAGTGCCAAGGGCCCGTTGCTCATCAACGGCCAGCCCCCCATTCCGCCGCCGGACATCCCGGAGGAGCGACTGGGTCTTCCGCTGCCGCCGATGTCGTTCGCACCCCAGGCACCCGGCTAGTGCCCGTCTGGATGGACCCGGAGCGCTTCGAGGAGTTGGTATCCGATGCACTCGATGTCATCCCGCCCGAGCTCGCAGCCGCAGCCACCAACGTCGTATTTCTCATTGAGGACCGGCATCCGGAGGACCCTGATCTGCTGGGACTCTACGAGGGCATCGCGCTGACCGACCGCGACTCCAGCTATGCGGGTGCCCTTCCGGACACCATCACGATCTTCCGGGATTCGCTACTTGAGGTCTGTGATTCCGAGGGCGAGGTCGTCGAAGAAGTGGCCGTCACCGTCATCCATGAGATGGCCCATCATTTCGGGATCGACGATGACCGCCTGCACGAACTCGGCTGGGGCTGACGCCGGTCGGCGCGGCCTGTGCGATCAGCGTGTCGGATCGCCGCTCCAGCGGAAGCTGTTGACGTATTTGCCCATGTCCAGGGCTATCTCCAGGTTCGCGCCGGATGGCGGACCGGGACCGAAGTCCGGCCCGAAAGCGTGATAGGGGCCGGTGGCGAAGGCGACCAGGGCCAGGTCGTTCTTGACCGCGGCCAGTACCAGGATGCGAATACGGCGATAACTCGCTGTCGAACTCTGCGGCCAGGCGTCGGCGACCTCCCCGTATCCCTGCTGATAGCCCACCATCGCGTTGGGGATCTCATAGGCGACCTTCGCGTCCGGATACGTTCGGGCGACGACCCGTCGGATGATGTCGCGCGCGGGGCGTCCGTTGGCCGGTTCGGCGAACAACTGCATGACCCCGCCATCACCACCGGTGTAGGTGGCAGTGACGCCGGCGTTGCTGGACTCCACGGTGTAGGCCGATCCGGGGGCCGGGTAGGACACCGAGAAGGTGGCGTCCGGCGAGGTGTACCGGGGTAGCGCCATGACCGGCGTCCCGGTCGGCGGTTTTCCGCATTCGGGAGGGCACATGTAGTGGACGATCCTGGGGCTCAATACCACCGCAACACCGGCGAGGATGACCGTGGCGGCCATGATCACTGTCCCCCACCGGCTGAGCAGCCAGGTCAGTCGGGGTCGGCGCACGGCCGGTGCGGCGTAGGTGTGGCTGGGCAGGGCATAGCCCGGGTACGAGCGTTCGGGGGTTCCATCGGCTGCGTCCGGGACAGCGGCACCGGCGTCGGTTGGTACCGGGCGTAGTGGACCCCGGCGCTGTTCACGCGACTGCTGGGACGCCGCCCGGGTGGCTCCGCCGCACGCCGGGCAGAACGCCATATCGGGCACCACCATTTCGCACCGCTCGCACAACAATGGCTGATCTTCGGCAACGGGGTCGGTGGTCTCATGCAGCAGCGCAAGCTGAAGTGACACCCGCAACAGCAGCAGGATCAGGGCTGCGCCGGTGAGGTGTGCGATCAGCATGAGGTGGGCCGGCAGGTCCGCGACGTCGACGACGGCGGCAGTGGCGTGCGCGAACAATCCGGCCACCGCGATCAGTGTCAGTATCCGGCGCACCCGGCCGTAGTGGCCCGCGCCGCCGCCATGTGGACGGAACCACAGCGCAATGCCGACCATCCCGCCGGCTGCCGCCGCGGTGACGGGAATGATCACAGCGCACAGCAGCACTTCGACAACCACGCCCTGCATCGGACGGGCGTGGGCAATGACCCCGTCGTCGACTTGTGGTGCCAACCGCACGAGGGTGGCTACCGCACTGAATGTCAAACCGGACAAGGCGCCGATGACGAACCCGTCCAGCGATTCCCGGCTACCGGGACGGCTCAGCCGCACAACGACCGGGGGCACGATCATGAGGGCGATGCCCATTATCGGAACGAGGAGGCCTTCCCGGAAGAATTGGTGCATCGCCAGGCCGACCGACATCGGAACGCCGTAGGTACGCGCGACGAATTGCCCACTGAGCACGACCCAGACGGCCCCCAGCGCGGCGCCCGATGCGCCGGCGAAGATCAAAGCAGCCGGCCGGCAGTCCCGGTCCGCGGCCGAGGCGCGCAGATACATCAGAAAAAGCAGCGGAAGGCTCAGCGCGGACACCGGAATCCCCAGCGCGGGCAATTTCAGGGCGACCGCCAGCACGAGTCCCATCGCGGCGACGAGGAGGGTGATCCGGAACGGGGTACGGGACCGGTTCGGGAGATGGGGAAACAGCGAACTGACGACGAAGGGCCGCAGGACGTGTTCGCCGGGCTCGGCCCCGAACGTCCCGGCTCGCAGCATCCTCGGGTGGCCATCCTGACAACCGCACAGGCCGCAGAATCGGCCGGCGGGAACCGCCACTCGACACTGCGGGCACTCCATGGTCGGCACCGCCTGGTCCGGGATTGTCATGGCCGCAGTTTCTTCAGAACCAGGATGTTCCGTACCAAGTTGTCGAGATCAGGGGTGCCCAGACCGGTGGCGAGGTCGTATCCCGGCCCGGCGTCGGCCACCGCGTTGCCGCCGAGGACAACGTCGTGGAATCCCGGTAGTCCCGCACCTCGGGCGACGTCGTAGAGCAGCGGATTGAGGTTGCCCAGCCGACTGGCGCCGCGCTCGACCAGATACTGGTTCATCACCGCGGCGAAACCCCCCCACAGCGGCGCAGCCAGCGACGTCCCGCCTCCGACGATCTCCTGCTGGCCGAACACGATCCGCACTCCGGTGAACGGATCGGCGACTGCCGAGATGTCGGGGGCCAGTCTGCTGTCGTCGGCTTCCACCCCGGCGAGATCCTGTTGCCAGGCGGGACGGGTGTACAGAGCCGAGGTGCCGCCGGCGGTGCCCTGGGACAGCGGAGCGTCGAACCACGCCTGTTCGGACAACCAGCGCCCGGAACCTTCGGTCGACAGGGTGGTACCGCCGACGTTCGTCATCTCCGGAATGGAGGCCACTGCGTCCAAACCGATGTCGTCCGAGTGCGGTGGTGAGGACCATTCGTTGCCGCCCTTACACTCCAACCCGGCCAGGTCTCCTCCGGCGTCGAAAGCAGTGGTCCCGTTTTCCTGCGCACGGGTCAGCGCAGTGCGTACCGGAACCAGATCGGCTGCGGTGATCAGCTTGTCGCAACCCCAGCCGATGGAGAAACTCCACACCGCGCCGGGGTAGCGTCGATTGACCTCCTCCATCAAGGCGCCGATCTTTTCGTACGAGCCTGCGCCGTCCACCGTCGGCCGGGCGTTGACCAGAACCTTCCGCGCTTCGGGGGCGACCGCGTGAGCGGCTTGCAGATCCATCGTCGCCTCACCCCGGCGCTCCGCCGGTTGGCCGCCGAGAACCTCGGGAGCCAACGGCGGCAGGTTGTACGTTTGCGTGAACAGGTCTAGGTCGGCCTGATCGAATCCATCGAAGGCGAAAATCACCACCGTTTCCCCTTTGCCGGTGTATCCGGCATCCCGTAGCGGTGTGACGTTGTAGGCGCGCAGTAGTGCGTCGGGCTTCAAACCCTGGTCGGGCACCTCCAGCGGTGGCGGCGGGAGAGCCTCGCGGTAGGGGGTGTAGCCCAGGATGCGGCCGAGTTCGGCGACCTCGCCGGTCACGTCCGGGGGTATCGCAGGCTGCTGCGGTGAGGCGTAGAAGACCGTCCCTCGGCGAGCGCGATAGTCGTGGATCTCGACCCCGAGTGCGCCGGCCATGGCGGGCGGCTCGCCGAACACAATGGCCCACGGGTCGCCAGAACGCCATTGCACAGACAAACCGTTTCCGGCCGCCCAATCGGTGAGCCGGCGCGGCGCCGTGCCGGGGCGCAGGGCGGCCGTCAGCCGGATGACTCCGGTGCGAGCCGGACCGAGATCGGTTGAACTGCCCAGAAGTGCCGCGTAGGGACCACTGATCCGGTCCGACGCAGCCCAGGACGGTGTTTCACGGTTGCCGACGACCAGCGACATCGCTACCGCGACCGTCGCGGCGACGGCTGCGGCGGTCAGCGATCGTGACGTGCGGGCGATCGCGTTAGCCGCCGGTGACGACGTTGCCAGGCAATGCGGTGGGGGCCGGGCGCGCCTTCGCCGTGGGAGAGAAGGAGTTGTTGCCGCCCGGACCGACCTTCTTCTCCGTCGGCTGTGGGGCGTTGCCCGGGGTCTCCGGAGCGCTGCTGGTCGGGGACTTCGTCTCCTGCGGCTTCTCCTTGTCTTCCTTGCTGCACGCCGTCAGCGCGCCCATAGCAACGAGAGCGGCGGCACCGGTGGCAAGGGCAATCTGCCGCGTCAATCGCGATGACAACATGTTCGAACCCCTTTTACCTACTTGCGTCCGGATCGGACGCAACTTCACGATCATACGCCCGGTCGTGAGGCTCGGTCGGGCTCGCCGGAGCGGCTTCCCGACGCAATCGGCGTGAGGTCCGGGAGGACGCTCGGCTGGCCACCCCGCAGGACGGACAGAACGGCATGTCTGGGACGACCCGTTCGCAGTGCTCACACAGAATCGGACCTCCCGATGGCGGGTCGGCCGCCTCGTGCAGCAAGGCCAATTGCATCCCGATTCGGGCTGCCAGCACTGCCAGGACGGTGAGACCGAGATGCAGAAGAAGTTGCTCGAACTTGGGTAGCCGGGCGGCGTCGACGACCCAGATCGCCGTATAGAGCGCGACGACCACGCCGGTGAAGATGACCAGGGCCCGGTGAATCCGCTTGGGGTACGTGTCAGCGCGCTGGCCCGGGCGGAACCAGAGCATCATGCCGATCAGACCACCGGCCGCCGCAGCGGTGAGCGGCATGGCGATTCCGTGAAGTCCGGCCTCCAGCATCAACCGGGACGGGTGGACGTTGTCGATGAGCCCCGTAGTGAACTGGGGTGCCAATCGGGTCAGAGTCGCGGCCCCGGTGAAAGACAGCGCGCCCAGCCCGCCGATCACGAAGCCGTCCAGCGACTCCGAGATCGTGTCCGGTCGCAGGAATCGGACCACCACTGCCGGAAGGACCATCAACAGTGCGCCACCCACGGAGATCGCCAGCCCGACGCCGAGCAGGTGTTGCAGCACGAAACCCGCTGCCATCGGGATGCCGTAGGAGCGGGCCACCAGGCCGCCGGTAATCACCACCCAGCCGACTCCGAGTCCGGTGCCGATCACGGTCGCGACCACAAGCACGTGGCCGGGCATGTCTTTGATGACCTCTGACTGCCACAAGTAGAGGACGAAGAGCAGCGGTACCCCGAGTCCGGCGACGGTGACCAGGGGCCCGAGCCAGCGGAGCATGGAGAAGATCACCAAGCTCACGACCACCAGCAGCAGCCCCAGCCGGAACGGATTGCGCGACCGCTGGTCCAAGTGGGGAAACAGCGAGCTCGTCACCAACGGTAGGGCCATGCGTTCACGAGGGGCCGCAGCGAAGGCGTCGGGCCGCAACAGCCGCTCCCAGAAACCCGGGTTCGACGTCAATAACGCCCCGCAGCGGCCGCAATACAGCGCGGCCGGAACCGTCGCTCGGCAGGCCGGGCACTGTTGATGGGTCACGGGGTCCTGGCTGGCTGTCATCGGCGAGCGTGAGGTTATCGCAGTGCTGGCCACCCGGCGCGGCACAGGCTCGCGGCATCGGGGCGGTGATAGGAAAGAAACCATGGCAGGCGATGGTCTGGGGTCGCGGGAATGCCGGGAGTGCTTGTCCGGCCGGCCGCACTGCCACGGGACGCTGATACGCCACCCCGGCGGTTTCTGGCAGTGCACGGAATCGCACTGTGCTGATCCCGAGGTGGTCGTGCATTCGCTCAGGATCGACTGCGAGGCGCTCGGTTGCGGTTGCGTGGATTCCGTGGTGCGGCTCGCGATCTGATTGCGTCAGCCCATCGGGTCGACGACGCCCGGGGCGTCGCACTCCGGACGTGCGTTGGATTCGGGTTGTGACGGCGGGACCGCCGAACCCCATTGCAGGCAGTGCCATCGGTCGCCGGCAAGCGGAGACAGTGCGATCGCCTCGATGTTGGCTAGATGGTTCTCGAGCACGAAGCCGTTGTCCACCCCAGCGAGTGTGGCCGCGACCAGTCGGATCGCGGCCCCGTGGCTGACCACGATGATGTCGCCGTTCGGATCGTCGCCATCCAGAAGGCGGTGGCGTAGATCGGCGACCACGGGCAGGTAACGGTCCAGAACCTGCGCACCGGTCTCGCCGCCGGGCATGGCCACGTCGAGTTCGCCGTGATGCCAGCGCCGATACACAGCGTTGAACAAGGCAATCGCGTCGTCGTCGTCGCGATCCTCCAAGTCGCCGGC
>JAGQTS010000069.1 GCA_020438895.1 Mycobacterium sp.
GCTGGAAGTAGTCGTAGAGCATCCGGGGGCGCGCTGACAGCACCGCGATAGGGGTGTCGGTACCCATGGATCCGAGCGCTTCGACCCCCGTCCGCGCCATCGGCGCGACCAGAAGATTTAGTTCCTCGTAGGTGTAGCCGAAGGCCTGCTGACGCAGAACGACCCGGTGATGCGGCATCCGGCTGTACGGACCCTGCGGAAGTTTGTCGAGGTGGAACTGCTGCGAAGCCATCCACTCTGCGTACGGGTGCTCTGCGGCCAGTTCATCCTTGATCTCCTCATCGGAGATGATCCGACCCTGCGCGGTGTCCACCAGGAACATCCGACCCGGCTGCAGCCGCATGCGCCTGACGACTGTGGACGGGTCCAGGTCGAGGACGCCCGCCTCAGAGGCCATGACCACCAGACCGTCCTCGGTGACCCAGATGCGCGACGGACGAAGTCCGTTGCGGTCGAGCACGGCGCCGACGACGGTTCCATCAGAGAAGCACACCGAGGCCGGCCCGTCCCACGGCTCCATCAGGGCAGCGTGATACGCGTAGAAAGCCCGACGGGCCGGATCCATCGACTCGTTTCGCTCCCAGGCCTCCGGGATCATCATCAGGACCGCGTGCGGCAGGCTGCGGCCACCGAGATGCAGCAGTTCGAGTACTTCATCAAAACGGGCGCTGTCGGACGCCCCGGGGGTGCAGATCGGGAAGACCTTCTCCACATCGGTGCCGAACACGTCGGTGGAGATCAGCGCCTCACGGGCACGCATCCAGTTCTCGTTGCCGGTGACGGTGTTGATCTCACCGTTGTGCGCGATGCGCCGGAAGGGGTGCGCCAACGGCCAGGACGGGAAGGTGTTGGTGGAGAACCGTGAATGCACGATGCCCAGCGCACTTTCCATGCGCTCGTCCTGCAGGTCGAGGTAGAAGGCCCTCAACTGCGGGGTGGTGAGCATGCCCTTATACACCATCGTCTTGCCCGACAGGCTGGGGAAGTACACGGTTTCCCGGCCCGGGCCGTCCTGGCCGGGCCCCTTGGTCCCCAGCTCGTGTTCGGCGCGCTTGCGGATCACGTAGGCCTTGCGCTCCAGCTCCATCCCTGAAGCACCACCGATGAACAACTGCCGGAATGAGGGCATGGCGTCGCGGGCCAAGGCGCCCAGCGAGGAGTCGTCGATGGGAACCTCGCGCCAGCCCAGGGTGGTCAGGCCCTCCGCCTCGACGATCTTCTCCACCCCCTCGACCGCCATTGCCGCGTCGCGGGAGGACTGCGGCAGGAAAGCGATCCCGGTGGCGTAGGAACCCTCTTCGGGTAGGTCGAAGTCGCAGACCGAGCGAACGAACCGGTCCGGGACTCCGATCATGATCCCGGCGCCATCGCCGCTGTTCTGCTCAGCCCCGGCCGCGCCGCGGTGTTCAAGGTTCAGCAGTGCGGTGATCGCCTTGTCGACGATGTCGCGACTGGGCCGACCATGCATGTCGACCACCATGGCCACACCACAGGCGTCGTGTTCGTATCCCGGGTTGTAGAGCCCGACACTGCTGGGCATGCGCACCTCACCCTTCACCAGAATTCCGCGCGGCGGTTCGGCTCAGGTCTGGCGCCGCGCCCGTCGGGGTACCTCCGTGCGTCGGTGAACGGTGGCCCTCCAGTAGATTCGTAACAGTTACCGAAACGATAGGCAGCCTGAGAGGCAACTGCCAACTCAGCCCCGCCTAACCTGCGGGTTCACACCTCGAGCCGGACATGTTTCTCCGCGCAGGCGGCGGCGACTGCCGCGACGATGTCCCGGCTGCACAACGTTTCCAGATCGGCGACGGTGACCGACCCACGATCGCGCCGGTTCTGAGCAGCCACCCGGGAATCGCGGAGGCGTTCGGCGCGTTCGACGACATTGCGTGCGAATCGGCCGTTCTGCAAGACGTCGATACCGTGGATGCCTTCCGGGTTGTGGTAGCCGCGCAATTGGCGGCAGGCCGCGTTCAGTGCGTCACGCCCCTCGGAGTCGATCACCGTCGCCCGCGGCCCGCCGTAGCGCACCGCAATCTCAACCAATTCGTCAGCGCTGTACGACGCGAATCGAAGTTTTCGGTTGAACCTCCCGGCCAGCCCAGGGTTGACTTTGAGGAAGTCGTCGACCTCCCGTTCATATCCGGCGCCAATGAAGCAGAAGTCGAACCGGTGCACCTCAAGTGCGATCAGCAGTTGGTTCACCGCCTCCATCCCGATCATGTCCGGACGGCCGTCGTGATGGCGCTCGATGAGGCTGTAGAACTCGTCGAAGAAGAGGATTCGACCCAAGGAACGCGCAATCAGTTCATTCGTCTTAGGACCGGATGAGCCGATGTGCTCTCCGCAAAAATCGGCTCGCTTGACTTCGACGATCTCCGGGTAGCGAACGATTCCCAGTCCAGCGAAGATCTTCCCCAGAGCTTCGGCGGTGGTGGTCTTGCCGGTCCCCGGCGGACCCACCAACAGCATGTGATTGGTCTGGTTGGCCACCGGCATCCCATGGGCCAAACGCAGGGCCCGGACCTCCATCTGGTCCTCCAACTCAGCGACGGCCCGCTTCACCTCTGCCAGCCCGACCTGGTCGTCGAGGAGGGCGCGACCCTCGGCCAGCAGTTCCGCTCGCCGCTCAGCATTGGCCTCTTCGGCCCGCGCGCCGGCTGGTGCTGCGCTGCTCGCGTCCCACCGGTCGGTGCGACTCTGGATGGTTTCCTCGTCGGTGACAACCAATTGAAGGCGCGAGTCACCTAACGCCTGTCTGGCCGCCTCGAGTAGAACGCCATTGACCACGGCCTTGGACAACCAGCGTTCGGCGCCTGCCTCATCACCAAGTTGGCGGTAGGCCATTCCCCGGACGTATGCCAAATCGGCTGCAATGAGAGGGAACTCGGTGGGATCGATGACAGCTATCGGGGTTTCGATGAAATCGCTACGGACGGCGGGCGTCAGCCTGCGGGAGTCCGCACAGAACTCCACCCGGTCCGCCCAGTCAAGCGCAACGCGGCCGTGGCCCAAGTGGGCCGCGGAATGTGCGGCGAGTGCGTTCAACCCGGCCGTCACCGCCGACATGACAATCGCCTCCGGAGCCAGCACCCGCGCGGCCTCGGCGATGGCGTCGGGCCAACGCTGCGTTGCGAACATCAAATACCCACGAACATATTGACGCCACTGGTGGTTTTCCGGGGTGTCAAGCAGTGCCGGGTCCTGCAACAAGGCGTCGGCTCGTTCGAATTGTTTGTCCTCGATCAGAGCACTCGCCAATGCGATAGCGGCGTGAGATGCCTCGGTGACGGTGATCGACAGGTAGGGGCCGGACTTGACCGGCGCCGACAAGGTTATGCCTAGCCGGTTGGTTTCCCGGTGCAGTCGCGCCCCATAGGAATGCAACTGTTCCAGTGTCGCCAGATCGTCATCGCCTGAGGCGATACGGCCCAGCCAGGCGTCAGCCATTGACGGGTCGGTAGCAGTCGCTGCCCGGAACAGCTTCAGCGCGCTGGCAGCGTCCGCCTCGAACGCGACCATGGCCTGATCGAAGTGCCGCCGCGCAGCCACGGTCGCGCCCTGCGGACTCACCGTACGCCAACCATGTGGAGGCTTGCGTCCTCGCTGTCGGCCGTATCCGCTGACGCGTAGCGGTTCTCCGCTCTGAAGAACTCCATTTCCACGATGTGGCTTCGTCCTGCCGTCCGAACCTCAAGGGTCGCCGGATCCGTCTGAGTGATGACGACGTCCGCTCCGCCCCGTCCCGTGCCGGAGGACCCGACTTCGACGACCGTTGGGGGTCGAGGTGTTGGCGACACCGTCCCATCGGTCACGCTCAGCGTCGTGCCGGGTGCCGGCCGGGGTTGGTCGGTCACCATCACGTGTGGCATCCGGACGCTGTACCAGCGACCGATATCGTTGGAGTGCACGGTGATCCGCTCCCCGGCAGCTGCTGCCCGGATGACAATTCGCTTGAGGATCTTGTCGTCCGCGATCACCATGACTCGGGTGGGATCTCCGGGATCGCCGATCGGGAGGAGGAGCCGATTGCCTTCAGAGACCTTTCCCAAGAGGATTCCAGACGGACCGGCCGGAAGCCACAGCGACGCTGGTAGTAGTCCGCGGCTCTGGCCGCGCACTTCCCAACGGGGACCACACAGGTTGTTGGCCTGCGCGCTCGCCTGCTCCCCTGGCAGGGTCTTGAGACCGACACTGGGCGGTGCTGTAGGAGGCTGGGAAGTTCGGACAGTCAAGGCGGCGCAGCAAGTCCCGTCGGGGAAGATGGTCACGTTCTGGACGATCCCGTCAGCCTTCAGCGACCACGCTTGAGCAAGGGACTCGGTACTGATATCCGCCGCGCGGTAGGCATAGGTGGTCATCCAGCCGGTCTCACTCCGCAGGGTGTGCCAGCGCCGGCCCTGGGGCCTGAGCCCTGACGCGCCGAGTCGCCGGTCGAGATCTACGATCTCGGTTGACGTAGCCACCCGGGCCCGAATCCCGGCGGTTCGCAGCGCCGATGCGATGCGCTGCGCGGTGGCGAGCGCAGCGGTGCCCACCGTGGGGCGACACCGGAAAGCATCACCGTTGCCCAATGCGCGAATCCGGACCACCAGCCACATCTCCCGGGTGCCCGCGTACGGTGCGGAACCCAGCAGGGTGTCGTAGACCCGTGGGTAGTCACCGGCGACGCAGCGCCGGGAACCCGCGGTGAGGATACTCACCGACTCTACTTCCATACCGAGGCTGTGCCGGAGCAGAGGCACGATGGAACGGGCGTCGATACCGTTGCTCGTCTGGCTGGTCGTCGAACCGGTGAACAACGTGGCGCGGTGCGGCTTGCCCAATATCTGGACAGCGGCCACGGCTACCCCATCCTGGTAGCGAATCCCGCCTCCGGAACGGTCGTTGGTCACCATCACCGGGGGAACCACAGAGAATGAGCGATTTCGTCGAAGCCAGTGCTGGGCCCATCGCCACAGCGGCTGACCACGCCACGGCAGCATCAACGTCGCAGATCCGACGAGTGAGCCCAATGCCCCTCCCAAAACGTCGCCCCATAACCAGCCGAGGACGGAGCAGAGAAACATTCCGGAGGTGACCGCAAGCCGGGTTCCGTCCGTCATCGCGCTCGCCTGCCCCGAGTCGTGACCGCTGCCAATAACGCGATCATCGCGACGGTCCCTGCGAGCAGCAGTGCAACGGTACGGGCTCGATGGTCGGGAGAGGGCGGCGCAGGAGGTGGCGTCAGAATCCTGCTCTGAGCGCCGGGCGCGACTCTATCGCCCGCAGGAACATCGAACGTGAGCGCAGCCACCGGATCCACGAGCCCGAAACCGACCAGGTTGTCCACCCCGCGAGCCGGGTTGTGGGCAGTCTGCTGAATCCGATGGATCACCTGATGCGCTGACAACTCCGGGTACTTGGCCCGGACCAGAGCGGCGACACCGCTGACGTACGCCGCGGAGAAACTCGTTCCCGAGAACGGCACGCTGGATTCACCCGGGCGGGTGGGGGCATAACCGTTGACAGCGCCCCGGCGGGCGCCGGCGAGACCGACGATCCCTACGCCCGGTGCGGCGACACCGACCCAAGGACCGGCCAGACTCGCCCTGATCGGCGCACCTGTCGTATCCACCGCTCCCACCGACAGTACGAAATCGGAGAACCACGACGGCGCCGACACCGTCTTGACCTGTCGCCAATCCCTGGGGTCCTTCGTATTCAGCGGATCGAACGCCGGGTTCTGCAGGCAACCGTCCTGCCCTTCATTTCCGGCCGCAGCGACGACGACGGAGTCCTTGACAATCGCCGCGTACCAGACAGCGCCACCGAGGGCCCGCTGATCAATCGGGTCGGTCGCCGACAGACATGCCGTGACGCTGACGTTGATCACCGAGGCGCCAAGGTTGGCCGCATGCACGATGGAGCGAGCCAGGGTGCTGACGGTCCCGGCACGCTCCCGGGATCCTGCATCGTCAACCGAATGGGTTACCGGTGCGAAAAGATCCGATGACTGTCTGATGGCGATCACGGTGGCATGGGGAGCGACGCCGACAACGCCATCGGGCGCGGGGGAAATAGCGATCGACCCAGCGGGAGCGTCCGGCGGGACCGGAGCGTCGCCGGGGCGGGTCGTCGCCGCTGGCCCCGCTGTCACGTCCGGGGCGGGACCGTGGTTGGCTGGGAGCCGAGAACCGCTGGGAGGCATCGGGGGCGGCATCGGCAGGCCCTGCGGCGCCGCAGCGATGATCGAGGCGACGACAGTGCCGTGGAGATCGCAGTCCTGCAGTCCGTCACCGCCTTGGACGTAGTCACCGCCCCCGAGCAATGGCAGCCGGGGATCGGGGTTCACGCCGGAATCGATGACTGCCACCCGAACACCGTTTCCCGTCGAGTGCCGCCACGCTTGCGTGATGTTCAGCATCGCGTGTCCAGGGGCAGGAAGTGTGATGTCGGGCTGCGGCGACGCAATAGCAGTGCGGCAGCGCCCGGTCTGGCGCATCGGCTGTTCCGGCCCGGGCGGCCCATCGTCCGGAACCATCGTGGGATCCACCATCGGCGGGGTAATCGCCAGGGCTGCAGGCGGATTAGCTGTCATGGCCAGCAAGATCACAGCCAGCACCGCCACCGTCCGTACAGGCGTTCCAGCCATCAGTGCATCCTCACCCAGGTGAAAATGCCACCGATCCATGCCACCAGCGGCAGTGCGGCGACGATGGCAACCAGTTCGAGCCATTCAGTCACGACACGAACCAGCGGTGTGAACCGTGTTGCAGGAACCAGGAGGCCAGCGCCCAGACCCGCGGCGGCGAAAGCGCTGAGGATCAGTGCGCCGGTCGCCAGCGTCATCGGTGAGCGGACATCATCGACCACGTAGCGCGTAACCGCAGTGCACACAGCAGCTGCCGCACCGCACACCAGCGCAACCGCCTGAACCCTGTCGGCGAACGCACGGGCCCTGCTGATGAAGATCAGCACAAACAATCCCGACAGTAGTGCAGCACTTCCACCGTGAGATTGGAATGGAGCCAACGTAACCCATACTGCCAACGGCAACGTGACCGCCGCCGCTACGCATATTCCCCGCAGTACACCATTGGCCCGCCTGGCCGCGTATGCAATTGCCGAGCCGCTCGGAGTGGTGTCCCCGACGACATCGTCTTCACCGTCGTCTTTGACCGGGGCGACGGCGTCGATCGGCAGACCGTCACCGCGGCGGAACAAGTCCCGACCGGTGATCGAGCCGAAGTGTGGCGGCCGGATTCGGGCCGCCCACAGCGCGAGGGTCGGTGCGCTGGTCAGTAGGACAAGCAACCCCACGAGCACACCCATACCTATCCACCGGCTCGATACATGGGCGAACATCGCCACCCCCGCCACAACGGCACCAACCGTCGCAAGCGTGACCACGGCCGAAGTGCACGCCACATGCCCACGGCCCCCGGCCAAGCCGACCAGTCCGAACACGGCAGTCAACAATGCCGCGATGAACAGGTGGGGCGCGCCGAGATCTCCCGGCGCTGAGGCGGCAATGCCCACGGTCAGCAGGGGCACCGCTGACCAACCCAGTCCGACCAGCAGGTCGGAACGATTCGGCCACCACCGCCATACCCAAAGGGCTCCGCACGCGACAACGACCCCGATTCCAGTGGTCACTGTCGAGGGCAGCCACGATTGGTCGTGACTGCGGACATAGGCCGTCAGGGCCGCGATGGTGGTAGCGACCATCACAAGAATGCCCATCGCGGTCACCGCGGCGGTCTGCGCGGTCACGGGTAGAAAAATCCTCCGCCCGAACCTGGCCAGCCCCGTGGATAGCGACTCATAGTGCGGTTCGAAGGCGTCGCCCTCGACGGCGGCGGCGAGGACCAAGGTCGCTCCGTCCTCGATACCCAATTCGTCGAGCGTCTTGCTCACATCCAGCCGGGTTCCGTTGACGCGCTGAAGTTCATAGGCGAGGGAACCGTCCAGACCCGGCTCCCCGCGTCGCCTGAGATCGTCGTTGAGCAAGTCCACAACACCGTCGACGAACGCCTCAAGTGGCACAGCAGCCGGATACACCTGCGATACCAGGTGTTGGCCGCAAACGACCGCCACCGCGCACCGCGCCGGAAACGAGGCCGTCGCGATACCCGTCGCCATCAGCGCGCTCGATCCGATTCGGGAACGTACTTGTCAGCGATCGCCGCCGTTATCTCGCACAACCGCAGACGAGTCTTCTTGCCCAATTCGTCTGCGGTGTTGATGATTCCGCCTTTGGCCAGGTGTGGATCGTAGGGCATGAACTCGACGCCGACGCCGCTCTGAGCGAACCTCTCGCTGAGGTAACGCCTGGACTCCTTGTCGTACTTGCCACAACGGTCGTTGAGGATGACCATGCTCCGCGCCACCAGTTCGTGATAGCCCATCGAGCGCAGCAAATCGATCGAACGAGTCACCGGTAGTGAGGTATCAACAGTGAGCCCCGAGACGAAGACCAGCGTGTTGCACGAGTCCAACACCGCCTTCATCACCGGGTGTTCCAGGTCGTCCGACGTATCGACGATGATGATGTTGTGCGTGCGCCGTAACCGTGCCACCACACCGTTGAACATCGCCGCAGCCAGCGGCCTGGGACCGTCGGAAGACCGGTTGCCCGCCAATACGTCCAACCCGACCGCGTTCTGGCCCAAATGCTCCCGGATGTCGGCGTAACCTTGGACATCGGTGTCATTGAGGATCGCCAGGTAATCCCCTGGCGGGGACTCGTCGATCCGGCCGGACAACGTTCCGAACCCGGGTGCGGCGTCGACGGCCACTACGTTATCTGGTCGGCACTCGCGGAAAACACCGCCGACGCAGGCGCTCAGCGTCGTCTTTCCGACCCCGCCTTTGCCAGACACAAATGCGATCACGTACTGCTTGCGAATGTGTCGCCTGATCCGCTCTCGCAACTCCCGGTAATGCCGCTCGCCGGGCGACTCACCCGGATTGACAAACTTGAAACTCAGACCATAGATGAGCCTCCGCCAGCCCGATCCCGGTGGAATCTTCCGCGGGGCAACCATGTCCGAGATGCGGAGCGTTCCTGACACAGACTCAGTACCGCACTGGCCGGTCACGGCGCTCAGATCTTTCGGCAGCGTCGGAGTCACGTTCAATACATCGGTCACTAGACGGCCTTTCGGTAAGAGTGCCAGTCGGTTTGAGCGGGGAGTCGGCGCAGCATCGCCTGAACCGCAGAAGCTATCTGTGAGGCCGACCCGGGCGCGACGATCATCCATGACCTGCCATGCCCGGTTGTGTGCTCAACCATCAGCCGACCGGCGGCACTGTCGATCACCGTCACCGCGCCACTCTCGATATGAGTGCGAGCGGTCCGCTGTTCCACCCCGGATTGAATGGCCACGATCGACATCTGGGTGGAGCTAGCCGAATCACACGCTGCTACGACAGTTCTGACCTGCTCATCGCATAACCCTTGTCGACGAAGCGCACGCCCAAGATCTCGGCGTTCCCGCACATCAGATATCAACTGAACGGTGTCGAGCGTTGCCGGCCGAACTTCAGCAGCGATCAGACTGCCCACAAGACGCTCGATCTGATGCCTGATGACCACTCCTGCCGATTGTTCGCTGGTAGCGGTGCCGGCCGAACTCAGGCGGACCATGTCGCCATGCCGTTCGAGAGCAACCCACCATTGGGCGAACCTCGCTAGGAGGACCTGATCCAATTCCATTGACTGTCCGCTCGTCTGGACTTGGAGAAACAGTGCGACGTCGCGTCGGGCGATGACAGTCAGCCATTCGGCGATCACCGCATCCACGTCGCCACCAACGTCGATCACCCCGGCCTGACGAAGCTCCTGTGCAGCAGGGTGATTCAGCGCCGCCGCAGCTGTCTCGGCACTGGGAAGGTGGGGACGCAGTCCCAGTTCGGGCGCCAACACTTCAATCCCGCTCAGCACCTGAAGAACCCACAGACCGTCGATAGTCGTTGTCAACATGAGAATCTTTCCCCGCTGGGAGGTGGGGAACATCACTGATGCTCCCCACCTCCAGACGGATTAGCTCTTAGAAGAGGTTGCCCATCATGACGTCGGTCTGATGAGCGCTGTCGTTCACGCTGTTGATGGTGCGACCCTGGTGGCCTTTGCTCTCCACCAATCCCTGCAGTCCCCGCAGCCTCTGTGCTTGGGCCTCGTGCAACGATCCCGCTGCAGCGCC
>JAGQTS010000070.1 GCA_020438895.1 Mycobacterium sp.
ATCGTCACCGTCGCCGCCTCCTACAGCTGGTACTACGCCTGGACGCCGGGCACCGGGTACCTAGCCAATCTGCTACCCGATGGTTCTGCGCCACTGACCGAGCAGATCCCTTCGCTTGCGGTCGTCATCGCTGCCGAAGTGTGGAAGACCACGCCGTTCATGGCGCTGCTATTGCTCGCCGGACTTGCCCTGGTGTCCGACGACCTGCTCAAGGCTGCCCAGGTCGATGGAGCCGGGGCCTGGACGCGGCTGACCCGGGTGATCATTCCGCTGATCAAACCGGCGATCCTGGTGGCCCTGCTGTTCCGGACGTTGGACGCGTTCCGCATCTTCGACAACATCTATGTGCTCACCGGAGGCGCCAATGACACCGCCTCGGTGTCGATCCTGGGCTACAACAATCTCTTCAAGGCATTCAACCTCGGACTGGGTTCGGCGATCAGCGTTCTGGTGTTCCTCGCGGTGGCCGTGATCGCACTGATCTTCGTCAAGCTGTTCGGTGCGGCCGCGCCCGGGACTGACGGCGAGGCCCGCTGATGCACTCGAAGCGCGTCACCGGCTGGGCGGTGATCAACACCGCGGTGGTCGTCTACGCCATGTTGCCGGTGCTGTGGATTTTGAGCCTGTCGCTCAAACCGACCTCAACGGTCAAGGACGGCAAGCTGATTCCCTCGGAGATCACGTTCGCCAACTATCGGGGCATCTTCACCGGTGACGTTTTCTCCTCCGCTCTGATCAACTCGATCGGAATCGGCCTGATCACCACGGTCGTCGCGGTGGTGATCGGCGGGATGGCCGCCTACGCGGTGGCGCGACTGGACTTTCGCGGCAAGCGAACCTTGGTCGGTGCGGCACTGTTGATCGCGATGTTCCCGCAGATCTCGCTGGTGACACCGCTGTTCAACATTGAACGACGGATCGGGTTGTTCGACACCTGGCCAGGGCTGATCATCCCGTACATCACCTTTGCGCTGCCGCTGGCGATCTACACGCTCGCAGCGTTCTTCCGGGAGATTCCGTGGGATCTGGAGAAGGCGGCAAAGATGGACGGCGCCACCCCGGCGCAGGCTTTCCGCCGGGTGATCGCCCCGCTCGCCGCACCGGGTATCGTCACGGCCGCGATCCTGGTGTTCATCTTCGCCTGGAACGACTTGCTGCTGGCGCTGTCGCTGACGGCCACGAAGTCGGCCATCACCGCGCCGGTAGCGATCGCAAACTTCACCGGTAGTTCGCAGTTCGAGGAGCCCACCGGTTCCATCGCTGCCGGGGCGATGGTGATCACCGTGCCGATCATCATCTTTGTGCTGATCTTCCAACGACGGATAGTCGCCGGGCTGACCTCCGGCGCGGTGAAGGGGTAGCGGGTTCGTATGGCCGAGATCGTTCTGGACCACGTCACCAAGCGATACCCCGACGGGGCGACGCCGGTGAACGACCTGTCCCTGACCATCGCCGACGGCGAATTCGTCATCCTGGTCGGTCCGTCGGGGTGCGGGAAATCCACCACGCTGAACATGATCGCCGGACTGGAGGAGATCACCACCGGTGAACTGAGGATCGGCGGTCAGCGGGTCAACGACAAGTCCCCTCGGGACCGGGACATCGCCATGGTGTTCCAGTCCTACGCGCTCTACCCGCACATGACGGTGCGGCAGAACATCGCGTTCCCGCTGACCCTCGCCAAGATGAGCAAGGCGGACATCGCCGCCAAGGTCGCCGATACCGCCCGGACTCTGGACCTCACCGAGATGCTGGATCGCAAGCCCTCCCAGCTGTCCGGCGGTCAGCGCCAGCGAGTGGCGATGGGGCGTGCCATCGTTCGCCAGCCGAAGGCCTTCCTCATGGACGAGCCGCTGAGCAACCTCGACGCCAAGCTGCGGGTCCAGATGCGCGCGGAGATTGCCCGTTTGCAGAACCGGCTGGGCACCACCAC
>JAGQTS010000071.1 GCA_020438895.1 Mycobacterium sp.
TGGGGCTAATAGCAATTAGAGCTTGACTCGGCAGCCGCTGCCGATGTTCTTGCAGTGCGCCAGGCTTCGGCAGGCATTGCAGCGACAGGTGCAGGTGCCGGTGCGCTTGGTTTCGGGAATACGCATGTGAGGCTCCTCCTTCGTGGCTCACACAGCGTGAGCCATAGTCCCAGGATAGGTGCCGACCGTTCGGCTTGTCAGGCCAACATTGCCCTCCGGCACTATGCATTCGGCATGAATCCGCAATGGCAGATCGGCCGGAGCGGTGCCTCAGAAACAGCTGACGTGGTTTCCGCCCTGCGCCTTTGCCTGGTACATCGCTGCGTCGGCCCGCGCTGTGGCGTCGGTCACCGATTCTCCGGGGATGGCCAGAGTGGCGCCGATGCTCAGTGTCGCGTAGAGCGTCTTGCCGTTGTGGTGGATAGGTTCGGCTGCACGGACCCGGATCTTGTTCGCGATCTGCGCGGCCTCATCCAGGCTGTGCAGGCCGGGTAACAGGACGAGAATCTCGTCGCCACCGGTGCGTCCGACGGTGTCGCCGTCGCGTACGCACCGTCGGATCCGGTCAGCGAGAGTAGCGAGCACAGCATCGCCGACGGCGTGCCCCCGCGTGTCGTTGACGGTCTTGAACTTGTCGACATCGCAGAAGAGCACACCGCAGGCAGATCCGGGCCTCCGGACGCACGAGAGGTTGGATTCGAGGCGAGCCAAGACTTCAGCGCGGCTGAACAGACCCGTGAGTGAGTCATAATGGGCCAAACGCTCCAGTTGTCGGTGCGCTTCGATCAATTCGTCGTGTTGATGACGGAACTGTCGTTCGCGCTCGTTGCGCTCCGTGACATCACGTATTGCCGCGAGGACCTGCATTGTCGGTCCGGTGCGCATGGGGCTCAGGCTGATACTGACGGGGAACTCGGTGCCGTCGCGACGCAATCCGGACAGCTCCAGACCGGTGCCCATGGGCCGTACGGTGGGGTCGCCGAGGTAGGTCGCGCGATGGTGCCGGTGGTTGTTGCGGAAGCGCGCGGGAAGGAGCCCCTCTACCTCGCCGCCGACCAGTTCGTTCCGTGGGTATCCGAACATATCGTCGGACCGCGCGTTGGCAAACATGATTCGCCCGTCCGGACCCACGACGATGAGGGCATCGGGGGCGGCTTCCAACACCAAGCGGTAGCGGGCTTCTGCCTCAGCCCGGTCGCGGCTGAGGGTTTCCTTCTCGATGAGCAGCCTCTGCTCGCGTTGACTCGCAAAGAAGACACCGGCTCCGACGAAGACGGTGCCAACGGTGATCGACAGTACCCACGCCGCCTCCCCAGTGACGCCGACCTTAAGGTACAGCAGTCGCCACGAACCAATGACCAGCGGAAGGCCAGCCAGGATGCTGACCAGGCGGATCAGCGTCCATCGGTCGGGACGGGACAACAGCCAGGCTAGCGGAAGACGATCCGGGCGCGCCGCAATCGCGGCCGATGTCAACAGCAACAGGCTGACTGCCGACGCTAACGACTGCCTGGTGGACTGGTTGACGTCCATGAGCAAGAACGCTTGGAAGACATAAATCACTGCGGTGACGGATGGTAGTAACGCGGCACCGATCAGAGATAGCGGCCATATGAACCGGGTCCAAGGGCGATCGATGTGTATCACCCCGACGGCGATCGCCAGACTCGCGGCCGATGCCGACGTCCACATACTGGGGCGGCCGGCAGCAGTCAACTGCGCCGCCTGTAGTGCCTCGGAGAACGAGATCCTGCCCAGGCCGAACTGAATGCTCGATGCAGTCTCGGCACCGAATACCACCGCACTGACCCCGGCCGCGGCTGCCAGAACGCGTCCGGACCACACCAGGGTGGGTGACGGTTGGCTCAATTGCACCAGGATGGCGAGTCCCAAAGCGGCCTGAATCGCCGCCGACAATGGCGGCGTATGGGGCCACGAAGGAAAAAGCCTGGTCAGACCGTCATTGCCGGTCACCCAGCCTATCCAGTTCAGCACGGCCAACGCGAATACCGCGACCACCGAAATGATCGCAAACCAGACCAGAACTCGCTCCTGCCGCGAAACGCGATGCGGTTCAGCGTCGAGCACGTCTGGCTTCCTTCCCGGTTTTCGGTCAACTTACCGGGAAGGTGCACTAATGCTCGTCAGGCCTTTATGGTCCGAGAGAAATGGGTGTCGATAGCGGCCCATGCGCTCGTCGGTGGGCGTCGGGCTAACGTGAAGGCCCAGTGAGATGACATCCAACGGCCCCCATAGCCCAATTGGCAGAGGCAGCGGACTTAAAATCCGCCCAGTGTCGGTTCGAGTCCGACTGGGGGCACCGTCCTTGTGCTAGATCGCGGTTTGCGCTGGCCTCGGGAATCCTTTCAGCCCTGCGACGGCGCCGATGGCTCCCGTGGCGTCGGCTGTTTCGATGACGGGAAGTCGCGCAATGCGCCCATGGGAGCGTCGTCCCATCCGGCGAATGTGAGCGGCGACTGGAGCCACGCGTAGAGCAACTCGTAGGTTGCCTGCAGCGAGTCCACATGGGTGCGTTCCCAGCCGTGACTGCCGTCGACCCCGAAACCGACAAGGGCGGCGCGGGTGCTGGCGCCCGCCTCGATCGCCGCGGCGGCGTCGGAACGGTAGTAGCGGAACACATCCCGAGCGAACGGGATGTCGCGCTCTTCGGCCAACCGGCACAGCTTGCGGGTCAAGTGATAGTCGTAGGGGCCGTGCAGATCGGACATCGGGACCGTCACGCCGTCCTCGGGGGAGTACTGAGTGGGCGCGCAAACCGCGTTGTCCACCGCGATCATCTCAGCGAGGCCGGCGGGCAAGCCCGAGCTGGCTCCGTAGCCGACCTCCTCGGAGATGGTCACCAGGACCGTCGTCTTGTGCGGCAGCACCACTTTGTTGTCGGCGAGATGCTTGACCAAGGTGAGCACCACCGCGACACCGGCCTGGTCGTCGAGGTGGCGGGAAACCACAAAGCCGTCGTCGGTGAGCACCGGGTTGCTGACCAGCGCGACGAAGTCACCGACCCGGATGCCCAGGCGGGACAGGTCTTCCGCCGAGGACACCTTGCGGTCCACACGCACTTCGACGTGGTCCCAGTCGGTGGGCTGGCTGTCGACTTGGTCGCCGAACGCGTGTCCACTGGCCTCGAGCGGCAGGATCGTGCCGGTGATGAACTCCTCGGAGTCATCGATGAGGATTCGGACCCGGGCGCCCGCGGCGAAGCGTGCCGAGAAGGTTCCCACCGTCACCAGTTCCAAGCGGCCGTTGTCCTTGAGCCGCCGTACCATGCATCCGATCGTGTCGGCGTGGACCACCACAGCTCGGTCGCTGGTCGGAGACTCACCTGGGAGTTCAGCGACCAGCGCTCCTCTGCGGGTCAGCGAGAACGGCACGCCACAGTCGTTGAAGATCTCGCCGATCAATTGCATCACCGCGTCGGTGCGGCCCGTCGGGCTCGGGGTCCGCAGCAGCGCGAACAGAGTGTCGACCATCCACGCTCGTTCTTTTTCGGACATCACTTCACAGTGGCGCACGGTCCTCCGCTCAGGGTCGTCGAATGGAGTCACGCCCCAACATATCGATGTGGACCACCCGCTGGAACTGAACCGGCTGTTCCCTCGTGGGCCGAGACCGAGTACCACTAGCGGTGCCCATTGAGACCCGATTACCGTCAGATTTTCGTCACAAGTTCATGTGTGGTTGTGGTTACGCTGGCGGAATCACGAGGCAGGAGACGGCCCGGGGATGGAATCGACACACGCGTCGGCCGGTTGTCGCGGTAATTGGCGGTCTCCGGATTCGAGTCGTCATGTCGCCCACGTCGGTCGGGTTGGTGCTCTAGCTGTTTTCCTGGGGATCGGGGCCGCAATGGGCACGGTGCCCGGTGCGGCTCTAGCTGATACCAACAGTTCGGGCGGCTCCTCAGAGCGGGTGGGGGCGGATGCTTCGTCACCAGGCTCTGACAGGGGTGGTCCGTCATCGAAGTCTGATAGCGATGAATCGGATGATGATGGCGGCACCTCAGCATCTGCGACTTCGTCAGAGGTCAATCCCTCATCACCGTCGACGACTTCCAGATCATCTTCGTCAACGTCGCCGGAAATATCGTCGGCGGTATTGAACCGATCGGCGATGACGCTGGTGCAGGTCCGGCGTCCCCGGACGGTCACGACTCAGGTTCGGATAGCTCCGAAATTCCGGCCGAACCCGTCGAACCTCATACCGCATCCCCGGACGCAAGGCTCTCGGTCGAAGTCGCCCGATGGGGTGGAGGCGGGCGTATCCACTGATCTGCTCACAAGTGATACCTCCACCGTGGCGTTGTCTACCCGGCCGGATGCCAGTGCGCAAGCTCAGATGATTGAGTCGCAGACGTCGGTGCCCAAACTCTCCGAGTCGAGAAGCGTGTTGAGTCGGTTGTCGTCCTGGCCGGGCTTGAATCCTGCGTCATCCGACACCGTTCCCAGTATTCCGTCGGGGGCGTCGTTGATTTGGGTGGCAGCCGCGGTGACCCGCCGTGAGGTGGGAGTCAGCACTCCCACAACAGCCAATGCTCAGGCCACCGCGTTCCGGTTGTTCGGTGACGGCACCGCCGAGAACCCCAACGCCGGCCTGCTATTCGGTAATGGGTTCAGCTGGGAAGCGGATACATGCAACGGAACCACAGCCTGCCATGGCGGTAATGCGGGATTTTTCGGCGGCAGCGGGGGCAACGGCTGGAACGGCGGAAACGGCGGATCAGCAGGCCTATTCGGTCGAGGTGGCAACGGCGGGGCCGGTGTGCCCGGAGGGGATGGCGGCAACGGCGGCGCCGGAGGGACCTTCTTCGGCGTTGGTGGCAGAGGCGGCGACGGCGGGGCGGCATTGGTATCTGGGGGTGCCGTCGGACGGGCAGGTAGTGGAGGCAAAGGGGGACTGTTCGGAACAAACGGGCAGGACGGCAACGACGGGGCGGCGTTCCCTAACCAGCTACCCACGATCACCGGCTACTCCACCAACAACCCGGACTCCACCACCGGGGTGGTCACCGGTATCGTCACAGCCGGCGATGCCGACGATGAAGCCCTCTCTTTCAGCGGACCCTCCAGCACCGCGAATGGCTCGCTAACCATCACCGACGCAGGCGAGTTCATCTACACTCCCACTGCGTCAGCAAGACATCTCGCCGCCGCCCAGGATGCCACGGCAGCGAGCACCATGGATACCTTCACGATCACTGTTCAAGACCTCAGCGGCGGCACGGTCAGCCAGACGATCACTGTCCCCGTCAGCCCCACCAACAGCGCCCCTTCCGGTGGATCCGTTTCGGGTCTATCGACCGACCCTTCAACCGGTGTGGTGACCGGCATCGTCATCGGTGTCACTGATTCTGATGGTGATGTGTTGTCTTATAACGCAACGGCTTCCAGCACTGGCGGCGGTGCGGTCAAAGTCGACGCTGCAACGGGAGCCTTCACATACACCCCCACCGCCGAGCAACGTCAGACCGCTGATGGCGCCACCACCTACACCTTTGCCATTATCGCCAATGATGGCCATCGCGGCATTGTCACCGTGCCGGTGAGCGTGCCGGTCGAGCCTGCCAACAACGCCGACCCTGTCAGCGAAGACCCGACCGGCGGGTCCGGCGGCGGTGTCACGACGTACTTGGATGTCGCCTACGGCCTCCTTCCTGCCGAGAAGCTCGACGTCTACGCTCCTGGCCGGCCGTCGAACGCGCCGGTAGTGCTGATGGTTCACGGCGGTGGCTGGGCTATTGGCAACAAGGCCAATCCAGGCCTGGTGAACAACAAGGTTGACCACTTCGTCTCGGATGGAAAGATCTTCGTGTCCATCAACTATCCGATGCTGCCGACGCACAAGCCCGACGCGCAGGCCGATGCGGTCGCTGCGGCGATCTCCTATGTTCAGGCACATGCGGCCGACTGGGGTGGTGACCCAGACAATCTAGTGGTGATGGGCCACTCGGCGGGGGCGCACCTCGTGGCGCTGGTATCCGCCCGGCGCGATGCCTTCCCGTACCTTCGGCCCTGGCAGGGCACGGTGGTGCTGGACGTCGGCGCACTGGACCTCGTGGCGAGGATGCAAGACAACCCAACCGAAGTATTCCGCCTAGCGTTCGGGGATGACCCCGAGTACTGGCAACAGGTTTCACCCTTAGCAGCGTTGCATCAAGGCTCCGAGCCGATTCTGATCGTCTGTGCGAGCCGCCGCACGTGTAACCAAGCCGAAGCTTTTGCAGCCGTAGCTCGGTCATTCGGGACTAGGGTTCAGATATTGCCGAAGGATCTGACCCACGAACAGGTCAACACCGAGTTGGGCGCAGTTGGTCAATACACAGACGAGGTGGATGTCTTCCTGGTCAGCGTGCATCAACGCGGCGACTAAAGGCGACGATGGCTGCCTCTGAGGGCGCCAGGCCGCCCGACAGTGATCCTGACCCACTGAACACCATCAACGTGATCCTGGTCATTACGGCGGCTGCTGAGGTGGCCCCCTGTCCCTGACGGTCGCACACTTGAACCATGAGCGAGAACCTGCGTCCAGCGCGGCATGCTTGCGAGCGCACCGGAGTCCTGGAATTCCACGTCTGGGAAGCAAGCCCCGGCGGTGACACGGTTCTGACGATCATTGGACCGCATACGTGGCGGCGACCCATCACCGGTGAAAACAGGGACGGGGAACTTATCGTCAAGTCCGAAGATCGCTTCAACGGTGTCGCTGCTACGGTCTCGGATTACCTGGCTGCTGTTTTCGGGGAGCTGTCCGGATATGTGGCGACTCATAGCGCTCGATACTTCTCGGTGAGACGAGGGGGACCGCTCAGCGAGGCACCCAGGATTCGTAAGTGCGTCGATCACAGGCAAGCTGACCCGAGTGCGTGCAGGTGTTGAGGCTGGCTGGCGGTCACTCCGAGTCCGAGGACTGTGGTGTAACAGCTTTCGGGCAGTTCCACCGATCGATGGCCGTCGAGAATCTGGTCGCTCCGGCTGTGACTTCGCATTCGGGATCAGCAGTATTCGTGCCGTGCGGGCGACCCGTTCAATCAGTTCAGGTCACCGGCCGTGACGGCCATGTCGTCGCCGAACCATTTTTCCTTGATGAGATTGTAGGTCCCGTCTTCTCGCATCCGGAACAGTTCCTGGTTGACCGGCTTTCGCAGCGGGCTGCCGATGCGGAGGACGAATCCTTGATCCTCTTCCTGGAACACTGGTCCGGCCAGGACCGCGACGCCTTCGCCGCGGTGGGCGACGTAGTAGCGCAATGCGGGTGCGTCGAACACGACAGCCTGATAGCCCTGCTCCCGTAGCAGGTCATAGGCTTGCTCGAGGGTCCGCGTCTCGGTGGCGTGTATGCCCATGTTGTGCAGGAAGTCTGCGGCAGTCGTGTCGGCCACTGTTGCAACGGATTTGCCGTAGAGGTCTGCCGGTCCGTTTATCGTGGCATCGAGTTTGGCTACGGTCAGAGTGGCGCTGAGGTTGGCCGAGTAGAACGCGACGAAAACGATTCCGGCAAAACCCCAGAGAATGGCCAGTCCCCGGGTGATCGCATTCGTGGCATGGCGACTATTCTTCCCGACCAGCGATCCGACGCTCCACCCGAAGGATTGGACGATGCCGGGGAAATATGACCTGGACACACCCGGTTCTTTACTGCGTCGTTCGGTGAGCCAGAAAATATGTGCCGGTATCACACCCACGACGATGGCTGCGCTGAGCCAGATGAGCATCGTCCTGGAGAAGAGTAGGTCCAGGTAACCGCCAAGCCCCGGCACTGTTGGCCGGGTATCCGCGACGGGCACGAGAATCTGCAGTCCGGCGTCGAGGGTGGGCTGGGAGAAATCAAAAGACTTCTCGCGCTCCGCGGTCAGCGAGACTGCCCCCAGCGCTACTTCGGCTCGTCCATCGCGGACAGCCGCCAACTGTCCGCGGACATCGCCGGTCACCAGGAACTCGGTGCTCCACCCGGCGCGTTCTGCCACCTGTTTCCACAACTCAATGCTGAAACCTGTCCATTCGCCGCTCTTTGTCTGCATGACGAATGGTTCGTACGGGTGTATGGCGACAGTGACCGAACGGTTCTCGTCGGGTTCGGCACCTGCCTGGGGCGCCAATGCGGGACCAACACCCAGCAACAACACCAACAAGGTAACTGCGCCGAGTCGGCAACTGCGCAATGCCCTCACCAACAACCTGCTTCCTATCGCGCTTGAAACGTGCTATCTCCCATGATGACGATACGTCTCTTCGGATTGCCGCAGGGCTCGTCGCGGTGTCATCACGGAAAACTCTGCCGCCAAACATGTTTGAACTACATGACAACTAACTCCTCGTGACTCGGCTCGGGTGCCAGGTATCAGAGGCCGTCGGATGCGCCAACCAATGCCCGGTGACACCCGGCCCAGTCGTCACGGCGCGACGTCCATTGGCGGAACGGTGCACGGCGAGTATCGCGATAGTCGCGTGTGTCGTGTGGTCCGGTGCAATGCTCGGTAAGACCGTGTACGAGTCGAAGGGGAGTGAAAATCATGGCCGGTACCGATCGCGTCGACGAGAAGAAGCTGGAGCAAGTGCTCGGTCAATTGGTGACCGACATGGGTGCGGCGATGAACGGAAGTCTGGTTCTGATCGGCGTCGACTTGGGGCTGTGGAAGGCCCTTGATGAGATGGGATCATCGACTGCTGCGGCGCTGGCAGAACACGTCGGCGTGCGTGAGCGCTACGTGCGTGAGTGGTTGTCGGCTCAGGCCGCCAGTGGCTACCTGAGCTATCAATCGCAGGATGAGACCTTCACGCTGTCGCCAGAGCACGCGATGGTCTTCGCCCGAGAGGACAGTCCGGTTTACCTGGCGCCCGGTTTTCACCTCATCAGCGCAGCGTTCAAGGATCGCGACGCGATCACCGAGCGATTCCGCAGCGGGCAGGGCTTCGGCTGGCACGAACACGATCCTGAGTTGTTCGTCGGCACCGAGCAGTTCTTCCGTCCGGGGTATCGGGCCAACCTCGTCGCTAGCTGGCTGCCGGCACTTGAGGGCGTGGTGGAGAAGCTCGAAACGGGAGCGACCGTTGCCGATGTCGGCTGCGGGCACGGGATTTCCACTGCACTGATCGCAGAGGCGTTTCCGAAATCGACCGTGCGCGGATTCGACTATCACGACAAGTCAATCGAACGTGCCAGGTCGATAGCGTCCGAAATGGGTCTGGGGAATGCCGAATTCGTGGTTGCGCCGGCGGCGGACTTTCCAGGAACCGGATATGACTTGATCTGTTTCTTCGATTGCCTGCACGACATGGGCGATCCGGTTGGGGCCCTGGCTCATGCCGGTCATGCGTTGGCCGCTGATGGCACGGTCATGCTGGTCGAGCCCTACGCCAACGACGCGTTGGCCGACAACCTCAACCCGGTGGGCCGGATGTATTACTCGGCCTCGACATTGCTGTGCACCCCTTCATCGCTGGCCCAGGAGGTCGGGCTTGGTCTGGGCGCCCAGGCCGGTGAGGCACGTCTGAGAGCGATCGCCGAAGAGGCAGGGTTCAGTCGATTCCGCAGGGCCGCTGAAACACCGTTCAACCTCATCCTCGAAGCCCGCGTCTAGGCTTGTCAGGCCGCGACGCTGACGATCACGTATGCGAGTTGCGCTTCAACCATGTCTAGTGGGGTGATGCTGCGCTGGGCGCGGCACATCGCCACGGTTCCTTCCACAGCGGCGACGATCAAGGTCGCTACCTGTCGCGCGACAGCCGAATCCGCACCCGATGCGATCAAGGACTTCGACAGCAGCGCAGTCCACTGCTCGAATGCCGCCGCCGCCGCCTCGCGCGGCCCTGCGTGTTCGTCGGGGAGATCCTCGATGGATACGGCCAGTACCGGGCAACCGGCTCGAAAGTCGCTGTCCAGGAGAACGTTTCGCCACATCGCCAGAAATGCGTGCAGGCCTGCTTTGGGGCCTGATTCCAGTTCCTTCGACAGTACCTTCATGATCAGGTCCCCTGTCCATCGCACGGCTTCGGTGGCGATGCTGTACTTGCCGTCCGGAAAGTAGTGGTACGTCGAACCGAGCGGTGCGGCAGTGTGTTTGGCGAGTTCGCGAACGCTGGCCGCGTTGAGGCCGCGACGGCTGATCAAGTCTGCTGCACCGGCAACCATGCGCTGCCGGCTTGAACTGCGCTCGGACATCCCCCTCCTTGCTATAACGACCGTAATACCATACGCTTGCCATTGCTATAACGAACGTTATAGGGAGGCGTCTGTGAAGAGTCTGATGTTCGTTCAACCCGGGGAACTGCGGTTCGATGAGGTCGAGCGGCCATTCATCGTCGAACCGAGCGACGCGCTAGTGCGCCCGCTGGCCGCCACAACGTGCGACCTGGATCACCACGTCATCGCGGGTAAGACCCCCTTCTCCGGTGCTGGGCCGTTCCCGCTGGGACATGAGTGCGTCGGCACAGTGGTCGAAGTCGGTGGCGAGTGTGTCGGAGTCGCCGTCGGTGACGTCGTGGGCGTTCCTTGGCACATCGCCTGTGGGGCTTGTGCGCAGTGCGGGATCGGCCACCCGGCGCGCTGCCTGAAGCACCCAGAGGCGCAGTTCGGATTGCCTATCAACGGTGTCTGGGGCGGAACCTTCTCGGAGTTGATCCGGGTGCCCTATGCCGACTACAACCTCGTACCGTTGCCGGCGGGTGCCGATCCAGTTCACCTGGCCTCCATTGGCGACAACTTCGCACTCGGGTGGGAGACGATCATGCCGACTGTCGCCGGAATCGAGGATCCGCAGGTTGCGATATTCGGTGGCACGGGGTCGATCGGGCTCTACTGCGTCGACGTAGCCGTGCGCTGCGCGGGCGCACGCACGGTCTACTACGACGACGATCCCGCCCGGATGACCGTGGCTCAGCGGCTCGGCGCCGAGGTTGCTGACATCAGTGGGAAGCGCGAGAGGGATTTCCACCTAGCCGTGGACGCCTCGGGTGACCCGGAACGGTTGCGCAAGGCGCTCACGTCCGTGATGCCCGAGGGCTACGTCAACAGCGTCGGTATCTACTTCACTGACGTGGCGCTGCCGATGCTGCAGCTCCATCTGCGGGGGGTGCATTTCCACAACGGCAAGGGCCACGCCCGGGCCAATATGACAGCGACCCTCGATGCGGTGGCCCGGGGAGCGCTGCGGCCGGAACTCGTTACCAGCGGAATCTACGGGTGGGATGAGATTCCGGATGTGTTGACGTCGGGCCACGCCGGGCACAAGCCCATCTTCGTCCTCGCCTAGAAGTCAGCCGAGGAGGTTCTTGACGACCAGCCCGTCCTTCACGATGACGCTGATACCCGTGGCGTCGGCAACGGCCCGCAGGTCGGCCGTCGGATCGCCGTCGACGACCAGCAGGTCCGCCCACGCCCCGGTGGTGATCTGCCCCAACCGGGCGGCCTTGTATGGGTCGCGCTCGCCAGCCAGGCGTAACAGTTCGGCGTTTCCCGAGGTCACCATCTTGAGGGCGTCGACATTGCTGAAGTACTCGCCCAGCCGTGCCACCATGTCGCTTTGCAAACCGTTGCTCTCGGGGGCGAAGAGCAAATCCGTGCCCCAGGCCAGTTTTACTCCATGCTGTTTGGCCCACCGGTAGACCTGGGCCGTTGCTGCGCACACTTGGCGGTTCTTGGCGGCGCTGTCGACGCTGGAGAAGCTGTGGTCGTGTTCGGCGAACGGCTGGGTCGACAACCACACCTCGCGCTCGGCCAACAGAGCGATGGTGGCCTCGTCGGCCAGATGCCCGTGCTCGATGGATTTGACCCCGGCCTCGACCGCGCGGCGGATGCCGGTGACGTTATAGACATGGGTGGCCACATAGGTGCCGTAATCGGTGGCTGCCTGCACTGCGGCTCGCATCTCCTCGGCGGTGAATTGGACCGAGGAGAGCGGGTCGTAGAGAGATGCCACCCCGCCCCTGCCATCAGCTTGATCTGGGAGGCACCGTGTTTCAACTGCTCGCGCACCGCCGCAAGGACACGGTCAGGTCCGTCTGCCACGCGCATGAATCCAATTGCTTCAGCGCGGGACTCATTGCCGCCGAGGGCCGTTGGGCGCTCGTAGACGAACCCGAAGTCACCATGCCCGCAGGTCTGCGAGATCGCTGCCTGGCTTGGGTAGATCCGAGGGCCGAGGGCCGGTTCGGCGTCGATCACCCGCTTGATGCCGACGGTGTCACCGGCCATGTCGCGGACGGTGGTGAAGCCGCGCAGCAGGGTGTCCTTGGCCCGGGCGAGGGTGGTCGCCGCCAGTTGTGTTTGTGAGGCCATCACCAGGTCGATCATCGTGTTGGCCATCCCAACCAGATGCGAGTGCGCGTCGATCATGCCCGGCATCAGCACCCTGCCGGCGCCGTCGATGATCTCCTCGACTCCGGATTCCGAAATCGGCGACGTCTGGACAGCCGCGATCGTCGATCCCTCGATCAGGACGTGGCCCGCGACGAGTCGGTCGGCCAGACCATCGAAGATCTCGACGTTCTTGATCAATACGCGACCGGCTCCGCTGCCCAACCTGACTCCCTTGATCCATGCCCCTGCGGCCCCATTACTCAGACACAGGTTAATCCCGGGTCGTTGCCTCGTAGGGTTGGCGGATGTCCGAGGATGGCCCGATCGCGAAGCGGCCGTTCCTCGCGGGTCGCGTTCTTGTTCTGTTGGCCATCGTGCTGTTCGCCCTTTCGCTGCGAGCGGCGGTCACCTCCCTGACGCCGTTGTTGTCGCGGATCTCCGGTGACCTGGGTTTCGGGAACACGGTCACCGGCGCCCTGGGCATGCTGCCGACCGCGATGTTCGCGATGGCCGGGTTCGTGGCTCCCGCGCTGGGGCGAAAAATCGGCCTCGAACGGTTGGCGCTGCTTGCGGCGGCCGCGACGACGATCGGCACCGCTGGGCGTGGGGCGGTATCGAATGCGGCCGGGCTGCTGTTGTTGATGGCACTGGCCCTCGCCGGGATGGGAATCGGAAACATCACCATCCCGCCCTTGATCAAGCGGTACTTCGGGGACCGCATCGGAACGATGAGCGCGGTCTATGTGTGCTGCGTGCAAATCGGAACCATCGTCCCTGCGGCGCTGGCCATACCGATCGCCGATGGCCACGGTTGGCGCATTTCGCTGGCCGTGTGGGCGTTGATCCCGCTGGCGACGCTGTGGCCGTGGTTCCTGATCGGTCGCGGCCACCGCAGTGCCGACATGGGCTCCGGTTACCTCCGGTCTCGGGAGTCGTCGGGAGCGGTGTGGCGATCACCCGTCACCTGGGGCCTGACGGTGATGTTCGCGACTACGGCGCTCATCACCTACGCGATGCTCACCTGGATTCCGCAGATCATCACCTCGGCCGGCGGAAGTGAGCGGCTCGGCGGTGTGATGCTCGCGGTGTTCTCACTGAGTGGATTGGTTGCGGCGTTCGTCACCCCCGGGTTATGTGCCAGGCTCGCCAACCCCTATCCCATTGTCATCGGGTGTGCGGTTTGCTACGCGGTCGGCTTCGCCGGCCTACTGTGGTACCCGCTTACCGGGACACTCGCCTGGATGCTCATCATCGGGCTCGGACCGAGCACGTTCCCCGCGGCGATCACGTTGATCAACTTGCGCTGCCGCACCGATCCCGGTTCCGCGGCGCTCTCCGGATTCGTCCAGGGCGTCGGTTACCTGGTCGCGTCCGCCGGGCCGTTGGTTTTCGGGGTTCTCTACGAGCTCAGCGGTCACTGGAAACTGCCGTTCGGGTTTCTTCTGATCGCCGTGGTGGCCCTGCTCGCCGGCGGCTACGAAGCCTGTCGCCCTCGATTCTTCGAGGACACGGTCCGATCGGGCCCGCGGTAACCGGTCTGGCGGCATGCCAGAAATTCCAAACGAACGAATCGAATCGAGCGTATGCTCCAGCCGCCAAGCGATCGGCCTGGGTCGTTGGACCGGCGTCGTTGGCAACGCCGCCGACGGCGAGACGTCACGGTACGCGCTCACCCCGGCGGCGCGCCAGCCACATCGCTGTAGTTGCCGGGTATCGGCGGTTCGCGCATCGGCTTGCCGTAGCGATAACCCTGCGCCCAGTCGTAACCGAGTGAACGCAGCGCCTGTTCCTGCTCCGCGGTCTCGACCCCTTCGGCGAGGATGGTCATCCCGAGGTCCGACACCAGTTGGATCGCCCAGCGGGCCACGACATCGTCGCCGGGGTTGCCGCGCAGCCGATCGACGAACGTGCGATCCAGTTTGACCATATCGGCCGGCAGGCTCTGCAAGTAGGCCAGTGAGGAGTAGCCGGTCCCGAAGTCGTCGATGGCGACCCTCACCCCGAGTGCCCGAAGGTCGACCAACAGGTGCTGGAGACGGCTTGCTTCTCCGACCATCGCCGACTCGGTCAACTCGATGGTCAATCGTTCAGCCGGAATTGTGTAGCGCTCGATCAGCTCGGAGAGGTAGCTGATGTACTGCGCGTCGAACGTCTTCGCGCTGACGTTGATCGCCAGGTGGAACTGCCGTGAGCTGTCCCGCAACAACTCGCGGCAGCGCAGGACAGCGCGCTCAGCGATCTGCCGATCGAGCTGCCGGATCTGGCCTGTCTCCTCGGCGAGCTGAATGAACTCACTCGGTTCGAGGATGCCGACCTCAGGTTGGTGCCAACGGGCCAGCGCCTCGGCGCCGATGATCTGGCCGGTTCGGATCGAGACGATGGGCTGGAATGCTGGAGCCAGCTCATCGCTACTCAACGCCCGATACAGCTCCTGTTCGAGTTTCAGCCGATGGACCGCCTGGTTTGAAAAGCTGTCCTGATAGAACGCGACACGCGACCCGCCTGCACGTTTGGCCGAGTACATGGCCAGATCGCCGCGCCGGAGTAGTTCGTCGGCGTCGATGGTTTCGGTGGCACCGTTGGCACTGACGACGGCGCCGACGCTGACGTTGACCACATGCCTGGAGCCGCTCAGAATGAGCGGCTCTCGAAACGCCGCGACAAGTCTCTTGGCGAGCCGTGCAACGTCATCGGCCGTGACATCTCGGAGCAGGACGACGAACTCGTCGCCGCCGAGGCGGAACACGATGCCGGAGCGACCGACCAGATCCGACGTCACCTGCTTGAGCCGGGTGGAGGTCATCCGCAGCGCCAGATCGCCTTTCTCGTGTCCGAACGCATCGTTGAGTTGCTTGAAGCGATCAAGATCAATGAACAGCAGGCTGAAGTGGGGCGCTTGGGCGCTTGATCGTCTCTCGTTGTCCATTGTCATCGCCAGCGCGCGTCGGTTGCCCAGGCCGGTGAGGGGGTCGATGGTCGCTTCGAAAGCGAGTTGCCGGTAGGAGTACTCGATCAAGCCGGATTGAACGGCCCGGTAGACCATGTCAGCCGCGGTGCGATCCTCATCAGACCATGGCCGACTGTGGTCGTGAACATCCTCGGGGAACGCGTCGACGGAGGCGCGAGCCCGCCGCCTTCCGAGTTTGTTCGTGGCGACCAAGGGGGCCAACGTATCGCCTTGGCGGATGATGGGGTCCAATGGTCGGCGGAACCAGGCCATGTAGGCCTCGCGGGTGCCGGGCAGCCGGGCCACGATAGCTCCGGCGCACCGATCGGAGACGGCGAGCTCGGGCATATCGGTGGCGAGACAGTCGGTCACCCCCATGGGGCTGGAGCCGGCCGAGCCCACCGCGCGAACCCACCGATCGATGGTGTCCTGATCTGGCGTATCGCCGAGGCGGAACACCGTGCGGCCAACCCGGGCCACCAGCCCATCGGCCTTCACCGCCGCCAGCGCATCGGCCCCGATTGCCTGAATGCATCGCATGGGATCGTCCCCGGCCGTGAGGTTTCGCCGCAGTTCCTCGGTCAAGGTGGTCAGTCGCTGGGTGTCTTTGAAGGCCGTGATGTCGTGCGCCACGATGGTCAGCCAGCTTTCGGCCACCTCGGATGCTCCTTCGTGCCGCAGCACGGTGAGGCTTACTTCAACCTGATCGTCGCCCTCTCCCGCGAGTGTCGACTCACCAGACCAATTCCCTTCCCGTAGCGCGGCGGGCACGGACACGTCCCGCAGGCGGTCGAGGGCGACACCGTCGAACAGCGCGTCGACGGTGTTCGGCAGGGGATCGTTATCAGCGAGATTCAGCAGGGAACGCCATGCCTGATTGAGGTATTTCAGGCTTCCGTTCACGTCGAAAATCGCTACAAAGTTAGGGCTGTTCTCGACGATCTGCATGAATCCCACTAGCGATGTGTTGCTCGTGCGCAGATCGGCGGTCATCTGAAGGGCCAATTCCTCTGCCCGCTGCCGGCGCAAAGCCAGCGAGGCGATGACCAAGAAAAGGAGTACGTCGATGACGAGTCCGGCGCCGGCAACAATCCACGGCTCAGATGATCGAGCGCTTGCCGTTTCGCCTGAGGTGAACCGACTGGTCCACGTTCGATTGCCAATGGGAATGGAGCTCAGGGCCGTTCGCTCCGGCTCAAAGTCGCTGGCGCGAGGACTTTCGTACAACAAATTCTCGGGCTTCGTACCGTCGCCGTAGAAAATCTCTGAGTAGAAATTGCGCGCTTTTACCGGGAGGACGCCGTCCAAGAGATCCCGGGTACGAAATGCTGCGTAAACCCATCCGATGAGGGCGGCTTCACGCTGCTCGACGGTATCTGTGGGAGCGCCCTCGCGATAGTGGGGAACGTACATGAGAAAACCGCGTTGAATATCTTCGTCGGTTTCTTGAACTAGGGTTACGGGACCGGAGACTGTTGCTAATCCAGTCCGTGCGGCACTCTGCATCGCCTCTCGACGGATCGGTTCCGAGTACATATCGAATCCGAATGCTCGTTGATTCCTGAAGTCAAATGGTTCGAGGTAAACGATCGCGGAGTAAGGGTCCCGATCACCTGGTGGTTTGATCGCGAAGTCCGGAAACCCCTCGGCGCGAATCTTCCTTTCGAAATCCAACTTCTCGTCGGGGGGGACGATAACGGCATAGCCGAGGCCCTGGATTCCGGCGAACTGAGTCCGCAATTTCAGGCTGTCGGTGAATTTTTTCCACCCCGTTCTGGTTACCGGGACGTCGCTGCTGCGCAAGAGTCCGACGCCGCTGTCGAGGGCGATCGTGTAGTCCAGCATGCGCTGTGTAATCGCGTCATTGGAGTCATTGACGATGTTCAGAAAATCTTGCTCCGCGCTATTTTCAACCGAATTCTTCGTGATGTGCCAAGCAAAATACGTCACGAGAACCGTCGCGAAAACCGTCGCGAACAGCACCACCCACGCCAGCGCCGAACGGCGTATGAGTTTTGCGGCCGAACCCCGACCTAGTCGCACCCATCACCACGTTTCGCAGGATGACGCATGCACGGTCTCATGTACATCCCCGGCTAGTAGTGGAGTCCGGGTTGAGAGCCCGTGGGCGCCACGTACCCGAGGTGGCGAGCGAACCGGTGCCAACCCGATGAGCGCTGTCGACAACCAGGAACACGCTCCATTTTAGGGAAACGATCGATATCGCGGCGACGATTCGCCACCGTGACGGCGAACGTGCGGGGTCGGGCGTGCGTCTGAACTCTTTGGCGAACAGCCAGACGGTGATCCGACATACCGGAATTGGGCTGCGACCTCAGTTCGCCGGTATCTCCCCCAAAGCCCGCGCCACGGCCTGTTGGAAGACCGCCTCTTCGGGATCAACGCCGGTCCAGCGGCTGAAGATCTGCATCGCCAGCTGCACCAGCATCTCGACTCCGTCGACGACCCGGCACCCGTGTTCGCGGGCCGTCGCCAGAAAGGGCGTGACCCGCGGGTTGGTGATCACGTCCACGGCAACGCAGTCCGGATCCACAGTGTCCCAGCGCACGGGTACCGCCTCCAGGTCGGGAGCACAACCGAGGTGGGTGGCGTTCATCACCAGGGTGGTTCCCGGGGGCACGCTGACGGTGTCCTGCCAGGGCTGCCACGCCGCGGGCACGCCCGAGGCGTGAGTGACCGTGTCGGCCACCTCCGTGCCCTGCTCCTTCCGTCGGGTGACCACGGTGAGGTGCGCCGCGCCGGCCCAGGCGAGTTCCACCGCCATCGCCCGGCCGGCGCCACCGGCGCCGAGCATCACCACTCGCTGTCCCTCCACCGGGGTGACCTTCGCGATCGCCTTCACCACACCCTTGCCGTCGTTGTTGTGCCCGATGAGCCGGCCGTCCTCGATCGTCAGATAATTGGCGGCACCGATGGCGCGGACGTCGTCGTCGACGGCATCCAGCAGCGGAATCACGGCGACCTTCCAGGGCACCGTGACGGCCATTCCGCGGTAGCCCAGTGGTCGCAGCGCTGCGACCGCCAGGGCCAGGTCGTCCTTGGTGGCGATGTCGTTCTTCCAGAACTGCCAGGCCAGGCCGTAGTGCGCATAGACGGCGTCGAACATCACGTCGATCGGGTTCTCTGCCACCGGGTGGCCGAGCATTCCGGTCATCTGCTTCTGGGGCGGGATCCCGCCGTACTGGGCGTCCATGGCCACGATTATTCGTGGCCGGTGGGCCGTTGCCGGGGATTGCGGAGTTGCGGCAAACCCCGCTTCCTGCCGCGTGCGCCCCTCGACCGTCCGATCAGCCGAAATCGTGACCTACCGATGGCAGCGGCGCGAAAGGGAAAAAGATCTTCCCTCGGTTTTGGTGGTAGAAACCGATCGATAACGCGATACTTCACTGACGTGTAGATGCCCGAGAGGGCGCTGAGGTGGTGCGACGCGGGGCGAGGTGACAATGACGGCATCCCGGGCCGACGCCGCCGAGGATTCCGTTTCTTCGGCCCAGGTCTGGGGGCGGGCGGTATTTTGGCCCGTCGGTGCGCGGTGGCGTGGTCTGGGGAACCTCACGGCGATCGTCGTCGCCTATGTCGGAGTTGTGCTGCTCTATCCATACACCGAGTCGGGTGGCGTTGCGCTGTTGTGGCTGCCGAACGCAGTCCTGATCACCGCATTGCTCCGGTTCCGGATGCGCGATTGGCCCTATGCGTACGCAGCGGGTTTGTTGGCCGAAATTGTCGTCGACCTCCGGGTCGGCATAAGCCCTGTGCACGCGCTCTACTTCGGTGTGGTCAATGTCGCTGAGGCCACTGTCTACGTTGCTGCGGCGACGGTGATCGCTGGGGGGCGACACGGTATCGGGCTGCGTTCGGTTCGAGGCACTGCTGCGGTGATTCTCGCCGCGCTGTTCGTTCCCGCTGTGACCGCGGGTCTCGGGGCATTCGGGTCGATCTGGGCGTTCGGCTCCGATTACCTGACCGGCTGGCGGACCTGGTGGTTCGGGGACGCCGTGGGGTTGCTGGTCGGCGTGCCGATCGGTCTGTTGCTGCGGGACGGTAATCGAACCGTCGCCGGGAACCGGCGGGTATCGGAAACAATCGGCGTCGGACTCGGGGTGGCGGTCCTTGCGGTCGGCGCCATTGTGCTGGCCCAGGTTGGTCAGGTCTGGGGTGCTCAAGTGTCCGCGATTGCCGCGGGTGTGCTCCTGGCACTGGCCTTCGGTGCCGTCGGGGCGCCCGCCGGCGCGGTCCTGATGGCGACCATAACCCTGATCGGACTGGACAACTTCTATGCGTTTGCCTCCGCACCCCAGGAACAGGCGCTGCTATTCGTGGCCGTATCGGCGTTCTACGCCATCGCTGCGACGACAGAGTCGGCAGGCCAAGCCGAGCAGACACTCAGGCGCCAGCGTCGGGAGTTGATAGCGGCAAAACAAGAACTCAACGCCGAGAAGGAACGATTCGAGTCCGTGGTGAGCAATTCACCGTCGGCGATCTCCGTTCTCGACATCGAGGGCAGATACACCATGGTCAACGACGCCTTCTGTCAATTGTTTGGGCAGAAGGCGACCGATGACGTCATCGGCCGAACCGAAGACGAGATTCTGTCTGCCGATGTCCTCCTTCGTTCTCAGGAGGCCTGGGTGCGCCTCTCGGCCGGCGAGGCGTTCATCGAGGAGGAGTCGATCCAGCGGGGACCCGAGGCGCTGTCGATCACCACCCAACGATTTCCGTTGCGGAACAAGACTGGCCACACCACCGAAATGGTGACGATCCGCACCGATGTGACGCCCCGAAAGGAAGTCGAGCGGGAGATCGCCGAGCGCGCGTACTGGAGGGAACGACTCGCTGCGGCGATTCGCGACGACAGATTGCTGGTGTTCTCACAGCCCATCGTCGATGTCACCACAGGGGCGCCGGTGTGCGAGGAACTACTGGTCAGACTTCGCCCCGAGGACGATGGCGAACTTCTGATGCCGAGTCAGTTCCTGCCTCAGTGCGAGCGGCACCGGTTAATGCCGGTGATCGATCAGTACATGGCGCGGCGTGCCATCGAGTTCGCCCGTCGTGGCAGGGCAGTCAATGTGAATATCACCGGCCAAACGGTCGCCGACGCATCGGCGATGGAGGTGATGTTCCGGGAACTCTCAGCGGCGGGTCCGCAGGTCGCCGGCAGGATCACCTTCGAGATCACGGAGACCATCGCCTTGGCATCACCGGTACTGGCCAAGACGTTCTCCGCACACATGCGCGAGCGGGGTTGCCGGGTTGCCCTGGACGACTTCGGAACGGGGTACGGCACCTTCACCGAACTTCGCCACCTTGCCCTGCACGCACTGAAGATCGACCGAAGTTTCGTGCGACACATCCTCGACGATCGTGACGACGAACGCGTTGTCAGCACGATCATCTTTGTCGCGAGGACCTATGGACTGAAGACGGTCGCTGAGGGCGTCGAGTCGCAGGTCGTGCTGGATCGGTTGGTGGAGTTGGGCGCAGAGTGTGCCCAGGGATACCTCTTCGGACGGCCGAGTCCGATCTCCGCATGATGTATCAGCCCACCTGGGAGTCCGTGTCCACCCATCCGCTGCCGCAGTGGTACGACGACGCGAAACTCGGCATCTTCCTGCACTGGGGCCTCTATTCGGTGCCCGGTTGGGCGCCCCAGGTGCCCGACATCCAGCAACTGCTCAAAGAGCGCGGGCCCGCAGAGATGCTGCGGGACAACCCCTATGCCGAGTGGTATCTCAACAGCAGCCGGCTTGAGGGCAGTCCCACCTGGCGTCACCAACGGCAGACCTACGGCCCGCAGGCCACCTACGACGACTTCGTCGCGACGTTCGACTCCGGCACCGCCGCGGCGGATATGGACGCCATCGCCACCGTCTGCCGGCAGGCAAGCGCCGGATATGTGGTGCTGACCGCCAAGCACCACGACGGGTTCTGCCTCTGGCCGACCCCGATGCCGCACCCGCGCAAGGGCCGCTACCACGCGCGCCGGGACATCGTCGGTGACCTCACCCGGGCGGTCACCGACGCGGGAATGCGGATGGGTCTTTACTATTCCGGCGGCTATGACTGGCCGTACAACGACGCGCTGCTGGCCAATCCTGCTGACAGTTTCCTCGCCGTCCCGCCCGGCGCCGACTACCTGCAGTACGCCACCGTTCACGTCCGCGAACTGATCGACCGCTACCGTCCCGCCGTGCTGTGGAACGACATCTGCTGGCCGTCCGGAGGAAATCTGCCGGCCCTGTTCGCCGAGTATTACAACAGTGTTCCCGATGGTGTGATCAACGACCGCTGGATCGAACCACCAACATATCGGGGACCCCTCGCGGACAGCTTGGCCAGGTTGGGAGGCGCTCTGCTGCAGCGTTTTTGGCCACTGATCCCCGACGGCTACAAGTCTTTGACCTTCCCCGCCAACCATCACTACGACATCCGCACGCCCGAATACGCGAGCTTCGACACCGCGCAGGACAAGAAGTGGGAATCCACTCGCGGAGTTGGGCATTCTTTCGGCGCCAACCGTAATGAGCGGCCCGAGGACATCGTGACCGCGACCGAACTGGTCCGCTCGTTTGTCGACATCGTCGCCAAGAACGGCAACCTGCTCATCGGGATCGGCCCGGACGAATCCGGCCGGTTCCCGGCGGAACAACTGGTGCCATTACGCGGACTTGGTGAATGGCTGCGGATCAACGGCGAAGCGATCTTTTCCGCTCGGCCGTGGTTGATCGCCCAGAGCACGACCACCGCAGGGACCGGCGTCCGCTTCACCGTCGCAAACGGGGCGGTGTATGCGACTCTGCTCGACGTGTCCGAGCGCGAGTTCGGACTGCGGGGACTTGATGCCACCGATGTTGCCGGGGTGCGGATGCTCGGTCTCGACGAACCGTTGGACCACGACATCACCGACGGAATGCTCACGCTGCGCATGCCCGAACGGCTGCCGGTGTCACCGGCCCACGTCCTACGACTGGACGGCGGTGTCCGGCCGGCCGGGGGGTTCTGATCAGCCCCGGTTGACCTCATTGCGCAGACCGGACTTCTCCACCAGTGGGTCGCCGGCGAGAAAGACAACGTCGTTTTCGAGGCCGGAGACGATGATCTCGGCGGCCGCATCGACGCGGACCGAATTGCCCACCCCGGAGACCTCGACCCGGGGGCAGCGGCCCGTGAGGATCACCGTGTTGTCCACACCACTGACATCGACGTTTCGGCCCTCGCACGCGAAGGTCTCGTTCCGCTCGATCCCGGTGACGCTGAGCGAACCGGCTTTTCCTGGTGGTCTGGCGTTTGGCAGCGTCGGCATGGTGGGGCCACCCGTTGGGACGGGCGGCACAGTCGCGGGGGTGGGTGTCGCGGGGGTGGGCGTCGTGGGGGTGGGCACCGAAGGTTCGGTCGGCAGATTGGTGTGCGGCGGTGGTTCGGCCGTGACCGGACCACCGGGGACGGTTCTCTGACTATGACCGGCGAGGATGAGGCCGCCGCCGACGGCAAGGCCGGCTGCCAATAAGCCCAGAACGACCCAGCCGATCAGCATGGTGCGCCGCGGGGCATCGGGCAGGGCCCCGGGCGTGCTCACGCCCCTCTCGAGGTCGGCAATCCGTTGTTCGGGATCCTCGGTCACACGACGACTATGCCCGGGATCGGCACACTTCGTAGGGCGTTTCGGCAGCGGGTCAGAGCACCACCGGTGTTAATCTGGCTACGGGCGTATCCAAAACTGTGTGGGCGGATGAGGGGTCGCGGAGATGAAAGTGCTGCTGCCGCATCAGGTGCTCGAGCAGAAGGTTCGATCCGACTTCGATCGCGATGTCCGGCGACGGTTCTTCCGCGGTCTGGAGTTCGTCGCCCCGCAAGGTGACCCAGGTTGGTTCGGGCCGGACAGCCCGGTCTGGTACGTGCACTCACACACCTCGGCGCTGATCTTCGGGTTGCAGTGTGCGGCGTTCATGGAGCGGTTGGATCCGAGCATCTTCTGGATGGGCTCGGATCACTCCCGGGTCGCGGAGCGCGACGCCGACGGCCGGCCCACCGGCCGCTTCGACCTCGAGGGAGCGCAGGTGCGGCTGGGCCACTCGGTGGCGTTCTTCATCGGAACCGCCTACGGATCCACCCGAACCGCCGAGAAGTTGGCGCAGACCGTCCGGGCCATGCATCACACCGTCAAGGGCGTGCGACCCGACGGGCTGCCGTACGATGCCGATGATCCGGATTGGTTGCGCTGGAACTACGCAACGGTGGTGTGGGGCATCGCCACCGCGCATCAGATGTATCACCCCGCACCACTGCGTGATATCGACCGCTACTACAGCGAATTCGTGCGGCTCGGGCACGCCCTGGGTGGCACCGACTTGCCCCGCACCAAGGCTGAGACCCTCGATTGCCTGGAGTCCTACCTGCCGAAGCTGGCGCTGACCCACGGAGCCGCGCTGGCGACCGGGGCGGCGCTGCTGGAGAACCCGGACGTTCCGCAGGCGGCGAAGTTCTTCGATTGGGCCATGCGCGACGCAATGCCCCGCTGGGCTGCGGAGCTGGTGATGTACCGGCCGCCGCATCCCGTCGAGCGGGCTGCCCGCCGGGCGGCAACATGGGCGGCCATCAACGGCACCCAGGCGGCGATGGGCCCACTGCGCGAGTTCCGGCAGGCGCAGCGCCGGGTCGCTGGGGGAACCGTGGTCGAACACACCGACCCCGGCTACGTCGCAGGCAGCGACCCCGTCCGCAGCCGTGACCTGATCGAACAGGCGCTCTGACGGCCGTCCCGGCTCGGTGTGCCGCTGTGATCTCCACCGCACTCCGGTGGGAGGAATGAGAAACCCTCAGCCGCCGCAGAATTCGGAAATAGACTGGGATGGCGGTCTGTGACCGCGGCGGAGAAGCCACCCACCAGCGCATTCCCGGGTAGCTGTGGCAGGTGTGATCCGGCGTGAAACAGGCAGTTCCTGAGCAATTTCTCAGCGATGAGTGAGGCCGCCGGGAGGGCGGCATCGAGATCTTTCGAAAATGCGGAATTAGTTGTCAGCGCTCGCCGTTACAATCGAAGTCGCACCTCACTCGGGGTGCAAATGAGGTTTTCCTTATTTTTTCGGGCTTGCACGTTTCCGGCGTGCGGCTCAACGGAGGTGACGGAGATGGCAAGGACCACCGGCGCGACAGCGGTCGCCGAGCGGCCGACCGACGCATTGTGGTTGGCGGCGCTGCCGCGGATCACGACAACAGTGGAGGACCGGGTCGATCGCCTGCCCGTTGCCGCCCGTCCGCAAGCAGAAGCGGCCGAGGGCGCCGTATCAGGTCTTCCCGGGGCGGTCACCGACATGGCGGTGAGTGCCGACGGACGGTCGCTGGTCCTCGCTCTCTACGGTGACGACATGGTCTGTGCCGTCGACACCGGCACCCTGGCCGTGACCGGTGTGGTGGCCGACGTGGCTGAACCGTATGCCCTGACCGTTGCCGACCGTGCATACGTGACCTCTGCGGCGAACAGCGGAGACAGCCTCGTCGCCGTCGACCTCGGCTTCAGCGTTGCGTTGGCCGAACGGGCCATGACCACAGCCGCCCGCGGCCTGGCCGCAACGAGTTCCGGTGACCTGGTCTATGTCGCCCGCTGCGGAGACGACAACGCCGACATCGTCGCCGTTGACGTCGCCAGTGGTCGCATGACCGTCATCCCGGTCGCTCAAGGAGCGGGTGTCACAGTGGATGTGGTCCGCCTCAGCGCCGACGGCCGGCGTCTCTACGCGACGGTGCGTACCGGCGCTGGGTCGGCCCTGGCGGTTGTCGACACCAAGGCGCGCAAGGTCCTGCAGACCATCGCGGTCGACGGGACGATCGGCGACATCGCCGTCCATCGCGACGGCCGCCGTATCTTTGCCACCTGTTGGGACGACGAGGTAGGCGGAGTGGTGGCCGTGATCGACTCCGGCGCCGGCCGTGTGGTCGCCACGCTGGGCGTCAGCGGACTGCCCACCCAGGTGGTGCTGACGGACACCCGCGCCTATGTGCTCCACGGTGATCGCATCGCGGTCTTCGACACCGCGACCTGCGGCTCCGTCGACAGCATCGAACTGGGATGGCCGGCGTCCTGTCTGGCCATCAATCCTGCGGGCACCCGGCTCTACATCGCGGACTTCGACGGCACCGTGGTGGCCCGTGCGGTCAGCGCGGCCGGCCCGCGCCTGCGCGCCGCCTCGTGATCAACGCTGCGTGCAATCCAGCGACACGGTAACGCTCTGGCTGGTCACCTCGGGGACCAGGAAGGTGCCGTCGGCCGTGCCCAGGCCAGGTCCGACATAGGGCACCCATTGGGTCATGGTGTGTGGATTCCGCACGCTGGTGACGATGCATGTCGAAATCGGCCCGGTACCCATCTTGTCCAGGGTGACGGTGTAGCCCTGGCGCTGCAGATCGGCGATCGTGTCCTGAGCCGTCTCCTCGGCTGATGCGATCGCCGCGGGCGCGGCCATGAACGCCGCAACGGCCGCAAAGGTGGCCGTCGTCCGTCTGGCAGTCATCGGAGCTCCCATCGTCGTGTGAGTCCATCATTGCCTAGATCGCTCGGCGGGGCTTCGCTGTTGCAACGGTCCCGTTGTGGACGCTGTTGCGGCGGTCCCGTTGTGGACAACGGATACCATCGCAGCACGGTAGGCAGGCGAGCGAAGGTGGCCCCCATGCACAGCACAATGCAGAACTCCCCGCTCACCGTGGCGGAGATCCTGCGATACGCGGTCGATATCCACGGCGACCGGACAGTGAGCACCGCGACCGGCGACGGTTTCCGGCACGCCACCTATCGAGATGTCGGCAGGCGGGCCGCCCGACTGGCCAACGCACTGCGTCGCCTGGGCATCGACGGTGATCAACGGGTGGCCACCTTCATGTGGAACA
>JAGQTS010000456.1 GCA_020438895.1 Mycobacterium sp.
ACGCACTGGCATTGGCGGCGGATCCACGGGCACGAGGCTTGGGCGTGTTGATCAGCTTCGGCGGTGTCGTTCGGCCGCCGCTGGGCACGACGAAGCTCGGTGGCGATGAGATCTTCGGCGGATCCGAGCCCCTCGGCACCGTCCAGCGGTCCGGGTTCACCATGTCGACGGCCCGCCAACGGCCGTATCTCGGCCCGGTCGCCTCAGTGCCGCGGGTTGACATCGTCGCCGCCTATCCGGGGGCAGACGACACCGCTGTTGCGGCGTTCGTCGCCGCCGGAGCGCAGGGTCTGGTACTCGAAGCGGTCGGAGCCGGCAACGCGGGAAGACCGATCGTGGCGGCCGTCGAACGAGCCTGTGCGAACGGAGTGGTCGTCGTCGTGAGCACCAGGGTGCCCGACAGCCAGGTCGCGGCCAACTACGGACCGGGACATGACCTGGCAAAAGCGGGCGCGGTCATGCTGCCCGGGTTGCGGGCCAGTCAGGCCCGCGTGCTGCTCACCGCCGCGCTCGGCGCCCGGCTACCCATCACCGATGTCATCGCCCGCCTGAGCTGACCCCGAATGACCGTTAGACCTGGGCGGGGTGGTCGGGCCAGTCCAGACTGTCCAGCGGATCAGCCGAGACCAGCTCCCCGTCGGTGAGGGAAAAGGTACGCATTACTCCGGGCCCACTCGCCCTGGTCTCGAATCGCACGCTGACCACGCCATGCCCGGCACCCTGCACCCACCCGTGCCCGAAGCGGGCGTGCCGGACGTCATCGCCGATGCGCCATCCGGCCGCGGTGGCCTCCGCCTGCCCGGCGACCGCGTTTGTCACCTCGCCGTCCTGCTGGTCGAGCTCCGGGAACAACGACTCCTGAAGCACATCGCTGAGGCCCGAAAAGCCCACTCCCACAAGCCGGATCGGGCCGACTTCGCGCGGGTCGAGCAGCAGCCGATGGGCCATCGCGGTGAGCGTGCCGGCGTCGGCGGTGGCATAGGGCAACGTCGCTGACCGGGTCAACGTGGACATGTCCGATCTCTTCAGTTTCACCGTGACCGTCCGTGCCCCACGTCCGTGGCGAGCCAGGCGCCGGAAGGCGTGTTCAACGACGGGCCCGACGGCCTCGCGCAACTGATCGGCGGTGGTGAGGTCGGTGGCGAAGGTGGACTCGGCGCTGATCTGCTTGGCCTCGGAGCGCTCGCTGACCGGACGGTCATCGACACCGCGGGCCAGCAGGTGCAGCGCCGGGCCCAGCGTGGCGCCCAGGATGTCGGCCACCTCCGGGCCGCTCAGCGCCGCGAACTCGCCGATGGTCTCGATGCCGAGTCGGTGCAGTTTCTCCTCGGCGACCGGACCGATCCCCCACAGCCGACGCACGGACAGCCCGTCACGCAGCAACCGCTCCTCATCCCGGCGTACCACCCGAACACCGTCCGGCTTGGCCAGTCCGGAGGCGATCTTGGCGATTTGCTTGCCGGATCCGGCGCCGACGGATGCCACCAATCCGGTTTCCGTGCGGATGCTGCGGCGCAGTTCCTCGCAAAACGCCTCGACCGCAGCGGGGGCGGCACCGACGAGTTCGGCCGGCTCCGCGAAGGCTTCGTCGAAGGACAACTGTTCGATCACGGGGATCACAGTTCGGACGGTGTCCAGCACCCGACGGCTGGCAACCCCATAGACCCCTCCGCGGGGCGGCAGCACCA
>JAGQTS010000457.1 GCA_020438895.1 Mycobacterium sp.
TTGGCGATCACATCGACCTCAAGGTTGACCGTGGTTCCCGGTACCGCCTGGCCCAGCCTAGTCATGGCCAGTGTCGTGGGGATCAGCGAGACCTCGAACCAGCAGGACCCTGCGGGAGCCGGTCCCGAAGCCTCATCCGGCCCCACCGCCGACACCGTCAGGGATACCCCGTCAACGGTGATCGACCCCTTTTCCACCACATAGCGCGACAGGGAGTCCGGCAGCTCGATGCGGACGACCTCCCAATGCTGCGACGGGGTTCGGGAGAGCACCTCGCCGGTGCCGTCGACGTGGCCCTGAACGATGTGCCCACCCAACCGGCCGTTGACGGGTGCGGCGCGCTCCAGATTGACCCGGCTGCCCGGCGCGGCGTCGGCCAGGCTGGATCGGTGGAGGGTCTCAGCCATCACATCGGCGGTGAACCGCCCCCCGGGCAGGATCTCGACAACCGTCAGGCACACACCGTTGACAGCGATCGAGTCGCCATGGCGCGCGCCGTCGACCACCACCGGACCATGAATAACCAGCCGCGCGGCATCACCGAGGTCCTCGCGATCCGTGACCTCGCCCAGTTCTTCCACGATGCCGGTGAACACGATTCCAATTTAGCCGTCCCAGTGGCAGCACCGGGCGCCTCGCCCGGCACCATCTACGATGCAGCTATGCCGATGTTCCGGAGAACTTTCGCTGTCCTGACCGCGCTGGTTACCGCCGCGGCGCTCGCCTCGGGTTGCTCATCCAAACCGTCCGAACCGCTACCGGACGCCGCCGGACTGGTGCAACAGTCGATCACCACCACCAAGGCGCTCAAGAGCGCGCATCTGGAGATAGCGGTGAATGGAAAGATCGACGGTCTACCGGTCAAGACACTCTCCGGTGATCTGACCAATGAGCCGAGCGTAGCCATCAAGGGCAGCTCGAAGATCTCCATGGGCGGATCCGACGTCGACATCCAACTGGTCGTCCTGGACGGCACCCTTTATGCAGCGCTCACCCCCGACAGCTGGCTGGACATGGGTCCGGCGGCGGAGGTCTACGACCCGTCAGTCATCTTGAACCCCGACACCGGATTGGCCAACATGCTGGCCAGCAT
>JAGQTS010000072.1 GCA_020438895.1 Mycobacterium sp.
TGCCGCCGATGCCGGTGGTCGAGGCACTGCGAAACGGCGCCCAAGTGGTTCTGCCGGCCCCACGCCCGCTCGGCGGGTCGCTGGTGGAGGAGACGACCCTCATCACGCGTTGGTTGTCCCAGCCCGGGGTCCGAATCGTCAGCGCCACCGAGGGGTTCGCCTCGCCGGTGCACTCAGCGGGGCCGTGGCTGGAATGGGCCGCCGCGGCCCGAACCGCGCGCCTGACTGCCCCGGACCCGGTGGCTGTACGCCACGCCGGTTCAGATTCGGTGGCTGTACGCCACGCGGTGTCAGATTCGGTGGCTGTACGCCACGCGGTGTCAGATTCGGTGGCTGTACGCCACGCGGTGTCAGATCCGGTGGCTGTACGCCACCCAGGAAGCCAGCAGGCGCTCAGCAGCACCGGAATCGAGCGCCTCGGCGGCCCGGGTCAGCCCCTCCTCCCAGGACGGCAGCCATTCGGCGTGGCTGGATAGTCCCGCGTGGGCGACCATCGCCCCGGCGGCATTGAGGATGACGGCGTCCCGCACGGCACCGGTCGCGCCGGCGAACACACTGCGCGCCTCGGCGGCATTGAACTCCGCGTCGCCGCCGACCAGTTCGGCCACCTCCGCCCGCGGGAAGCCGAAACCCATCGGGTCGAAGGTCAGGGTGTCGACGGTGCCGGCCTGCACCCGCCAGATGGTGCTCGTCGTCGTGGTGGTCAGCTCGTCCAGGCCGTCGTCACCGTGCACCACGAGCACACTGGCCCGCCGCGCCGCGAACACCCCGGCCATCACCGCAGCCAGGTCACCGAAGGCGCAACCGATCAGCCCAGCCCGGGGCGTAGCCGGATTCGTCAACGGTCCGAGCAGATTGAAGACGGTAGGAACGCCGATCTCGCGGCGCGCCGGGCCGGCGTACTTGTAGGACGGATGAAAGACGGGGGCGAAGCAGAATCCGATACCCACTTCTGCCACGCATCGGGCCACCTGGTCGGGCCCCAGGTTGATGTTCACGCCCAGCGCCTCAAGCATGTCTGCGCCACCGCTCTTGGATGATGCGGCCCGATTCCCGTGTTTGACCACGGGGATACCGGCGGCCGCCACCACAACCGCCGCCATCGTGGACAGATTGACGGTGTTGGCCCGATCCCCACCCGTACCGACCACGTCGACGGTGTCGGTACCGATGACATCGGTGGGAACCCGATGGGCGTAGCCGAGCATCGTGTCGGCCAACTCCCGCACTTCGGCGGCTGTCGGCCGCTTCATCTTCATCGACACGCCGAAGGCCGCGATCTGAGCGGGCGTCGCGGCACCGGACATGATCTGGTCCATCGCCCAGGCCGCCTCGCCGGCCACGAGCGCCTCACCTGCGGTCAATCGGCCCAGTACCTGCGGCCATGACATGTCCGGCAGTGCGGCGAACGGCTGTCGGGAGGGTGTCGAGGAGGGTGACGTCACTCCCCGATCGTCGCATGTAACGCCGCGATCACAGGGGCCGCGGAAAACAAGTTGTGACCAATTCGGCCCCTCGGTGTACCTCTCCAACTACAAAGCGTCATACTTCTTCCTGTGACGAGCGCTGTAGGAACTTCCGGAACTGCGATCACCTCGCGCGTGCATTCGCTGAACCGACCGAACATGGTCAGTGTCGGCACCATCGTGTGGCTTTCCAGCGAGCTGATGTTCTTTGCTGGCTTGTTCGCGATGTACTTCACCGCGCGTGCCCACTCGGGAGGCAGCTGGCCGCCACCGCCCACCGAGCTGAACCTGTATCAGGCCGTGCCGGTGACCTTGGTGCTGATCGCCTCGTCGTTCACCTGCCAGATGGGCGTCTTCGCTGCTGAGCGCGGTGACGTCTTCGGCCTGCGCCGGTGGTACACCATCACTTTCCTGATGGGGCTGTTCTTCGTTCTGGGACAGGGCTACGAGTACTTCCACCTGGTGACGCACGGCACGACCATCGCCAGCAGCGCCTACGGCAGCGTGTTCTACCTGGCGACCGGTTTCCACGGTCTGCACGTCGTGGGCGGCCTGGTCGCGTTCGTGCTGCTGCTGCTGCGGACCAGGATGAGCAAGTTCACCCCGGCCCAGGCAACCGCGGCCATCGTCGTGTCCTATTACTGGCACTTCGTGGACATCGTCTGGATCGCCCTGTTCGCGACGATCTACTTCATCCGCTGATGAGAAGGGGTTCGATGCTCAAGATCTCCTCCGGCATGAGCGACAAGTCGCGCCGCCGGCTTCGTCGTCGACTGACCGGCGCTCTCCTGTTGGTGTTCGGCTTGGGATTGTCCGGTGTCGTCGCCGCCACCCTCACCCCACAACCGCAGGTGGCCGTCGCCGACCAGTCGCAATCGGCCCTGTTGCGAACCGGCCAGGAACTCTTTGAGACCGCCTGCATCACCTGCCACGGCGCCAACCTCCAGGGCGTCGAGGGGCGCGGACCGAGCCTGGTCGGCGTCGGTGAGGCGGCGGTGTTCTTCCAGGTGTCCTCCGGTCGGATGCCGATGATCCGCAATGAGGCGCAGGCCATGCGGAAGACGCC
>JAGQTS010000073.1 GCA_020438895.1 Mycobacterium sp.
GGCCGCGTCGGGGGCGTTGGTGTTGGCCGGGTTGGACTGGCTGGGTCGGCTCATCGGGGTCAAGGCACTGACCTGGGGGTTAGCCGACGACTGGCCGCAGATGACGCCGTGGACAGCTCCGCTGATCGCCCTGCTGGCCGTCGCGATCCTGGTGCAGTCCGGGCAACGGTCACCGGCACGGGTGCGAGTTGGGCGTGTCCTGGCAGGTGTGGCGGGCGCTATCGGTGTGGTGTTGTTGGTCGAATACGCCACAGGTTTGGCGCCGGGTCTCAGCGGGATGTCGTTATCAGAGGCGTTGTTTGAGCCGTCGGCGAGCTTCCCGGGGAGTCACCCCAGCCTGCAGACCGCGCTGTCTGTGCTGTTCTTGTCCCCCGCGATCGTATTGACCCACCTGAACAACCAGTGGGCGAAGACGGTGTGGGCGGTGTGCTTGGTGGCGGCCGCGGGGGTGCCGATGCTTACGGGATTGGCCTACATGTTCGGTGCGGATGCCCTACTGAGTCAGGCGGTCCCGGCTGCAGTTGGTCTGCTGCTGGTGGTCGCCGCGACGAGCCTCGCGCGCCCGGATCGACGTCCGGTCGCCTGGCTGCTGGCGCATCCTGAACACGGATCGTTGATCCGGGCGGTCGGTTTCATCGCCCTTCTTCCGATCCTGGTGGCAGCCCTTCGGCTGGTGCTGCTGGCGTTGGGGGTGGCTGCCGCAACCGAACGGGTGCTGTCGCTGGTGGCGGCCACCGTGATCGTCGGAGTGGTGGTGGTGCTGTCCGGTCGCCGCGAGCAGCAACTGCTTGCCGAGCGCGGACGGCTGCTCGATCAGCGGCAGAATGCTGAGGCACTGTATCGGCTGATGGCCGAGAATGCGGTGGATGTTGTTTCCTACGCCCGCGGCACCGAGGTGGTGTGGGTGTCCCCGTCGGTGGAAGCCGCGTTCGGATGGCGACCGGACGAGTGGATCGGCACCGACTACACCCGTCGCGTTCACCCCGACGACATTCCCGCAATGCAAGCGACCCTGACGAAGATCGCCGCGGGGGAGTCGGCAACGGTTCGGAGTCGGGTGCTTACTGCAGCCGGGGACTATCGCTGGGTGGAGGGGCGTGGACGACCCTCGGTGGATTCTCAGGGCCGCATCGACGGGACCGTCTTCTCCACCCGCGTTATTGACGAGCAGGTCGAGTTCGAGCGCCGACTCAAGCGTTTGGCCAGCCTGGACATGGTGACCGGGCTGCTCAACCACCGTGAGTCCATGGCCCGACTGCAATCAGCGCTGACCAATCAGCGGTCGCCCGGACCCAAACTGGGCGTGCTGTTCTGCGATGTCGACAACTTCAAGGCGGTCAACGACACCTGGGGCCACCTCGTCGGTGACATGGTGTTGGCAACGTTGGCAACCAGGATGCGGGAGTGCCTGCGTGCCGAGGACGTGGTGGGCCGCACCGGAGGCGACGAGATGTTGGTGGTGTTATCGGGTCTGAAGAACATCGCGGAGGCACGAAAGATTGCCGAGACGATCCGCCGTCGTGCTGCCGAGCCGATCCACTGCGACGGCTCAACCGTGCACGTCACGTTGAGCATCGGGGCGACCATCGCAGAACCGGGCGAGTCGGCGCACGAAGTGACGGCCCGCGCCGATGCGGCCATGTACGAAGCCAAACAGGCTGGCCGCAATGCCACCGTCTGTGGCTAGCAGACAGGACGATGAACTCGAGTGTTTCGGGCCCCGGCACACTGATCAGCCGCAGTCCGAGGCGAGAACCCGAGCGATCGCGTCGCGCTCGGCCTGAGTGACCCACAACCCGTAGGTCTTCTTCACCGTCACGATGCGCGTGACGTACTCGCACCGGTAGGCCACATTGGGGGGCAGCCACGTGGCGGCGTCACCCGCGCCTTTCTGTTGATTGACCCAGCCCAGAGTTGCCTGCAGGTTCACCGGATCGTTGGCGAAAGCGCGTCTCGTCGTGTCGTCGAGCTGCTGGGCGCCCTTCTGCCAGGCGTCCGACAGCGCGACGATATGGTCGATCTGGACTTCCTGCGAGGTGTCTGGTCCACGCTGAAACACGACGGTGGTTCCGGTATAGGGGTCGTTCAGGATCCCGCTGACCACCACACAACCGTCGCTGCCCGCTTTGATGACCACGTCGGAAAGTTGTTCGCGGAGAACGTCATTACGTGTGTCGCAGCCGTTACGGCCGCCGGCGACCCAAACGTCATCGCTCCAGGAATCGCCGAACTGACTTCTGCTGTAACCCGTTTTCGGCGCACGGCCCTTGATCGGCAAGCTGTCGAGTGTCGCCTGGGTGGCGTCGACCGGATCGGCCACCGCGGGTGGTGGGGCGCCGACAGCGCTCGTCGCCGCCACGATGACGGCCAGGAGCGCAACTCGGCGAGTCCTCGACGGCACCGGAGTTTCAGACCAGCGTGCTGACCGGCGCCAACGGGGTCAGGTCAGTCTCCATCAGGACGACGTTGTAGTTGCCCCACAGCGACATGTTCCAGTACAGCGTGCTGACGTCGGGGTCGCCGGCGGCGTCGGTCAGTTGTCCGGTGCCCGACAACGGATGGATCATCGGTGCGTACAGGCCCGGGTACTGGATCGAGCTGGCCACCATGATCGGGTCCGACCACGGCCCCTCCGGGGTGTTGGCGGTACGCAACTGGATGTTGTTGAGGCCGTCGCCGTACATCACGACGTACTTGTCGAGGTATTCGTTGTACTGGACGGACATCTCGCTGACATTGCCGCCGGTCTTCGCGCCGGTGAACCCGGCGAACCAGCCGCCGCAGAAGTTCGGGTCATTGGCCAGGTCGATGGCCCAGCCGAACAATCCACCGGAGTTGGGCGAATCGCCGATCACCGGTACGGCCACCGCGGGCTTGTTGCGCACCCACGTGCTGCCGTCCCAGTACTCGTACTGTGAGAGGTCGGTGATCGCGGTTTCCGGAACCCGCGACAGGTAGGCCGAGCCCGCGCGGCCGGCCGGTGTGCCGAACGCGTAGAGGTAGCGGGTATCGCCCGCTGCGACCTGCTCCTCCGGTTGCAGCACGTAGGCCATCTGCTGGAAGTTCTGATCACCCGCGACGTAGGGGGTCGACGACCGGAACCAGCCCGCCGAGCGAATGGTGGAACGCTGCAGCACCCACTTGTCGGTGGCGGGGTCGTACATCGAGACCGCCGAGTAGTTGGTGGTCCACCGGCCGGGGGTGTCCCACGACTTGACCGACATGTAGCTGACGTAGTTGTTGGCGTCGGCATACACCGCGGAGGTGGGGATGTTGGTGACCTCCGAGCCGATGAAGAACACGGCATCGCGAGCGGCCGGGATGAACTGATAGGCGTACCCGGTGTTGATCAGGCTGAGGCCGTCGTACAACTCGGTGTCGTCGCTGAGCAGCAGCACGTTCGAGCGCCAGTCGCCGGTCATGTTCGGGCCGCTGAAGGTGTCCCCGAATGCCAACTGGGTCAGCCCGTTCTCGCCGTTGAACCACATGATGCCCAGGTCGGTGCCGTAGACCCCGGCCCAGCTGGTGTTGTTGGTCTGCGGCCAGCCCAGGCCGGGGATGCCGAAGTTGCGCTGGCCAGTCACCCATCCGACATGTGCGGACGCCAGACTCTTCGGCGCCACCACTGCCGCCGCCGCAACGGTTTCCGCCGAGGTCGGTTGCAGGGTCTGGGCGGCCCCCGAGCGGAGAGTGCGCCCGGATTCCCGGCGGGCGAAGCCCAGCAGCGCCCACAGCGCCGGGGTCTCGGCGGGCACACTCGGCGAGCCGCCGGCGCCGACCCCGCTGAGGCCCACGGCCGCCAGCAGCCGTGACACCAGACCGCCGTCGGCAGTGACGGCCTGGGATGCCGGAACGGGCGTTTCGACGACAGCCGGGGGGGCTGCGGAAGCGACGACCGGGACGCTGGTCAGAGCGGTGATCGTCGGTGCGGGCCCGGCCGTACCGGCTGAAGCGGCGGCGGCGCTGATCGATTCTTCGGCCGCCGAAGTGGACGGGATACGCACCGACACCGCGGCGTCGGACAGTGATGAGTTCGGAGCCGGCGGGGCAGGCGCCGGAGCGACAACACGGACCTCAGCCGGCGGGCTGTCGTTCTTGACGGTGGCCGCTGCCGGTCTGGGCAGGGACAGCGACTCCCGTCGCGGGGCCTGGGCCTGCGGCGCGGGCTGACGACGCTCGTCGCTTCGGGTGATGCGCCGGTTGGGGGTCACCGTAGAGCTGGTGGGGGTGTCGGTGGCGGCGCGATCGGCGCCGGACCGCGAGGTTGCCGCGGCGGAGTCACGGTCCGCTGCGGTGTCGTCGGCGTCGGCCCGCGCGACGCCCGTTCCGGCGAATACGGCTGTGCCGACGCCCAGTGCGGCCGCCAACGCCCCGACCCGGGCAGCCCACGGCGGAGAAGTATTCGGGGTTCTCATCGGCAACACTCCTACCTCGGCTAACACCGTCTTCGGCAGCCGGCAAACGCCACGGTGGGCACGGGCGGCACTGGGCTTACCGGCACTGTACCCACCGAAGTCATCTTCTTGCCAGAGCCGCGCGGTGGTGAGAGTGGCGGCGAAGATGCCAGCAAAGCAACAGAGCGGTGACGAACGGGCAACGGCAACCATCGTGGCCGCGAGCCCGGTGTCAGCACACGAAACAGGTCTGTGAGATCTGCCCTAGACTGCGGGCATGGCTGGATGGCGCGCGGCTCTGGCAGGGGTCGCTCTGGTGTGTCCGGTGGCACTCGCGGCGCCCGCGCAGGCGGATCCGGATATCGACTTCGCCAACCAGTTGCACAGTTTCGGCATCTACGGCCAGCGCGACTTCAATGCCTGGCTGGGCAAGATCGCGTGCAAGCGACTGGACCGCGGGGTGGATGCCAACGCCTACGCATCGGCGTATTTCATCGAACGCAACCTGCCCCGCGAGACCACATCTGCGCAGGCATTCCAGTTCCTCGGCGCGGCGATCAATATCTACTGCCCGGACAAGATCGGGGTGCTGCGGGACGCCGCGCGGTAGCGCAATAGTCCGGGCGCCCGCGAATCAATCATTACGCGAGAGTGACCAAGCGCCCCCGGGGGCTTTCCCGGCAGGCGCTGATCCCGCGCGTCGTCTATGAATGGGTTACACAGCGGGGGTGCCGACCGGCCACCACCGTGCCCGACGGAAGGAGCGGCCCGTGCGTGTCGACGCCGCGACCCGCATCGACGCAGGTCTCGATGATGTCCTGGCCTGGCTCACCGAACCCTGCGCGGAGTTTGACTTGTGGCGCAACGGCATCCGGCAGTCTGCCCAGTCGCACCTGGCGCATTTCGTCGAGACGCGGGCCGTACCCCAGCTGGGGCGGACTGGTGTCGAAATCGTGCCTGACGTCTTGATCCGATTCGTCGAGGGCGGAAAATGTCTGAGGTCGACGTTCATGTATCTGGGTTGGCAGTGCGGTCCAGATGCCGGCCCGGACGCCGAAGCGGCTGCGCTGCGGGCTGCGGCGGGCTTGGAGATGCTGCACGCCTTCGCGCTGCTGCAAGACGACGTGATGGACGACTCGCCGCTTCGCCGGGGTCGGCCGGCCGCTCATGTCAGCTTCGCCGAATGGCATCGCGAACGTGGCTTCGCCGGTTCGGCGGACCGGTTCGGCGCCGCGCTGGCGGTCCTCCTGTCCGATCTGTGCCTCGTGTGGGCCGAGCAGATGATGAGGGAGAGCGGTGTCCCCGCCGCAGCGCTGGACCGTGCCTGGCCGCGATACGACGCGATGCGGGTCGAATTGGCGGTCGGCCAGGTCGCTGACGTGGCCAACGACGCCGGGGCGGCGCCCACTCTGGATGCGGTGCTCGATGTCGCCCGGCGCAAGTCGGGTAACTACACGGTGCGCCGTCCGCTGGAGATCGGCGCTGCGATGGCGGGCCGCGAGGATCTGCTGGAGGCGCTCGGCGGTTACGGCGGGTTGATCGGTGAGGCATTCCAGCTGCGCGACGACCTGATTGGCGTGTTCGGCGCACCAGAACTCACCGGCAAGCCGGCCGGTGGCGACTTGGCCGAACGCAAGGCGACCAGCGTAGTCGTGGCCGCACAACGGATGGCTGATCCGGGTGTTCGCCGCCAATTCACCGAACTGTCCCAGGCCGAGGCGCTGAGTCCGAGCGACATCGCGCACTGGCGCACCCTCATCGTGGCCACGGGGGCGCCGGCCTGGATCGAGACGATGATCAACGAACGGGTGGCCGAGGCGCTGAGCCTCATTGCCGACGTCCGAATCGACGACGCGGTGCGCGTCCGACTGGCCCGGATGGCCGACCTGTGCACCCGCCGGACGACGTGAACGAACGAACGACACCGAGGAGCCGATGATGCGCACTGTGCCTGGATCCACCGATCACGTCGTTGTGGTGGGAGCCGGACTGTCCGGACTCTCCGCAGCGCTGCAGTTGGCTGGTCGCGGACGACAGGTGACCGTCGTCGAGCGTTACGGGTTCCCCGGCGGCCGGATGGGCCAGTCCGATATCCGCGGTTACCGGATCGACACCGGCCCGACGGTGCTGACGATGCCCGACCTGATCGAGGAGGCATTCGACGCCGTCGGCGCCACGATGCGAGACCACCTCGAACTCATGCCTGTCGACCCCGCCTACCGTGCATCCTTCGCGGACGGAAGTGCCTTGGATGTGCACACCGACGCCGCTGCGATGACAGCGGCCATCGAGGCCTTCGCCGGTCCGGATGATGCCGCCGGCTATCTGCGACTACGGGAGTGGCTCGGCGAGCTCTACCGTCTCGAGATCGACGGGTTCATCGGATCAAACTTCTCCTCCCCGCTGTCACTGCTCACCCCGAAGCTGGCCAGGCTGGCCGCGATCGGCGGGTTCCGCGGCTGGGAGCGCATGGTCGGCAGGTTCATCTCCGATGAGCGGTTGCAACGGATCTTCACGTTTCAGGCGCTCTATGCCGGTGTGCCGCCGCAACAGGCGCTCGCTGCCTACGCCGTCATCGCCTACATGGACACCGTGGAAGGGGTGTACTTCCCCCGCGGCGGGATGCGCGCAGTGCCAGAGGCGCTGGCGGCCGCGGCATCCGAAGCCGGTGTCCAGTTCCGTTACAGCACAACGGTGTCCGGGCTGGAACGCAGCGGTTCCCGGATCACTGCGGTGTTCACCGACTCCGGTGACCGGATCGCCTGCGATGCGGTGGTTCTCACTACCGACCTGCCGCTGACCTACCAACTGCTCGGCCGCTCGCCGCGTCGGCCGGTCACGCTGCGTCCCGCGCCATCGGCGTTGGTGATGCACGTCGGTGTCCCGGCGGTCGGTGATGCGCTGAGCCATCACAACATCAGCTTCGGCGCAGCCTGGTCGCGGACCTTCGACGAGATCATCCGCGACGGGGTTCTGATGACCGATCCGTCCATTCTGGTCACCATGCCCACCGCCGGTGATCGCAGTCTCGCTCCGCCTGGCCGCGACCTGCTCTACGTCCTGGCCCCATGCCCCAATCTCGAAGTGGGACGGGTCAACTGGGCAGCCGAAGGCGATGCCTACGCTCATCGGGTTCTGGACACCGCGGCCCGCCGCCTGATGCCCGGGCGGGAATCGGCTCTGCTGGACGACGCCGACGTCCTCGACGTCGTCACTCCCGCCGACTGGGCCCGGCAGGGTATGGCAGCCGGCACTCCCTTCGCACTCGCCCACACCTTCGCCCAGACCGGACCCTTCCGGCCGGCGAATCTGGTGCGCGGTATCGACAACGTGGTCCTCGCAGGAGGATCGACGGTACCGGGGGTGGGGGTGCCCACCACCCTGATCTCCGGTCG
>JAGQTS010000074.1 GCA_020438895.1 Mycobacterium sp.
GATCGCGGCGCTGGTCACCGAGATGCTGGAAGAGATCACCCCCGGCGCGCTGCCGTAAGCTTGGCCGGTGCTGCGCCCGTCGATCTTCCCCGCAGTCATCGCCGTCGCTGCACTGATACTGGCCGGATGCGGTGCTGCGACCAAGAGTGCCGATCTCGGCGCCGACCGATCCGTCGACTGCGCGGTGGACAAATGCGTCGCCCTCACCTTCGACGACGGACCCGGACCGTTCACCGACCGCCTGGTTGAGACTCTCGAAGATGCCGGCGCCCGTGCGACGTTCTTCATGATCGGCAACAAGGTGGCAGCCGACCCGGCCGGAGCCAGACGGGTGGCCGAGGCGGGGATGGAGATCGGCAACCACACCTGGGAACACCCGAACATGACGACGATCCCGTTGCCCTATGTGCCCGATCAGTTGTCGAAGGCGCAGCAGGCCATCCGGGATGCGACGGGTCGCACACCGAGCCTGTGGCGCCCGCCCGGTGGCCTGACCAATCCCGCCGTGGACGCCATCGCCGGTCAGTACGGTCTCGCCGGAATACTCTGGGATGTCGTCCCCTTCGATTGGATCAACGACTCCGACACTGCCGCCACCCGGTGGATGCTGATGACCCAGATCGCACCGGGATCGGTGGTGCTGTTCCACGACACCTACTCATCGACGGTGGACCTGGTCTATCAGTTCCTGCCGGTGCTCCGGGCCAACGGCTACCACCTGGTCACCGTCAGCGAACTCCTCGGTCCCCGCGCGCCCGGCAGTGTTTATGGTGGCCGGGAGAACGGCCCCGCCGCCAATCTCCTGCAGGACATCCCGGCGGTGGACATCCCCGCACTTCCGGCGACACCCTCGCCCGCGCCGATGCCCAACTTCCCGATCACCGACATTCCGGGTGCCAACAGCGGCGGACCCAACGGCGGCGTGTAGCAGCCGCGCGTGCACCACTCGATCACCCCGCTCGTCCTTGCCGTTCTGGTGCTCGGCTATGCGGTGGTGTCCGAACAGGTCAACCGCCGCTACATCGCCCCGGCCCTGATCTTCATGCTCGCGGGAATGGCATTGGGGCCGTTCGGTTTACATCTGCTGGATGCCGGACCGGGCACCGACGGCTACACCGTGCTGGCACAGTTGGCGCTTGCGGTGATCCTGTTCAACCAGGCTGCCAAGCTCCGTCTCAACCGCATTCGCTGGCACGGGCCGGTGGCCCTGCGCCTACTCGTGGTGGGCATCCCGGTGTCGATACTGCTCGGTGCGTTGACCGCAGCGGCGCTGTTGCCGGTGCTGCCGTGGTGGGAGGCGGTATGCCTGGCTGCGATCGTCGCTCCCACAGAGGTGGCGCTGATCGAGGCATTGCTCGACGACCACAGGATTCCCGAACGTGTCCGGCATGCGCTTTCGGTGGAGAGTGGCTTCTACGACGGTTTCGCCCTGGCCATCCTGCTGATCGCCCTGGGACTGGCATCACAGCGATCCGACCCGGCCGCCGGCCGCTGGGCGTGGTTCATCTTCAGCACCGAAATCCTTTCGCTGCTGGCAGGGGCGGCGGTGGGTCTGGTGGGCGGATGGGTGGTCGCGCGGTCCCGCCGGCAGGACTGGATGACCGACACCTGGGCGCAATTGGCCACCCTGGCGCTGGCCTTCATCTGCTTCCAGGTCGGCGAACGGATCGAGGCCAGCGGCTTCGTGGCCGCCTTCACCGGCGGCCTGGCGTTCTCCCTGATGTCGCGGCGTGGCAGCGACCATCCATTGCCCACGCAAGTTTCCGACGCCACCGCCCAACTACTGGAACTACTCGTCTTCGCGATGTTCGGGGCGTTCGCCGTCATCGACGGCTGGCGGCAGGCGGACTGGCGGGTGATCGCCTTCGCACTCGTGGCGCTGTTCGCGGTTCGCATCGGTGCGGTGTTCGTCGCGTTGGTGCGTACGGGCGTGCCGGCGAAACAGCAGATCTTCATCGGCTGGTTCGGGCCGCGCGGTATCGGCACCGTGGTGCTCGGCCTGCTGGTGGTCAACCGTGGAGAAATCCAGAGCGGCGACGTGATCGCCACCGTGGTGGTGGTGGTCGTGACGCTGAGCCTGGTGCTGCACAGTCTCACCGCAGGGCCGGGTATTCGGCGAGTGGCGCGGTCGAGTCGGCCTGCTGGATGAGCGCGGCTACCCCTGGTCGCGCACCTTCGCCATCGCCAGCACATCGAGCCGACGGTCCAGTTCCTCTTCGGACAGCTTCTCGCCGATCAAACCCCGGTCGATCACCGTCTGGCGAATCGTCTTGTGCTCCTTGAGAGCCTGTTTGGCCACCGCGGCGGCCTCCTCATAACCGATCGCGGAATTCAGCGGCGTGACGATCGACGGCGAGGACTCGGCCAACCGGAGCAGCCGGTCCTCGTCGGCAACCAGTCCGTCGATGCAGCGCTCGGCGAACAGCCGGGACACGTTGGCCAGCAATGTGAACGACTCCAGCAGGTTGCGGGCCATCATCGGGATGTAGACATTGAGTTCGAAGGCCCCGGAGAGGCCACCGACGGTGATGGCCGCGTCATTGCCGATGACCTGTGCGGCGACCTGAGTGACGGCCTCGGGGATCACCGGATTGACCTTGCCGGGCATGATCGACGAGCCGGGCTGCAAGTCGGGCAGGTGCAGTTCGGCCAGGCCGGTCAATGGTCCAGAGCCCATCCACCGGATGTCGTTGGCAATCTTGGTCAGTGAGGCGGCGATGGTCTTGAGCGCACCGGACGCCTCGACCAGGCCGTCACGGGCGGCCTGGGCTTCGAAGGAGTTCTTGGCCGTGGTCAATTCAGCCAGGCCGGTTCGAGTCACGAGAACCTCGACCACCTTGGCGCCGAACCCCTCCGGGGCGTTCAGGCCGGTGCCGACAGCGGTGCCGCCGATCGCCAACTCCCCGAGGCGGGGAAGCGTCGCCTTAACCCGTTCGATGCCGGCCTCCACCTGACGGGCATATCCCCCGAACTCCTGGCCGAGGGTGACCGGAACGGCGTCCATCAGATGAGTCCGGCCGGACTTCACGACGGTGCGCCATTGCCTGGCCTTGTTCGCCAGCGACTCGTGCAGCACCTCCAGGGCCGGAATCAATTGGCGTACAGCGGCTTCAGTGGCGGCGATGTGGGTCGAGGTCGGGAATGTGTCGTTGGACGACTGCGACATGTTGACATCGTCATTTGGGTGAACCGTCACGCCGTTACGCGCGCAGATCGAGGCGATCACCTCGTTGGCGTTCATGTTGGAGCTGGTGCCCGATCCTGTCTGGAAGACGTCGATCGGGAACTGGTCGTCGTGCTGACCGTCGGCGATCTCGTCGGCGGCGGCGATGATGGCCTCGGCCTTATCGGCAGGCAACTTACCGAGGTCCTTGTTCACCTGCGCGCAGGCCGCCTTCAGCAGGGCCATCGCCCGGATCTGGTTGCGGTCCAAGCCGCGGAAGGAGATTGGGAAGTTCTCCACCGCTCGCTGGGTCTGGGCTCGCCACAGTGCCTTGGCCGGAACTCGGACCTCGCCCATGGTGTCGTGCTCGATCCGGTACTCGCCGTCGGCCGGAGCGTTCGCGTTCATATATGCCTTTCGGGTGTTCTACGGGAGGGGGTGGGCCGCTGAGCTATCCCCGGTGAAGTCAACCGCGGAGTACTCGTTCAGTTTTGAGAGTCGGTGGTAGGCGTCGATCATCCGGACCGTGCCCGACTTCGCGCGCATCACGATCGACTGTGTGGTGCAACCGCCGCCGAAATACCGCACACCGTTGAGCAGGTCGCCGTCGGTCACACCGGTTGCGCAGAAGAAGACGTTGTCACCGGAGACCAGGTCGGTGGTGGTCAACACCCGGCTCAGGTCGTGGCCACGGTCGATCGCCTTCTGGCGCTCCTCGTCGTCTTTCGGCGCCAGGGTCGCCTGGATCTCGCCACCCATGCAACGGATCGCCGCTGCGGTGATGATCCCTTCCGGCGTGCCACCGATACCGACGAGGAGGTCGGTGCCGGAGTCGGGACGGCAGGCAGAGATCGCCCCGGCCACGTCGCCGTCGGAGATCAGCCTGATCCGCGCGCCGGCGGCCCTAACCTCAGCCATCAACCGTTCGTGCCGGGGCCGATCCAGAATGCAGACGGTGATATCGGAGACAGAAGCCTTGCGAACCTTGGCGATTCGCTGAATGTTGGCCGCGATCGGCGAAGTGATGTCGATGAAGTCGGCCACATCGGGCCCGGCGGCGATCTTGTTCATGTAGAACACCGCGGACGGGTCGAACATCGCGCCGCGTTCGGCCACCGCCAGCACCGAGATGGCGTTCGGCATGCCCTTCGCCATCAGCGTGGTGCCGTCGATCGGGTCGACGGCGAAGTCGCAATCCGGCCCGTCGCCGTTGCCGACCTCCTCGCCGTTGTAGAGCATCGGGGCGTTGTCCTTCTCTCCCTCGCCGATGACCACCACACCGCGCATCGAGACCGAGTTGACCAGCTGGCGCATGGCGTCGACCGCCGCGCCGTCACCGCCCTCCTTGTCGCCGCGACCGACCCAGCGGCCGGCCGCCATCGCACCCGCCTCGGTGACCCGGACGAGTTCCAGGGCCAGGTTGCGATCGGGGGCTTCGCGGCGTCGCGGGTCAGGCATGGGTGAGATTGTCCCAGAGCCGCCCGTCGCGTCGGGACCTGGGATACGACCTGGGATACTCAGTGTCATGACAGGCGGCAAGCGTCCCCACGTCGCCGCCGAAGCGGCTCCGGTTCCCCGGCCGGCCAAGCCCAGATTGCTTCAGGACGGTCGTGACATGTTCTGGTCACTGGCCCCGCTGGTGGTGGCGTGCATCGTCCTGGCCGGACTGCTGGGGATGTGTTCGTTGCAGCCGAAAGGTCCAGCCGACGGTGTCGTCCCGACCTACGACACGGCCGCCGCGCTGCAGGCCGATGCCGACACCCTGGATTTCCCGGTCCGGCTGCCGAAGCCGCCGGCCGATTGGAACGCCAACTCCGGCGGCCGGGGCAGTATCGAGGACGGCCGGACCGACCCGCGCACCGGGCAGCGGGAAAGGGCCGTCACCACCCGGGTCGGCTACCTGGCGCCCTCGAAGATGTACGTCAGCCTGACGCAGAGCGACGCCGACGAGACGGCACTCGTCCGGTCCATCCACCGCGACGTGTACCCGACCGGGGTTACCGACGTCGACGGCGTGAACTGGGTCGTCTATCAGGGCGGCGAAGGCACCGAACCGGTGTGGACCACCCGGCTGGACAGTCCGGCCGGATCCGCCCAACTGGCCGTCACCGGCGCGGGAACGCCCGACGATTTCCGTGTTCTGGCCGCCGCGACGCAGAGTCAGCCGCCGCTGGTTCCCCAGAGGTAGGTTCGCCAGTTCCTCGGAGAGGGCGGGTCACGCCGGCCTGTGCGGCAAGATTGCGCACATGTCGAACACAGCCCCCGAGGCGGACCTCACCGGCTGGACGTCCAAGCCGTTCACCGCTGCCGGGTACACCCACGACGTCTTCTACCGCGGCTCCGGTCCCGGGGTGGTGCTCATCCCGGAGATGCCCGGGGTGCACCCTGGCGTCCTGGCGCTGGGAAATCACCTGGTGGACGCGGGTTTCACCGTGGCGATCCCGTCGCTGTACGGGACTCCGGGGGCGTCGGCCCGCGGCCCGGGGTTGGTGCCCGCACTGCTGCGCGGTTGTGTCGCCAAGGAGTTTGCCGCGCTGGCCACCAATGCCGAGCGTCCGGTGGCCGACTATCTGCGAGCGCTGGCACGCGACCTCAACGCGGCAACCCCCGGTAAGGGTGTGGGCGTGATCGGCCAGTGCTTCTCCGGTGGTTTCGCACTGGCGGCCGCGGTGGACAGCAGCGTGCTGGCACCGGTACTCAGCCAGCCGTCGGTGCCACTGGCCCTGACCCCGGCGATGAAGCGCGATCCAGGGATCTCCGAACGGGAGATGACGGCTATCCAGAAGCGAGCCGCCGAGGAGGGTCTGTGTGCTCTTGGTCTGCGGTTCTCCGGTGACCCGATGGCGCCTGCCGAGCGGTTCGCGACGCTCAAGAAACGACTCGGCGACAACTTCGAGGTCATCGAGATCGACTCGGGCCGCGGCAACCCGGGAGGTTTCGGCCGGGCGGCGCACTCGGTGCTGACACTGGAGGTGCGCGAAGTCGAGGGTCAGGCGGCCTATGAGGCCCGCAAGCGGGTGGTGGAATTCCTCAGGGAGCGATTGGGCTGACCGGTGGCTGCGGCCCGGCATCGTCCCCCGGGTGGCTTGAGATGGTCTGGGCGTCTTGCGGTTTCTTGCGCCACAAGCGGCGCTTGGGTCGGTCCACGTCGCTGTGGTCCTCCATCGCCACGCCTCGATAGACGAAGAGGTACACCGAGATGGTGGTGACGATCAGGATCATCAGCACCGGCCCCAGGATGATGCCGAAGAAGCCGAACATGGCGATTCCGGAGAACACCGAGAGCAACATCAGCGCCGGGTCGAGTCGCGCCTCCCGCGGAACCAAGATCGGCCGCAGGAAGTTGTCGATGTTGGTGATACCGAGAACGTGGAACAGCACCACGAAGAGCCCGCCGGCGATGTTCCCGAAGAACATCATCCCGATACCGAAGGGGATCGTCACAATCCCGCTGCCCAGTGGGATCACCGACAGGGCGGTCAGGAAGATCACGAAGATGAAGAACCCGTCATGGAACCCGGCGATGTAGATCGACGCCGCGCCCAGCGTGCCCTGAATGAGCGCGATGATGAACTGGCCCTTGACCGTTCCCTTCACCATGGCGCCCATCTTGGCCAGGTAGAGGTCGGTCACCTCCTCGCCCAGTGGATTGATCCGGCGTAGCAGGACGACCAACTCGGACTTGTTGACCAGCAGGGAGATCAGGACGTACAGAAAGATGATCGCCGACGTGATGAAGCCGATCGCCCCGCCGGCGGCCCCGCTCAGGGTGTGCAGCAGCCACTCCCCGACGGTCTGGGCGACTTTTCCGAGGTTGGCACGCAGCGAATCGTCGGTGATCGTCGGCGCTTGGAACGGCAGCCTGTCCAGGAGGTGGTTGAGCGCCGCGATCGTCTTGTTGCCGAGTGCGTTGAGGTCCGCGGTCTTGGCCCACTCGGCGACGCCCATGAGCATGTGCGAAATCTGAACGGTGGCAAGGGAGATGATTGCCGTCAACGGGATGACGACCACGGCCAACGCCGTCAGCACGGTCAGGGTTGTTGCCAGCCCGCCGTTGAGCTTTGCCCGCAACCGGTTGTAGAGCGGTGTGAACAGGTAGGCGACGATCGCTGCGATCACGATGAGCATGAAGTAGCGACGCAGGAAATAGGCGCCGAACAACAGGGCTATTCCGGTGACGATGGCCAGCGCCCGCCGCTGGGACAGCGTGAATTCGGTCTTCACCAGACTGAACCTCATCCGTGGGTCGCTCCGGGCCCATCGCTTGAGCCCGTCAGCCGATCATTCCATCAACCTGGTGAGGTGGGCGTGAATGTTCGGGTAGCGCTTCAGATGGGCTCCGCCGTTGAGGTCGAGCACTTCTCCGGTCAGCCAGGACGACCGCGGTGAGCACAGGAACACCACGGCGGCCGCGACGTCCTCCGGCGTACCGGTGCGTCCCAACGCGGTGTTCTCGACGTACTCCTCGATCACGCCGGGGATGGCTGTGGCGCCCTCGGTCAGCGGGGTGTGGACGAACCCGGGCGCCACGGCGTTCACTCGGACGCCGTGCGGTCCGAGTTCCAGCGCCGCCACCTCGGTGAGCATCGACAGGCCCGCCTTCGCCGCACAGTAGGCGCTCATGCCGATAGCCGGTTGCCTGGCGTTCAGCGACGTCAGCGACACCAGGGCGCCGCCGTCGCGCAGATGGCGGCCAGCGTGCTTGATCACCAGGAACGCCCCGGTCAGGCAGACGTCGACCACCGAGCGGAACTGGTCGGCGGCCAGGTCGGTGATCAGCCCGAAGCCGCTGAAGCCGGCGCAGTTGACGACGACATGCAATCCACAGTGGCGGGCCGAGACGTCGTCGAACACCGTCGCCACACTGGCCTCGTCGGTGACGTCGACCGTCGCCCAGGTGTGCGGTTCACCGAGTTCGCCCGCCCGTTGGGCGGCCAGTTCGGTGTTGCGGTCGGCGACGGTGATCAGACAGCCCTCGGCCGCCAGCGCCCGTGCGGTGGCCCAGCCAATGCCGGATGCCCCGCCGACGATGACGGCCACGCGGGGTACCGGCCCCGTCAGTTCGCTCATGCTGCGCTCCTGTCTGCCTCGGGCTCCCCCCACTTTCGGCGTATTGCTTCCCACGGATCGGCATAGCGGTCAGGCCGGCCGTGATACGCGGCCCGACGTTCCAGGAAGCGCCGGGCCAGGGGAGCGACAATCCGCAGCGGACAGCGCTTCCAACCGGCTCGATCAGCGGTCTCGGCCAGCATGTCCGGCCATGAGTGGTGTTGATGGCCGAGTAGTAGCTGCGCGGTGACCGAGTCCATCCAGTCGGTGGCGAACCAGGCGTCGTCGTCATCGGGATTACCCGGCCGCCCTGGCGGCACCCCGCCTGCCAGGCCGAGGGCGGCAGCGGTGGACGAGGCGATGTCGCCCTGTCTTTGTCGGTGCGAATCGTCACCGCCGATCAGGAGGGTGCGTCCGGTGACGTCAGCTGTGGTAGCCGCTGCGAATGCATGCGCGGCATCGCGAACGTCGACGGTCTGCAGACGGCCGTCGGCGGGCAGCAGACTCTCGAAGTAGAGCATGTCGGGGTCGATGCCCAGGCCCACGTCCACGGTCAGCACGCCGCCCAGGCGCAGAATTACCCAGTCCCGGGCTGCGTTCCGCACGATCGTCTCGGCCTCGACCTTGTGCCCGCCGTAGACGTCATACGGTCGCACCGGTGTCTCCGCGGTCAGTAGGTCACCGAGGCGATACGGATTACGCGGCCCGTACACTGCGATGCTGGACGCCTGGACAAACCGCGGCGGATGGGGTTGCGCGGCAGCAATATTCACCAGATTGGTGGTGGAACCGACGTTGACTGCACGAGCCCGGGCGGGTGCGGAGTAGCACGCTGGCGGAATCACCGCCGCCAGGTGGATGACCGACGCCGGGACGACGGCGCCGAACAGTTCTTCGACCTGCGTAGGGTCGGTGAGGTCAGCCCAATGCACTCGGGCCTCGGGCGGCAGAACTGCTGCGGCGGCGCGGTTCGAGGGGGTGTTGAGGTCGGTCGCGACGACATATCGGCCTTGCTTGACGAGGTGCGTGACGGTCGCCGTGCCGACCAGTCCGAACGCGCCCGTCACAAGTACGGCGTCGCTCATCTGATCCCCCTTCTTTCGGCTGTTCCCCTCGAACGGTATCCCCAGCCTCGGGTTGGTCCCCAGGTCAGGGTTCGGCCGCGCTGAGGTGTCGCAGGACAGCAGTAATGTATCGAACATGAGTTCGAGTATGGTGGCTGATGCCTTCAGCGCACTGGAGGCCGGCGTGCAGGCGGTCGGTGCGCTGGATTGGGACGGCCTGCCGATCCGTGAGCGGCTCGAGCTGATGGAGCGGCTGGAAACCGCCCGTCGCCGGGCAGCGGCGTGCTCGACTGACATCGCCGATTCGGTGGCCCGGTCCGGTGACCCCGCCATCGGTCCGTCGGCTCACAAGGTGATCGCCGATGTCCTGCGGGTCAGCCCGGCCGATGCTCGCCGTCGGCTGCGCGATGCTGAGCAATTGCGACCCCGGACCACACTGAGCGGGGAAGAACTTCCCGCCGCCCTGCCGGCGACGGCCAAGGCGTGGCACGCCGGACTTCTTGACGGTGCTCACCTGCGGGCCATCCAGAAGTTCTTCCGCGACCTCCCCGACGACGTTCACCCCACCGCGGTGGAGAACGCCGAGACATTCCTTGCGGAGAAGGCCACCGTCCTGCGACCTGACCAACTGGAGATCCTCGCCGACCGGCTTGCGGTGAAGCTCAATCCCGACGGGACGTTCTCCGACGAGTACCGGGCACTTCAGCGCGGTTTCACCTGGTGCGGCCGTCAGCGCCCCGACGGAATGAGTATCGGCAGGCTGACCGCAACCCCGGAACTGCGCGCGATCATCGAGGCGTTGCTGGCGAAGTTCGCCGCCCCCGGGATGTGCAACCCCGCCGACCAGAGTCCGGTCACCGCCGGTGACCCCGGCCCCGATGCCACTGAGCACGACCGCAGGCAGCACGCCCAGCGCCAGCACGATGCGCTGCTGGCCCTGCTGCGAAGTCGACTCGGCGACCCCGCACTCGGCCATCACAACGGGCTTCCCGTGACGATTGTCGCGACAGCCAGCGTGCAGGAATTGTGCGACGTCGCCGGTCACGCCCTGACCGCAGGCGGCACCCGGCTGCCCATGCGTGACCTGATTCGGATGGCCTCCCATTCCTGGCACTACCTGTGCGTCTACGACGAGCACTCCACCCGGCCGCTTTACCTCGGGCGGGCCAAGCGGATCGCCACCGCCGACCAACGGATCGTCCTCCATGGGCTCGACCGCGGCTGTACCCGACCGGGCTGCGACGTTCCCGGCTACCTCACCGAGGTCCACCACGTCGACGAGTGGGCTGCCGGTGGGGCCACCGACGTCGACAGACTCACCTTCGCCTGCAAGGCCGACCACCGACTCCTCACCGTCGGCGGCTGGAAGACCCGAAAGTTGGCCAACGGTCGAACGGAATGGATTCCGCCGCCACAACTTCCGTTGCGCCCCGGCACCAATGACTTCCACCACCCCGAACGACTGCTGCCCGGCAGTGATCCGTGCGATCAGTCCTGAACAGCCTTTGCCACCGCGATGCAGAGCGTCAGCCAGCCCCGGTTGATGATCCGCTCCTCGAGTTCCCACATCGCGTTGTGCATCATCCGCACCAGGATCCAGGCTCGGGCGCGGTCCTCATCGAGACCGGCTGCATCCACCAGCACATGGAGCCGATTTCGAATGCCGGAGCGGACGTTGCCCGCGATCTCGGCGTAGCGGTTCCACAGCATCGGAGCGAGTTCGTAGTGGGGATCACCGTTGACCGGTTTCGGGTCGATCGCCAGCCACGGCTCCCGGCAGCCGGCCAAGACGTTGGTGTAGTGCAGGTCGGTGTGCAGCAGGCGATCCCGGATCGACCTATCGGCGGTGAGGTCATCCGCCAACCCGATGGCCTGCTCGATCAACCGGTGCGGTATCGGGGCGCTGCGCGGCAACCGGCGCAGTCCGATGGTCCATCGCTCGACGAGCTCGGTCAACGGCCGTACCCGCGGCAGCGGTGCCACGTGAAGCCGGCTGTACAGGTCTGCGACCACCTCGCAGGCCTGCACGTCATGGACGCTGGTCAGGTCGCGGTCACTGAGGCGTTCGAGCAGCAGTGCACGCTGATGCGGGTCCGCGGACAACAATCGGACCGTGCCGTGACCGTCCCAGCGGCGCAGGGCCAGGTGCTCATGTTCGGAGTCCTCATCGGGGAATCCGAGTTTCAGCACCGCTGCCCTGCCATCGGCGGTCCGTACCGGCAGCACCAGCGAGCAATGACCGTGGCGGGCGGGGCCGGCGGTCGACAGGTTCCACCCCGCGAGGAGTTCGGTGGTGGTGGCCGGCAGGGTATTCACCCATGTCGCCCACTGGTGGCCCCGCCGGCCCATCGCTACCACCTCGGCGGGGAGCACCACCGGCTCAATCGTGATCGCCACCGCCGCTGTCGCGGCCGACCACCTGCTCGATGCGGGCTCGGGCGCCGGCGAGGTGCTCCTCGCAACGTCTGGCCAGGGCTTCGCCGCGTTCCCACAACGTCAACGACTCGTCCAGATCCAAGCCACCCTGCTCGAGCCGTCGCACCACGTCGACGAGTTGATCTCGGCATGCCTCGTAGCCGAGGTCGCCGACCGGGGTCTCATCCCCCGCCGGGTCATTCACTGCACTCACCTGTCCGGGCTCCCTGGTTTGACTCCGTGATCGGTATCTTCCGCATCTACTGCACCGGTGCTTTGCGCTCCCACAGCACCGTCGGCAAGCCTGATCCGCAGCATCATGCCCGCGGGGGCGTCTGCGATCGAGCGCAGAACCGCGGCTTCGCCGTCCAACGTCTGGACGATCGCATAGCCCCGGGCCAGCGTCGCCGCCGGGCCCAGCGTGGCCAGTCGGGCCGACAGATGCGTCACTCTGTCGGACTCGGTGGCTACCAGTCGGGCGATGTCGCGCCGGGCCGCTGCTCGCGAACGGGCCGTCTCCGCCGACCGCTCCCCGACCAGCCGTATCGGCTCGGCGAGAACCGGCCGGCTGCGCAGAGCGGACAGGGCACGGTGCTCGCGGGTCACCCAGCCGCGCAGGGCGTGCGTGCAGCGTTGCCGTAATTCGCTCACGAGCGCCTGTTCAGCGGCGGTGTCCGGCACCACCTTCTTGGCCGCATCGGTCGGAGTTGCCGCCCGCAGGTCGGCGACCAAGTCGCACAGGGGATTGTCCGGCTCGTGTCCGATCGCGCTGACCACCGGTGTGCGGCAGGCGGCGATCTCCCGGCACAGCGTCTCGTCGGAGAACGGCAGCAGATCCTCCACGCTGCCGCCGCCGCGGGCGATGACGATGACGTCCACCTCGGGGTGGTTGTCGAGTTCGCGCAATGCTTCGACGATCTGCGCCACCGCGTTGGTTCCCTGAACCGCAGTGTTGCGGATGGCGAACCGGACGGCGGGCCAACGGGACGCCGCCACCGTCGTCACATCATGTTCGGCGGCGCCGCCCCGACCGGTGATCAAGCCAACGAGGTGCGGCAGAAACGGCAGCGGACGCTTCAGTCGTGGATCGAACAACCCCTCGGCGGCCAGCAAGTCGCGCAATCGGGCGATCCGGGCCAGCAGTTCGCCGAGACCGACGGCGCGGATTTCGCGAATCCGCAAGGCGAACGACCCGCGCCGCGGCTCGAACTGCGGCCTGGCGCAGACCACGACCTGGACGCCTTCGACCAACGGAACAGGGGCGGTGCGAACCAGGTGGCTGGCACAGTTCACCCGCAGCGACATGTCCGCAGCCGGATCGCGCAGCACCATGTAGGCAGTCGCGCCACGAAGTCTGATCTCGGTGAGTTGACCCTCCACCCAGACCGTTCCCAGCCGGTCGATCCAGCTTTGCACCCGGGTGGCGACGGCCCTGACAGGGAACGGGTTCTCCGCGGAAGCGCCCGGTGGTGTGGCCGACCCGTTGGTCACTTCGCGGTCGCGCGGGTGATCCTGTTGGCCAGCAGCGTCTGGAACGGGGCGCGGGCCTTCCCGGCTTCCTCATGGGAGAGCAGCGAGCGCAGATCCTCGACGCTCAGCCCGGACAACCGGGCCCGCAGCTGTGCCAAGGTCAGGCTGTCGTACTCCAATTCGGTGGCGATCGGAGGCGTAGTCGACGGCCGCGGGGTCGTGGGATCTGTCGTACCGGCGCCGCGAGCGCCCTTCCCAGCCGCCGCAGTCTCGGGGTCTGCCACTGAGTAGAGGGCGAACCGCCCCTCGGTCCGCCGTTCGGCGCCTGCCTGCGGGCTCGGCGCGGGCTGGTCACCGTGGTCCTCGTCGAAGGTAGCCCAGTCCGGCTGTTCATCCCGAGGCGGGAACAGACTCTCCAGTGCCGCGTCCCCCTTGATCGCCAGATCAGCCAGGTCCTGCTGCACCTTCATCACGATCTGCGCGACTGCGCTCGCCAGGGTTATCGGGTACATCAAGACCGTTTGCGGCAGCTTGCGGGTCTCCTCGATGGCGGCCACGGCGGCGCCGACCAGCAAGCGGACCCCATACGGTGCTGTTGCCATGCCGACAGCCTAGGCTGGCCGCGCCGCGGCGGCGGAACGTACCCTGAAACCATGCCGCCGACCATCGACATGGGGATTCCGGGTGCCGCCGCCACCGCCGCCGCGCAGCAGACCGGCAAACGGGTGCTGCTGGCCGAGCCGCGCGGATACTGCGCGGGCGTGGACCGCGCGGTGGAGACGGTCGAGCGGGCCTTGGAGAAGCACGGTGCACCGGTGTACGTGCGGCACGAGATCGTCCACAACAAACATGTGGTGGACACACTTGCTGCTCGCGGCGCGGTGTTCGTCTCTGAGACCGACGAGGTCCCTGAAGGCGCCATCGTGGTCTTCTCCGCACACGGTGTCGCTCCCACCGTGCATCAGACAGCCGCCGAGCGGAACCTCAAGGTGATCGACGCCACCTGCCCGTTGGTCACCAAGGTGCACAACGAGGCGAAGCGATTCGCGCGGGAGGACTACGACATTCTGCTCATCGGACACGAGGGCCACGAGGAGGTCATCGGTACCGCCGGGGAGGCGCCGGATCACGTCCAGTTGGTTGACGGCGTCGAATCGGTGGACCGGGTCACCGTCCGCGATGAAAACAAAGTGGTGTGGCTGTCGCAGACCACGTTGAGTGTGGACGAGACTTTGGAGATCGTCGCGCGATTGCGGCAGCGGTTTCCGACCTTGCAGAATCCGCCCAGTGACGACATCTGCTACGCCACGCAGAACCGCCAAGGTGCCGTCAAGGCGATGGCGCCGGAATGTGAACTGGTGCTCGTGGTCGGTTCCCGGAACTCGTCGAACTCAGTCCGGTTGGTCGAGGTGGCCCTCGACGCCGGGGCTGACGCCGCACACCTGATCGACTACGCCGAGGATATCGACCCAGCCTGGCTGGACGCGGTGACGACGGTGGGTGTCACCTCGGGTGCCTCGGTGCCGGAGATCCTGGTCCGCGGAGTGATCGACCGGCTCGCCGAGTTGGGTTACGGCACGGTACAAACGGTCACCACCGCCAACGAAACGTTGGTGTTCGCGCTGCCGAGGGAGATCCGCCCAGCCCGGTCGGCGGGCTAAGCGTCTCGCCGCGGGGGCTGGTCCGGGTACGGCGGACGGTCGGGTTCGCTGCCCCGGTAGCGCACCCGGGAAACCGGGTGGTGATCCCGCCCGCCACCGCGGGGGGGCGGCTCGGAACGCCGTCGCGGGGGCTCGGGCTCATACCGTCGGCGGGGATCGTCGCCGCGGTGCGGGGCGTAACCGCCGCGGGATTCGTAACCGCCGCGCGGGTCGTAACCGCCGCGGGGGTCGTAACCGCCGCGGGGGTCGTATCCATCGCGGGGCACATAGCCGTCGCGCGGGAAATCGGTCGCGCCACGGGCGTGCCGGGGCGTATAGCCCTCGCGGTCCGCGGGGCGCCGCGCCCGCCGTGCACTCCGAGGCGTTTCATCCATGCCGGGATCCCACGGCCTGCGCTCGCGTACGCGTTCGTTAGGTCCCTCTGCCGACGACCGGGCCGCTCGGCGGGCGGAAGCCCGCCGCGGATGGTCCGACCGGATTCGTTCGCTTCGGTGCGAGCGGGTCGGGCGCACCCGGGGGTCGCGGTCGGCACGAGCAGCGCGCGACGCCCGTGGCGTGGCTCCGGTGCGGTCGATCCCGTGCCGGGGTCGACTGCCTTCGGACCGTTCTGCGCCGCCGAACAACCGTGCGATCAGGCCGCTCACGGGGCCAGCCTCCGGCGCCCCTGCGCCCGGATCCCCGGCGGAGTCATCCTCGACCGTCGGTCCGCCGCTCAGTGATGGCACGTACCGGCGTGCCACACCGAGGAGCAGAACAGCCACTGCGGTGAACAGCATCAACGGGAACCGCTCGATCAGCGGGTAGCCGCAGGAAATCAACAACCCCTTGAGTCCGCCGTGTTCCTCACCGCGAAACAAGAAATACGACAACGGCACGGCCACGAACAACAGCAGCGGCGGCTGGATCACCGCGGTGAACACTCCGGACTGGCGTACCGCGAGGACGGCGCCGACACAGCCCAGGACGTAGCAGACGGCGAAGGTGGCGCCCAGTTCCCGGTGACCGCCGCCGGCCTCGATCGCGATACCGAAAAGAGTGCTGGCGACCGCAATCACCACCGCGCCCCAAGGGGGCACACCAACGATTCCCGGAATAGCCGAACGTCGGGCGTCGGTCACTGCCGTCGTCCGCGTTGGTGGCATCCCTAGACCGTACCGGCTCACCTGGACCGGAACGCGCCAGCGCGCCCGGCGTGCCTGCACACGGAAAGCCCCACCGACGGCTCTCCTAGACTTGGCAAGTTGTGAGCCTCAGCCTCGGGATAGTCGGCCTGCCCAACGTCGGGAAATCCACCCTGTTCAACGCGCTGACCCGCAATAACGTGCTGGCGGCCAACTATCCGTTCGCAACGATCGAGCCCAACGAGGGGGTCGTTCCGTTGCCCGACCCGCGACTGGCCACGCTTGCCGAAATCTTCTCCTCGGAGCGCACCCTGCCGGCGCCGGTCACGTTCGTCGACATCGCCGGCATCGTGAAGGGAGCCTCCGAAGGCGCCGGACTGGGCAATAAGTTCCTGGCCAACATCCGCGAATGCGACGCCATCTGCCAGGTGGTCCGGGTCTTCGCCGACGACGACGTCGTGCACGTCGACGGAAAGGTCGATCCTCGGTCCGACATCGAGGTGATCGAGACCGAACTGATCTTGGCAGACCTGCAGACGTTGGAGAAGGCGCTGCCGCGACTTGAGAAGGAAGCCCGGACCAACAAGGACCGAAAGGGCGTCCACGATGCGGCAGTCGCTGCCCAAGCGGTGCTCGACTCCGGCACGACCCTGTTCGCCGCCCAAGCCGACACCGCGCTGCTGAGGGAACTGAACCTGCTGACCGTCAAGCCGTTCCTCTACGTCTTCAACTGCGACGAGACGGTCCTCGGTGACGCGAACCGGATGGCCGAACTGCGCGACATGGTCGCCCCGGCCGACGCGGTGTTCCTGGACGCGAAGATCGAAGCGGAGCTGCAGGAACTCGACGACGAGTCGGCCGCCGAACTGCTGGAATCCATCGGCCAGAAGGAACGCGGACTCGACGCACTGGCCCGTGCGGGCTTCCACACACTGAAACTGCAGACCTATCTGACCGCGGGTCCGAAAGAGGCCCGCGCCTGGGTGATCCACCAGGGAGATACCGCGCCGAGGGCAGCGGGCGTGATCCACACCGACTTCGAGAAGGGGTTCATCAAGGCAGAGGTCGTCTCATTCGACGATCTGGTTGCCGCCGGTTCGATGGCAGCGGCCAAGTCCGCCGGGAAGGTCCGCATCGAGGGCAAGGAATATGTGATGGTGGACGGGGACGTCGTCGAGTTCCGCCACGGCGCAACGACAAAGCCGGGCAAGTAACCCGCTTGGCCGACGCCTGCACGCTGAATCTCAAGACGCACAAGAAAAGGGCGAACGGGAGCGCCACCGGCGCTCTCGGTGGGGCTAACGGCTGTCGGTGACGAATGACACGACGGCCTCGCTGAAGGCGTCGTTGTCGTCCCCGGCGGCAGTATGACCGGCGTCGGACAGTTCGACGAACCGGGCGTGCGGAACCTTCGCCAGGAAATCCTCAACTCCCTCGGGGCTGACCACATCGGACAGCTTGCCGCGGATCAGCAGCAGCGGAATCCGCAGGGCCACCGCCTCGTTCTCGAGTTTCTCCACGTCGACGAAGGGATCGCCGCCGACTGAGGTCACGAACGCCGGATCCCAGTGCCAGTACCACCGGCCGTCCCGCAACCGCAGATTTTTCCGCAGTCCATCGGTACTCTGCGGCCGTTGGCGATGCGGCAGGTATTCGGCGATGGCGTCGGCGGCGAGCTCCAAAGTGTCGAAACCATCCACGTGGCGGGTCATGAAATCGCGGATGCGGTCGCTGCCGGCGCCTTCGAAGCGCGGGACCACATCGACCAGGACAAGAGTGGTCACCACGCGCGGTCCGGCCCGATGGGCGGCCCGGATCCCGGTCAACCCGCCCATACTCGCTCCGATCAACGCCACCGGGCGGCCGATCTGCCCGAGCACCGCAAGCACGTCACGGGCGAGCGCATCCACGGTGTATTCGCCGTCGGTGGCGCGATGACTGTCACCGTGGCCGCGGGCATCAAGGGCGATCACGTGAAACCCGCGGTCGGCCAGCACCTGCCCGGTTCTCTTCCAGGAGAACCGATTCTGACCGCCGCCGTGCAGCATCAGGATCGTCGGCCGTTCCGGGCGGCTCTGGTTGCGGTTCCACTCGTCGGCCACCAGTGTCAGCGACCCATCGCCATGAAACTCGACGGTCGCCGGGCCGGTCATGGCGTGCACGTTACCCGCGGTGTGTCCCGGTAGCCTCTACCCGGTGAGCGACCCGGTGAGCGCAGACCCGGCGCCGGAGGTGCCGGCGAGGCAGCTGAATCGACGGGTGATGGGCGTCGCCCTCGGCCTGCTCGGGGTTCTGGCGATCACGCTCGGTTTCCTCGATTACCGGGCGCGCGAACGCGAAGATGTGCGGACCGAGATGGTGGCCGCGGCCACCCGCGGAGCGGTGAACCTGACCACCATCGACTACGAGCGAGTGGACGACGATGTGCAGCGGATTCTCGATTCGTCGACCGGGGTGTTCCGCGACGATTTCGAGAAGCGCGCCGATTCGTTCAAGGACGCCGCTCGTAAGGCGCAGTCGAAGTCCGTCGGCACCGTCGCCGAGGCGGCAGTGGAGTCGGTCGATGGTGACCAGGGCCGCATCCTGGTTGCGCTCACGGTGATGACCTCCAATCGAGGGGTACCCGAGCAGGGGCCGCGGGGATGGCGTACCCGCATCGGGGTCGTCAAGACCGATGACGGCATAAAGATCTCGCAGGTGGAGTTCGTTCCGTGAGCCCGTTGACGATGCGACTCTCCGCCGTGCGGGCCCAGCTTCGCTCGTGGCTCGCCCGCGGCGGGGGCAGAGCAGTCCTCGCGCCCGGCGCGGCGACTGGGCTCGTGGCGCTGTCGATCTGGCTGTTGTGGGATGTTTCGGCCCGCAGTGACGCCGAACAGGCCGGGGTAGCGGCGGTGGCCGCTGCTCGCGAGTCGATCGTCGCGATGGGCAGCTACCGGCCAGAGGACGCGGAGCAGAGCCTGACCTCCGCCCGTGACCGCCTGACCGGCCCCTTCCTCGACGCCTACACCCAGGCCATTCAGACGGTCGTCATTCCCAACGCGAAGGGCAAGAAGATGTCGTCTGCGGTTTCGGTGCCGGCCGCCGGGGTGGTGTCGGCCGAGCCGGACCGGGCGGTGCTGCTCACCTACGTCGACCAGACCTTGACCGTGGGCGGCGAAGCCCCGGTCGCCAACCCCGCCCGCTACCGGGTGACGATGGTGAAAGTCGATGGTCGCTGGCTGGTGGCCGCTTTCGACCAGATCTAGAGAGGGCGTCATGACCGAACCGGGCTGGATCGACATCGTCGCGCCTACCGTCCGGTTGAAGGCCCTGACGTGGGGGCCCGAGGTCGGGCCAATTGCGCTGTGTCTGCACGGTTTCCCGGATACCGCTTTCGGCTTCCGCAAGGTGGCTCCGCAGCTGGCCGCAGCCGGTTACCGGGTGGTGGCACCCTTCATGCGGGGCTACGCACCCTCGTCGTTGCCCGCGGATGGTGCCTACCACCTCGGCGCGCTGATGGACGATGCGTTGCAGGCTCATGCCACGGCCGGACCGACCGGTGCCGATGTGGTGATCGGCCACGATTGGGGTGCCATCGCGGCGAGTGGGCTGGCGGCCATGCCGGACAGTCCGTTTCGCGCGGCGGTGGTCATGTCGGTGCCACCCCCAGCGGCGCTGTTCAGGGGCCGGATGCCGCCACCCGGGATGGTGAAACTGCTTCCGGGACAGCTTTTTCGGAGTTGGTACATCAGCTATTTCCAGCTTCCGGTCGCGCCGGAGCGGTCGGGATCGTGGATCGTTCCACTGCTGTGGCGACGCTGGTCACCCGGATATTCCGGCCCGGAGGCCGCCGAGGACCTGCGCCATGTACGCGACGCGATCGGTGCCCCGGAGCGCTGGCGGGCCGCTTTGGGCCCGTATCGCGCCACCATTCGGAATGACCGTCCACCGGCCCGCTATGCCGCGGCGCACCGCTGGTGGACCAACCCGCCGCGGGTGCCGACGCTGTATCTGCACGGCGACCGGGACGGCTGTATGACGGCTGGTTTCGCGCCGTTCGTGCGGGACGTCCTGCCCGCCGGCAGTTCCGTGGCCGTCGTCGGCGGGGCCGGACACTTCCTGCAGTTGGAGCAGCCGGACGAGGTTGCGAGCCGGATCGTGGATTTCTTGCGCTAGGCAACCTACGGTGGCCGGGCCGCCGGCCCCGCCGGCGAATCGTAACGTGGCGGGCATGACGGAGTTGGCCGCTGCCGATGCGCAATTCTTCTGGCTGTCGTCGAAGCTCCCCAATGATCAGTTCCAGGTATTCGTCTTCGACGGCGCGCCGGCGCCCGGCGCCCTCGAGCAGGTGCGCCGCCGGGCCGAGGCGTGCGGCGAGTTCCGCCTTCGGGTGGCTGATGAATCCCGGTGGCGCTACCCGCGGTGGGTGGCTGCACCGGTGACCGACGAGCAATTCGTCGTCCACGACGAGCAGATCGGAGTGTCGGGGGACTTCCATGCGATAAGCCGCCTGGGTCGACTCGAGGCCACCCGGATGACGTGGCGGGTGCACGTCTATCGGTCCGGTGTGGTGGTGGTGCAGATGTCGCACGCTCTGGGCGACGGGACCCGGTGCTCGGCGCTGGCGGCCCTGCTGTTGGGCCGTCCCGAGCCGGTCCCCGAGGTGGTCGCACCCCGCCGCGGCAATCCGCTGTGGCGGGGTGCCGTCGCGGCCCGGACGCGCCGGCAGCTGCCGCCGTCCGCCCCGCCGCGACCCGCGGTGAGCGTCAACGACTCTCCGGCGGGGGAGGCAGTGTTGCGCAGCATCGTCGTGGAACGGGACCGCTTGCGCACTCCGTCGGTGACGGCTGCCGCTCTCTCGGCCATCGGCGAGGCACTCTGCGGCTACCTCACCGACCGGGGCGAGGACGCCCGCAGGCTCGCTGCAGAGGTTCCCGTCGCCGGTCCATCAACCACCCAGGCGCGCAACAGCTTCCGCAACGTGTCCATCGGACTGCATCCTGACCTTGACCGCGATGAACGGGCCGCGCGGATTGCCGCCGAGTTGGCCGCGGCCCGCCGGCGCGGCGAGCATCCGGCCACCCGCGCGGCGGCGGCCGCCGTTGCCGCAACCCCCGCGGCGCTGCTGCGCTGGGGTACTGGCATGGTCGATCCCACGCAACGCTCGGCCGGTGTCATCGGCAACACCGTCGTCTCCAGCGTCGATCGCGGTCCGGCCGATCTGTCCTTCGGCGGTCACCGGGTGCGCTACACCGCCGGTTTCCCGGCATTGTCTGCGATGCACAGCCTCACCCACGGTGTCCATGGCATCGGAGACACTGTCACGATCAGCGTGCACGCCGACTCGGTCACCGTCGACGTCGACGACTACCTCGACCGATTGACCTCCGCGTTGCGCTGAGGTTCACCGCGCGGTGGTGGACCCTACCCTCTTTGACCAAACGGTTGGTTGGTTGTCAGAATTGGGTGAACTCATTGCTGAATTGAAGGAGATGTCGATGGCGGAAGCGGTAATCGTCGAGGCTGTGCGCTCGGCGGTGGGCAAGCGCAACGGCGGGCTGTCCGGTGTGCACCCCGCCGAACTGTCCGCGCAGGTGCTGGGCGGCCTGGCGGAGCGCGCGGGGATCGACCCGGAGGTCGTCGATGATGTGATCTGGGGCTGCGTCATGCAGGCCGGCGAGCAGGCACTCGACATCGCGCGTACCGCGGTGCTGACCGCGGGCTGGCCGGAGACCATCCCGGGTGTGACGGTCGACCGGCAGTGTGGTTCGTCTCAGCAGTCGGTGCACTTTGCCGCCGCCGGCGTGGTGGCCGGGCACTATGACGCGGTGATCGCCGGTGGTGTGGAGTCGATGTCGCGCACTCCGATGGGGGCGTCGCTGGCCAACGGCGGTAACCCGTACCCGGCGAATTTCAAAGCCCGCTACACCCGCACTCCGAACCAGGGCATCGGGGCGGAGATGATGGCCAAGAAGTGGGGTCTGAGCCGCACCGACCTCGACCAGTTCTCCCTGGATTCTCATGAGAAGGCAGCCAGGGCCCAGGACTCCGGCGCGTTCGACGACCAGATCGTCGGCATCAAGGATCCCGAGGGCGCCACCGTCCTGAAGGACGAGGGCATCCGCCGCGGGACCACGCTGGAGAAGATGGGTCAACTCAAACCGGCATTCTCCGAGGACGGAGTGATCCACGCCGGTAACTCCTCGCAGATCTCCGACGGATCCGGGGCATTGCTGTTCATGTCGGCGGAAAAGGCGAACTCGCTGGGCCTCAAGCCGCTCGCCCGGGTGCACACCGCCGTCCTGGCCGGCGCGGACCCGGTCATGATGCTGTCGGCCCCGATTCCGGCCACCCAGAAGGCGCTCAAGAAGTCCGGGTTGAACCTCTCCGATATCGGGGTGTTCGAGGTCAACGAGGCCTTCGCTCCGGTTCCGATGGCCTGGCTCAAGGAGATCGGCGCCGACGAGGGCAAGCTCAACCCCAACGGGGGCGCCATCGCGCTGGGCCACCCGCTCGGCGGCTCGGGTGCCCGGATCATGACGACGATGCTGTACCACATGCGGGACAACAACATTCGGTACGGCCTGCAGACCATGTGCGAAGGTGGCGGTCAAGCCAACGCCACGATCCTGGAGCTGCTGTCATGACCGAGACGACGAACGATCCGGGGGTCCCCGGGGCCCTCACTGAGCGTCGCGGCAACACCCTCATCATCACGATCAACAGGCCCGAGGCGCGCAACGCGGTCAACCAGGCGGTGAGCATCGGCATCGGGGACGCCCTCGCGCAGGCCCAGAACGATCCGGAGATCCGGGCCGTCGTCGTCACCGGAGCCGGCGAGAAGTCATTCTGCGCCGGGGCCGATCTGAAGGCGATTTCACGCGGTGAGAACATCTTTCACCCCGACCATCCGGAGTGGGGGTTTGCCGGTTTCGTCCAGCACTTCATCGACAAGCCGGTGATCGCCGCTGTCAACGGCACCGCACTCGGTGGCGGCACCGAGCTGGCTCTGGCCAGCGACCTGGTCGTCGCGCAGGCCAGCGCGCAGTTCGGGTTGCCCGAGGTCAAGCGGGGGTTGATTGCCGCCGCCGGCGGAATATTCCGGATTGTGGAGCAACTGCCCCGCAAGATCGGGATGCGACTGCTGGTCACCGGCGAGCCGATCACCGCCGAGGAAGCCGCCCGCTGGGGGCTGATCAACGAGGTCGTCCCCGACGGAACCGTTCTGGACGCCGCACTGGCGCTTGCGGACGCGATCACGGTCAATGCACCGTTGGCCGTGCAGGCCAGCAAGCGGGTGGCCGCCGGAGCCGATGACGGCGTGGTGACCTCCGAAATGGACGCCTGGAAGAGGTCCAACCGCGCGATGCGGGCGGTGTTCAGCTCACAAGACGCCATGGAAGGCCCATTGGCCTTCGCCCAGAAGCGCGCCCCGGTCTGGAAAGCCCGCTGACCGGGGCGTGCTGAGGATGGCTGGGCCGGTGAGTTAGGACGCCTGCGTGGTGGTGGCGGCCGCCGACTCGGTCGTCGTCGGTGTCGCCGTTGCGCTCGCGGTCGACGGGGCGCTCGTCGTGGTGGCGACCCCACTGGTCTCACTCGAACTCGTGGTCGGCGTGGACGTCGCTGAGGTCGTCGCTGAGGTCGTCGCGGAGGTCGAAGCACCGGCCTCAGCCGCCGGGGTTGGCGGGGTCAGCACGGTGTCGATCATGTAGATGTAGGCACCGCGAGCGGTGTAGGCGCACGTCACCCGGTTGTCGTTGACCTTGATGTCGCCGCCCTTGCCCGTGACGGTGACGAGGCGACCGTCCTGGGTGGGCATCTTGCCGGCGACGTCGTTGGGGCCGAGATAGCCCAGCACCATGTGATAGAAGAGCGTCGGCAACAGCACGACCGGGTCCGTCTTGAGGGTTTCCAGGGTGGCCGGGTCGAGTTTCTCGAAAGCGGCGTTGGTCGGTGCGAAGACGACGTACGGGCCACCGTCGAGGACACTGACGATGTTGATCTCAGGGTTGAGCTTGCCGGAGATGGCGTCGCTGAACGTGCTCAGTTCGGGGTTGTTCGCGATCGCCTGGGAGCCGGTCTGCAGTGCCATCGAGTCGATGGAGCCCGGACCGGTCGGCACCTCGCTGCGATACTTGTCGCAGCCGGGGCCCTGCGGGTCGGGCACCTTCGTCGACGTCGGTACCGGGGTGCTGCTGGTGGTGGCGTCGGCCGGTTCGGCCGTGGTCGTGGCGGTGGCTGAGGTCGTCGGGGTTGTCGTGTCGGGTTCGGCGTAGGCCTGCACCGCGGTCGGGATCGCGACGGTGATTGCGGCGACGGCGGCGGCCAGGCCCACGGTCTTGGGGCCCATGATCTTCGGGCGCTGAGTCTTGGTACGAGTGCTCACGAGTTAGGAATCGTAGTCGCGACGCGTTTCGTTACCCAAAACGCTAGATTGCCAGGATGCCCTCAGAGTCACCGAAACCCCTGATCATCGGCTTGCGCGGTCGGCAACCGGAGCTTCATCCCGAATCGTGGGTGGCCCCGAATGCCGCTGTGATCGGCCAGGTCCGACTAGGCGCGCGGGCCAGCGTCTGGTACTCGGCGACACTGCGCGCGGAGGCCGAACCGATCGACATCGGCACGGGCACCAATATCCAGGACGGTGTGGCCGTCCACGTCGATCCGGAATATCCGGTCCGGGTCGGATCCGGGGTGAGCGTCGGCCACAACGCGGTGCTGCACGGCTGCA
>JAGQTS010000458.1 GCA_020438895.1 Mycobacterium sp.
ATTGGCGAACAGCTGTACGACCGGACCCAGCCGATGGGCAAGATGTTCTTCGACATCCTCGATTCCATCGCCGAATTCGAGGTCGACCTGCTCCGGACGCGTTCCCGCGAAGGTCTTAGCGGACTGACGACCGTTCCTGAAACGCTGGCACGGCTCGAGTTCGCGCTGAACAGCCCTCGACGCCACGGCCCGTATCTGGGGGTCATGCTGTGCCAGATCGACGATTTGTGGACAATCGTCGACAGCTGGGGGGAGGCCGCCGGCAACGTCGTGCTCGCCAACGAGGCCATGAGGTTCCGGAAATGCGTACGCCAAGGCGACACCGTCGGACGCTTCGGCTGGGACCAGGCTTTGGTGCTTCTCCCGGGGGTTCACGCACTCGACAACGTCGCCCAGGTCGCGGAGAAGATTCGCTGCCTTGCTGAAGAACCGATCCACCATGCGGGCGTGACGATCAACGCGACATTGAGCATCGGCGCCACCTTGGCCGTTCCCGGTGAGTCGGTGTCGACGCTCAAAGCACGAGTGGAAGCAGCGGTGAATGCCGCCAGAGAGGCCGGCGGAAACACTCTTATCTGCTCCTGAATCGTGACGATGGGGCGACTCCGGCCGCGCCTTGGTGCGATCAGGCCTGTTCGAGAGACGGCAACAGCCCGCGAATAGTCGCTGCATCGAGGGCGCGGTGCACGTCGGCGAGGCATCCGACACGCACCGCGCCGCTGGGGTGCATCCGTACGTCGGCGAGCTGCACATCGCCTAGTTGACGCTGAAGTCGGCGATCGCTGCACCGAGCACCCATTCTGCCTGTAGACCCGAAAATGGGGTCAACGCGTAAGTTGCCACGCCTCGATCCCGGCCCTCGCAACCAACTAGGAACAGAACCTGGGGTAGTTCAACTCCTCCTGACCGCCGTCGGGCGCCCGAACACCCAGATTGTGCCGCCGACGCCGGCGAGCACGAGCACACCGAGCGCAACGGCTTGGCTAACCACCACCAGGTGCGCTGCGATGAGCAGGTTCTGCTTGTCAACGCGGTCGGCGAGGGCTCCCGTCCACGGCCCCGACACCAGCAACGGCCCGAATGTCGCGACCGCGACCCAGGCGAGTGCAGCGCCGCTGCCGGTCAATTCGCTGGCCAGCCATGCCAGCGCAACAAACGGCATCCGGGTGCCGGCCTGCGAGGCGATTTGACTAGCGAGGAAGAACCGGAGGTTGCGGATTCTGCGGGCTGCGCGGAGCGCACCGAAGATCAGTCGATGTCTGATCAATCGATGTCGTGGTCACACCAAGAGATTGCGGACTCAGGAGGGTGGCGCGATGAGGAGGAATTGGAGCCGTTCACAGTTCGCGGCGTGCGGGCCGCGGGCGCTGCACGTCAAATCGGCCGACGATGACAACTCTCTCATCAATCGCGCCTGCTTGTTCTCACAGTCGTTCCCGACCCTGGCTGTCATGGAACACGAAGGGAATCAAGCCCTGAAGACACGGCACCGGCACGCTGACAGGGAAGTGACGACGCGCGACGGTACTGGCCTTGCCGTGCGTGTCTACGGCAGCCGGGCGGCGCGGCGTACCGTCGTGCTGCTTCATGGACTGTGTGTCAGCGACGAGGTGTGGTCGGTTCAGGTCGGTTATCTGCTCGGGCGCCACGGTGAAGACATCCGCGTCATCACCTACGACCACCGCGGCCACGGCAGGTCCAGTCGTGCAGCGGCGCAGACTTACCGCATCGCCCAGCTGGCCAGCGACCTCGAGGACGTGCTGGCGGCACTCGATGTCGTCGGCCCGATTACTTTGGTCGGCCACTCGATGGGAGGTATGGCGGCGCTCGCTTACCTCGCTCGGTCCAGCGCCGATCGAACCGCTGATCCGGACGGACTGGTCCTGGTCACCACAGCGGCAGGCAAACTCGCGCAGCGGGGGCTTGGGCGGTCCTTGGCCGCCCCCGGCATCTTCGCGCTGCTCGCGGATGTGGACCGGATCCCCACGCGGGCGCTGGAACTGATAGCCGGGCCGGTCTGTTCAGCCCTGGCCCGGATCTGGCCCGCGCAGCAGACCATGCTGAAAAATATCGCGAAGGCGGCGGCTGGGACGTCGGTGCCGACCGTGATCGGATTTCTGCCGACATTGCGCGAATTTGAACTGCACGGGACCTTGCATCGCATTCGCGCAAAGACCGTTATCGTCAGCGCCGGTGCTGACCCCGTGCTGCCGGTGGCGCACTCGCACGACCTGGCCGACGCCATCCCCGGAGCCGTACACCTACACCTTCCGCAATCCGGGCACATGGTACTCAAAGAGACGCCTAACGCCATCAACGAGGCGATCGAGTATGCGATGTTTCCCTGCGGGACTGAGCAGTTGGCCGCTCGCAGCGACGAGGGCGGAACTCTTGCAGGCCTAG
>JAGQTS010000075.1 GCA_020438895.1 Mycobacterium sp.
CTCGCCGGCGGGCTGGCCGCAGCCCAGGTGCAGATCGTCGATATCAGCGGGGTCGAGTGCGGGAACCTTGTCCAGGGCGGCGCGCACCATCTGCACGGTCAGATCGTCGGGGCGCATGTCGACCAGCGAGCCCTTCATGGCGCGTCCGATCGGCGAGCGGGCAGTGGACACGATGACGGCTTCAGGCATGGCGGGCTCCCGTGTGTGATGGTGCTGGTGCTTACGCCAAACCTAGGGCATGGCGCAATGCGGGCAGCAGCTGCTCGGCCGCCAGCGCGTAACCGGCGGCGGACGGGTGGTAGCGGTCGTCGGCGAAAAGGTGGTGACCGCCGGTCCGGAAGTGCGGGCCGAGAAGGGCGGCGAGTGGGACGGGAACTCCGCCGGCGGCGCGCACCTCGGCGGTCTGCGCGCGGGCCAGGCGGAGTCCGATCGAGCGCGCCGTGAACCGCAACGGTTGGGGGATCGCAGTGATGACGCCGAGGTCCGGGCAGGTCCCGACGACCACGACCGCCCCGGCCGAGCGCAACCGGCGCACCGCGCCCCCCACTCGGCGTGCTGAGGGGCCGATCCCGTTGAGGCTGGTGACGTCGTTCGCGCCGATCATGATGACCGCGGCGTCCGGCGGCGGGCCGGCGACCAACATGGCGTCGACCTGGCCGGCCAAGCCCTTCGAGGTGGCCCCGACGATCGCCTTGGTCGACAGCCTCACCGGGTTGCCCGACAGCCGGGCAAGGGCACGCGCCAGCAGCGCTCCGGGAACTTCGTCGGCCTGCCGGCAGCCGTACCCGGTGGCCGTCGAGTCACCGAACACCATCAGATGGATGCCGGTCTCGATGCCCCGCTGCCAGCGTTGCACCGGGCCGCCGAAAGGGAAGTAGACCCCATCGGCTCTCGGCGGCGCGTCGAACGACTTCGGGACCACGCAGCGAACCTGGTCGGCCTGGCCGGTGAGCAGGCTTCGGGCGCCCACCACCGCGCTGCCGGTCGAGGCGAGCACACCCGCCATGACCAGCGCCCGCGTGGAGCCGATCCGGATCACCACAGGTCAGAGTTTAAAGCGAAATCCCGCCCGGAATCAGTCATCAATGCGGCTATGCGGTTACAGACCGGTCTCGGAACCGGAAACAAATTGTGGAATCCGTTTTGTGGTGCGCATCACACCTGCTTAGCTAAGGGCCCCCCCGGGTCGGTGACACGGCTGCAGGCGGGTCACGTGAACACAACGGCGTAGGAGCGTGGATCATGACCGCACCGAGCAAACTGGACCCATCGGAGTCCCGACGCGCGCACGTGCCGGCAGCGCGGCCCCGCCGCTATCCGGTCAGCGACGGGTCGCCGGTCGAGATTATCGAGGACGGGCCCAGCCTGGCGGCCAGGCTGGTGTCGATCGGCACCCGTGCCACCATGTGGCCCACCCTGTCGGTTCTCAGTCACGTCCCGCACTGGCCGTGGCCCTTCGGCATGGTGGACTTCGTCGCGCGCGCATTGCTGCCGGCGCCCGGAACCGTCCGCGCCACGGTCGGACTGCCCAACGCGTCGGCTCAACTGGTCCGCGCGCCCGGGGTGCTGCCTGCCGACGGCCGTCGGCGGGTGGTTCTCTACCTGCACGGCGGGGGGTTCATGACCTGCGGTGTGAACTCGCACAGCCGAATTTCGGTGGCGCTGTCGAAGTTCGCCGACTCGCCGGTGCTGGTGGTCGACTACCGGTTGATCCCGCGGCATTCGGTCGGTATGGCGCTCGACGACTGTTACGACGGCTACCGGTGGCTGCGGTTGCGCGGTTACGAACCCGACCAGATCGTTCTGGCCGGGGACTCCGCCGGCGGTTATCTGGCGTTGGCCCTGGCGCAGCGGTTGCAGACCGAGGGTGAGACCCCGGCAGCGCTGGTGGCGATCTCCCCATTGCTGCAACTGGAGCAGGATCCCAAACTTTCCCATCCCAACATCTACACCGATGCGATGTTCCCGCCGAAGGCCTTTGACGCGCTGGTGGCGCTGGTTGCCCGAGCCGCGGCCAGCAATGTGGTGGATGGTGAGCCGGAGGGCGTCTACGAGCCGCTGGACCACATCGAGCCCGGCCTACCGCGCACGCTCATTCACGTTTCGGGCTCGGAGGTTCTGCTGCACGACGCCCGGCTGGCGGCGCGGCGACTGGCCGCTGCGGGCGTCCCGATCGAACTCCGGGTGTGGCCCGGACAGATTCACGATTTCCAGATGGCGGCTCCGTTGGTGCCGGAAGCGACCCGGTCGCTGCGGCAGATCGGGCGCTACATCCGGGAGGCCACCGGCTGAGGGCGGTCTGCACCGATTCTGCAACGATGAAGCCATGCGAATCGCCCAGCACATCAGTGACCTCATCGGCGATACGCCGCTGGTCGAATTGACCTCGGTGGTCTCCGAGGGCTCCGGCCGGGTCGCCGCCAAGATCGAGTACCTCAACCCCGGCGGCAGTTCCAAGGACCGGATCGCGGTCAAGATGATCGACGCCGCGGAGGCCGGCGGAGAACTCCGGCCCGGCGGCACGATCGTTGAGCCGACCTCCGGCAACACCGGTGTGGGCCTGGCGCTGGTCGCTCAGCGGCGCGGATACCGATGCGTGTTCGTCTGCCCGGACAAAGTCAGTGCGGACAAACAGAACGTGTTGCGGGCCTACGGTGCCGAGGTGGTTGTCTGTCCGACGGCCGTACCGCCGGACCACCCCGACAGCTACTACTCCGTGTCCAACCGTCTGGTGGAGCAGATCGACGGCGCCTGGAAGCCGGACCAGTACTCGAACCCCAACGGACCGGCCAGCCACTTCGAGACCACCGGCCCGGAGATCTGGGCCGACACCGACGGCACCGTCACCCACTTCGTGGCCGGGGTCGGCACGGGCGGCACCATCACCGGTGCCGGCCGTTACCTCAAGGAGGTCTCCGGCGGTCGGGTGAAGGTCATCGGTGCCGACCCCGAGGGATCGGTGTACTCCGGCGGAACCGGACGGCCCTACCTCGTCGAGGGCGTCGGTGAGGACTTCTGGCCGCAGGCCTACGACCCGGCCGTGGCCGACGAGATCATCGCCGTCTCCGACGCCGACTCCTTCGACATGACCCGGCGACTGGCCCGGGAGGAGGGCCTGCTGGTCGGCGGCTCCTGCGGGATGGCGGTCGTTGCCGCGCTGCGGGTGGCCGAACGGGCCGGCCCAGGATCGCTGACGGTGGTCTTGTTGCCGGACGGAGGGCGCGGCTACCTGTCCAAGATCTTCAACGACGCGTGGATGTCGTCCTACGGCTTTCTGCGAACCCCGTTGGATGGTTCCCGGCCGGAACCGACCGTTGGCGACGTACTGCGGGGTAAATCCGGTGAACTGCCCGACCTGGTGCACACGCACCCGTCGGAGACCGTCCGCGACGCGATCGGCATCCTGCGCGAGTACGGCGTCTCGCAGATGCCGGTCGTCGGAGCCGAACCGCCGGTGATGGCCGGCGAGGTGGCGGGAAGCGTCTCCGAACGTGAACTGCTGTCCGCGGTGTTCGAGGGCCGGGCAAAGCTCGCCGACGCGGTGTCGGTGCACATGAGCCCGCCGCTTCCGCTGCTCGGGGCCGGGGAGTCCGTCAGCGTTGCGGCCAAGGCACTGGCCGACGCCGACGCCGTGATGGTCGTCGAGGATGGCAAGCCGGTGGGAGTGATCACCCGCCACGACTTGCTGGGGTTTCTGTCCGAAGGGCCGCGCCGCCGCTAAGGGCCGGAACGCGGAATCCCGACCAGGTGGCCGTCGCCGCGCTAGGGTACCGCGTAGCTGTGGCCAGACTCTGTACCTGCACATCGGGAGGCTGTCGTGACCGAACAACCGCCGGGCAACTACCCGCCCCCGGGCAACTACCCGCCGCCGGGGGGTTATCCGCCGCCGGGCGGCTTCCCCCCGCCGGGCAACTACCCGCCGCCGGGGGGTTATCCGCCGCCGGGCGGCTTCCCCCCGCCGGCCTCGCTGGGCGCCCTGCCCAAGGAGTCCTACACGCCCTGGATCACCCGGGTGGCCGCGTATGTGATCGACTTCCTGCCGGGCGGTCTTCTTGTCGGAATCGGCCAGATCGTGATGGTCGCGACGGGCAGGAACGAATGCATCAGCGACAGCACCGACAGCGCGTTCAGCGCGGTGTGCACCTCGCAGCCCAGTGGTGTGGGACTGGCGGTCTCGTTGCTGTGCAGCCTGCTGGCACTCGTCTACCTGGTCTGGAACTACGGCTACCGGCAGGGCACCACCGGTTCCAGCATCGGCAA
>JAGQTS010000076.1 GCA_020438895.1 Mycobacterium sp.
CGTCCCACCCGGCCGCGCAACTGGTGCAGTTGGGACAGCCCGAAGGTGTCGGCGCGCTCGACGATGAGGGTGTTGGCGTTGGAGATGTCCAACCCGGTCTCGATGATGGTGGTGCACACCAGGATGTCGAAGTCACGGTTCCAGAACCCCTGAACGGTGCGCTCGAGAAGCTCCTCGGGCATCTGCCCGTGCGCGACGGCCACCCGGGCCTCGGGCACCAGCGCCGAGACCCGGCCGGCGGCGGCGTCGATGCTGCTGACCCGGTTGTGCACATAGAACACCTGTCCGTCGCGCAGCAGCTCCCGACGCAGGGCGGCGGCCACCTGCTTGTCGTCGTGCGGGCCGACGTAGGTCAGTACCGGATAGCGCTCCTCGGGCGGGGTGAGGATCGTCGACATCTCCCGAATGCCGGCCAGGCTCATCTCCAACGTGCGCGGGATCGGGGTGGCGCTCATGGTGAGCACGTCGACGTGGCTGCGCAGGGCCTTGATGTGCTCCTTGTGTTCGACGCCGAAGCGTTGCTCCTCGTCGACGACCACCAGGCCGAGGTCCTTCCACCGCACCCCGGTCTGGAGCAACCGGTGGGTGCCGATCACCACGTCGACACCGCCGTCGGCCATGCCTTCGAGGACCTTCTTCGAGTCAGCCGGATCGGTGAACCGGGAGAGCCCCCTGACGGTGACCGGGAACCCGGCCATCCGCTCGGTGAAGGTCTGCAGGTGCTGGTCGGCGAGCAGGGTGGTGGGCACCAGGACGGCGACCTGCTTGCCGTCCTGGACGGCCTTGAACGCCGCCCGGACCGCGATCTCGGTCTTGCCATAGCCGACGTCGCCGCAGATCACCCGGTCCATCGGGACAGGTTTCTCCATGTCGGCCTTGACCTCGGCAATCGCGGTGAGCTGGTCGACGGTCTCGGTGAACCCGAAGGCGTCCTCCATCTCTGCCTGCCACGGGCTGTCCGGCCCGAAGGCGTGCCCGGGTGCGGCCTGCCGCTTGGCGTAGAGGGCCACGAGTTCGCCGGCGATCTCGCGAACCGCCTTGCGCGCCTTGTTCTTCGTGTTGGCCCAGTCGCTGCCGCCCAGCCGGCTGAGGCTGGGCTGCTCGCCCCCGACGTAACGGGACAACTGGTCCAGTGAGTCCATCGGGACGAACAATCGGTCGGCCTGCTGCCCTTTCTTGGACGAGGCGTACTCCAGAACGAGGTACTCCCGTCGGGCCCCGCCGACAGTGCGTTCCACCATTTCGACGAAGCGGCCGATGCCGTGCTGATCGTGTACCACCAGATCGCCCGCGGCCAGGGCCAGCGGATCGACGATATTGCGCCGCTTGGCCGCCAGTCGCCGTCCCTCGGGACCGGTCGCCCGGTTACCGGTCAGGTCGGTCTCGGTGATGATCACCAGGGCGGCTCCCGGCACGATGATGCCGGTGTGCAGCGGTCCCTTGAGGACGCCGACGACGCCCGGGCGCGGGGCTTCACCCGGCTCGAGCATGGCCGCGGGCGCGTCGTGCTCGCCGAGTTGTTCCACCACCCGGTGCGCGGTCCCGGTGCCGGGAGTGACGATGGCCGCCGTCCCGCCCCCGGCCACGTGGCCGCGCACCATGGCGAAGATGTCGTCGACGGTGCTCTGCTGACCGCGGGCCGACGGCACGGCGCGGACGTCGAGTTCCAGGCCATCGACACGACGGAGTTGGCTGACCGTCCACCACGGGTGTCCGCCGGCCCGGGCGGCCGCACGGACCTCCTCCAAACCCCGGAAACCCGACCCGCCGAGTTGGGCGATGTCAATGGGCGAATCCCCGCCGACCGCTGCAACCGACCAGGACGCCTCGAGGAACTCCTGACCGGTCTTGATCAGGTCGGCCGCGCGGGTGCGGACCTTCTCCGGGTCGCACACCAGCAGTGGCGTTCCCGCCGGCAGGTGGTCGACGAGCAGGGTGAGCGCCCGGGGCAGCAGAATCGGGGTCAGCGCCTCCATACCGTCGACCCCGATGCCCTCGGCGATCTTGGCCAGCATGTCCCCGACGCCGCCGGAGATCCGGTCGCCGACGACCGGTGTGCCGGCGGCCAGTTCCCGCGCCGCCGCGCGAACCGCATCGGTGAGCAGCAGTTCCCGGCATGGCACGGCGATCACCGCGCTGATGTCCAGTTCGGGGATGGAGCGTTGGTCAGCGACCGAGAACATCCGCATCTCGGTGATCTCGTCACCCCAGAACTCCACGCGCACCGGATGTTCCGCAGTCGGTGGGAACACGTCGAGAATGCCGCCACGGACGGCGAACTCACCGCGACGGGCCACCATGTCCACCCGGGTGTAGGCCAGTTCGGCGAGTCGGGCGACCAGTGCATCGAAGTCGGTCTCCGCGCCGACCCGCAGCGTGATCGGCTCGATGTCGGCCAGGCCACCGGCCATCGGCTGCAGCAGCGAGCGGACCGTCGTCACCACCACCCGCAGTGGCGGGCCGAGATCGGCATCGCCGGGCCGGGTCAACCGGCGAAGCAGCAGCATCCTGGCCCCGACGGTGTCCACACCCGGTGAGAGCCGCTCGTGCGGCAGCGTTTCCCAAGACGGGAACAGCGCCACGGTGTCGCCGTGCACCGCCCGCAGTTCGGCGGTCAGGTCGTCGGCTTCGCGACCGGTGGCCGTCACCACCAGCAGCGGCCCGCTGTCAGCCGGTCGGGTCCGGGCCAGCGCGCAGGCCACGAATAGGCGGGCACTGGCGGGGGCGACGATCGCCAGTTCGTCCGGGCCGGCGCCCGCCCGTTCGGTCAGGTCGGCGAATTCCGGTGCAGCCAGCGCGGTGTCAACCAGACCCGCCAACGGTGTCTGGGCCGGGGTCTGGGCATGGATGTGCCCCGATGCGGTCATGATGGCGTCAGCTTATTCGTCCCGCAGTTGCGGATCCGACTCCAGATGGGCCAGGCCGTTCCACATCAGGTTGACCAGATGAGCGGCCACCACGTCTTTCTGCGGCTCCCGGGCGTCCAGCCACCACTGGGCCGTCATCGACACCGAGCCGACCAGGGCCTGGGCGTACAGCGGCGCGAGTTCCGGGTCCAGTCCGCGGCGGGCGAAGTCACCGGCCAGGATCGGGGCGACCTGGTTCACCGCGTCGGCGAAGAGGCTGGAGTAGGTCCCGGCGGTGATCGACGCCGGGGAGTCGCGGGTCATGATTCGGAAGCCGTCGGTGCGCTCCTCGACATAGGTCAGCAACGCCAGCACCACGGCCTCGACGCGAGCCCGGAAACGGTTATTGGTCAGCGACGCGGTGACGCCGTCGAGCAGGGCGGTCATCTCGCGGTCCACCACCACCGCGTAGAGGCCTTCCTTGCCGCCGAAGTGCTCATAGACCACCGGCTTGGAGACCCCGGCGCGTTGAGCGACCTCCTCGATGGAGGTGCCCTCGTAACCGCGCTCGGCGAACAACGAGCGCGCGACGTTGATCAACTGGTGGCGGCGCTCGGTGCCGGTCATCCGGGCCCGCGGGGGACGGTGCTCGCGGTCGGGTGCGCTCACCGCGCAATCGTAGTCCCGGCGGGAAGCCACCACGGGCGGCTAGAGTCTTTGCGGGCATCTCCGCCACCCGTGGCGGGCCGTCCGCCGTGGTGTAATCGGCAGCACCTCTGATTTTGGTTCAGATAGTTCAGGTTCGAGTCCTGGCGGCGGAGCGAGGCGTGGTCATCGCTGCAGGCGTTTCGGGAGGAATACCCGCATGACATCAACGGAAACCGCCATCCTGGTACTGGCCGCCGGCGCGGGCACCAGGATGCGTTCGGACACCCCGAAGGTTCTGCACACTCTGGGTGGTCGGACCATGCTCTCGCACGCCCTGCACGCGGTCACCAAGGCCGCACCCGATCATCTGGTGGTGGTCCTGGGCAAGGATCGCGAGCGCATCGGCGCCGCGGTCACCGACCTGTCCGCCCACCTGGGCCGCCGCATTGAGGTGGCCGTCCAGGAGCAGCAGTTGGGCACCGGGCACGCCGCGCTGTGCGGACTGTCGGCGCTACCGGCCGACTTCAGCGGCACGGTGGTGGTCACCTCCGGTGACATCCCCCTGCTCGACGCCGACACGCTTGCGGCGCTGGTGTCCGCCCACCGCGCGCAGCGGGCCAGCGTGACGGTGCTGACCACGACGGTCCCCGACGCGACCGGTTACGGGCGCATCCTGCGCACCCAGGACGGCGAGGT
>JAGQTS010000077.1 GCA_020438895.1 Mycobacterium sp.
CGATGATCCCGTACTCCTTGGCCTGCTCGGCGGTGAGGATCTTGTCGCGATCGGTGTCCTTACGGATGACGGCGGCGTCCTTGCCGGTGTGCCGGGCGAGGGTCTCCTCCATCAGCGTGCGCATCCGCTCGATCTCGGCGGCCTGGATCTCCAAATCGGAGAACTGGCCCTGGATGACCCCGCCCAACGATGGCTGGTGAATCAGCACCCGGGCGTTGGGCAGCGCCAGCCGCTTACCCGGGGTGCCGGCGGCCAGCAGCACTGCCGCAGCCGACGCCGCCTGGCCCAGGCACACCGTCTGAATGTCGGCGCGGACGTACTGCATGGTGTCGTAGATCGCCATCAGCGAGGTGAAGGAGCCACCCGGCGAGTTGATGTACATCGTGATGTCGCGGTCCGGATCCAGCGACTCCAGCACCAGCAACTGGGCCATGATGTCGTTGGCGGAGGCGTCATCCACCTGTACGCCGAGGAAGATGATGCGCTCCTCGAACAGTTTGTTGTAGGGGTTGGACTCCTTGACGCCCCAGCTGGAGTGCTCGACGAAGGAAGGCAGGATGTAGCGCGCCTGCGGCACGAGTCGCGGATCGGTGTGGTCAGGTCCCAGACGATCAAGCATTGTTAGCTCCCGAGATGTGCGCGCGAGTGATGACGTGGTCGACGAAGCCGTACTCGAGCGCCTCCTGGGCGGTGAACCAGCGGTCACGGTCGGAGTCGGCCTCGATGCGCTCGATCGGTTGACCGGTGAACTCGGCGTTGAGCCGGAACATCTCCTTCTTGATCAGCGCAAACTGCTCGGCCTGGATCGCGATGTCGGCGGCGCCGCCGGTAATGCCGCCCAGTGGCTGGTGCATGAGGATCCGGGCGTGCGGCAAGGCGTAGCGCTTGCCCTTCGCACCGGCCGCCAGCAGGAACTCGCCCATCGAGGCGGCCATGCCCATGGCATAGGTGGCAACGTCGCACGGCGCCAAGACCATCGTGTCGTAGATGGCCATCCCGGCGCTGATCGATCCGCCCGGGGAGTTGATGTAGAGCGAGATGTCCTTGGTCGGGTCTTCGGCGGCCAGCAACAGGATCTGAGCGCACAGCCGGTTGGCGATGTCGTCGTCGACCTGGGAACCCAGGAAGATGATGCGCTCGGCGAGCAGCCGCTCGTACACCGAATCCTGAAGGTTCAGCCCTGCCGCGCCGGAACGCATCTGAGTCACGACTTCCTACCTGCTTTCTGTCCGGATCGGGGATCTACCCGACCCTAACCAAACCTGAACCCGCAACATTGCCTGCCACGGGAGACTTTCGCTCTCGGCGTTACGCGTCCTCGGCGTCCGGCCCCGGTGCACGGTCCTCGACAGCCTGCTCGGCGGTCTCCTCGACCGCCTCCTCGGCCGCATCCGCGACTGTCTCCTGCGCTGCTTCCGGCGAGCCGAAGAACTCACTGGTGTCGACAACCGCTCCTTCGGTGTCGACGACGGTGGCCGCCTCGACCACGGCCGCGACCGTGAGCCCGCGCCGGACGTCGGCGAACACCGCAGGCAACTGATTGTTCTGCTGCAGCAACCCGAGCAGCTGTTGCGGCTCGACGCCGTACTGGCGCGACATCAGCACCAGCCGTTCGGTGATGTCGTTCTGACCGACTTGGATCTCCAAGTCGTCGGCGATGGCATCCATCAGCAGTTGGGTCTTCACCGCCTTCTCGGCGGCTTCCTGGGTCTCGGCGTCGAACTTCTCCCGCGAGCTGCCCTGGGCCTCGAGCATCTCGGCGAGCCTGGCCTCATCGTGGTCGAGGGGGTGGATGGCGTTGTGGAACGCGGCGTCGAACTGAGCCTTCACGATATTGTCCGGCAGCGGCACCTCGACGAGTTCGAGAAGCGTCTCCAGTGTGGTGTCGCGGATCTTCTCGGCCTGATGGATTCGCTTGACCCGGAGTACCTGCTCGGTGAGGTCGGCCCGGAGTTCCTCGAGGGTGTCGAATTCGCTGGCAAGCTGGGCGAACTCGTCGTCGGCCACCGGCAACTCCCGCTCCTTGACCGATTTGACCGTGACGACGACGTCAGCCTCTTCGCCGGCCCTCGCACCCGCCACGAGCGTGGTGGAGAACGTCGCCGAGTCGCCCTCCTTCAGGCCGACCAGCGCGTCGTCGAGGCCCTCGACCAGTCGACCGGAGCCGACCTCATGGGACAGCCCCTCGGCGGTCGCCTCGGGAATCTCCTCACCGTCGATGGCCGCGGCGAGGTCGATCGTCACGAAGTCGCCGCTCTGCACCGCGCGCTCGACACTCTTGAGGGTGCCGAAACGAGCCCGCAGGGCGTCGAGTTCGGCCTCGACATCGGACTCGGTCACCTCGACCGAATCGACGGTGATCTTCAGGGTGCTCAGGTCCGGCAGGTCGATGTCGGGTCGGACGTCCACCTCTGCGGTGAACACGAGTTCCTCGCCGTCCTCAATCTTGGTCACCTCGATCTCGGGCTCGCCGAGCGGGCGCACCTCGGTCGAGGTGACAGCCTCGCTGTATCGGGTCGGCAGCACATCGTTGACGACCTGCTGCAGGACCGCACCCCGGCCCAGTCGGGCCTCGAGCAACTTCGCGGGCGCCCGCCCGGGCCGGAAGCCGGGCAACCTGACCTGCTGGGCCAACTGCTTGTACGCGCGATCGAAGTCTGGCTGCAGTTCGGTGAACGGCACCTCCACGTTGATGCGAACCCGGGTGGGGCTCAACTTCTCGACGGTGCTCTTCACTGCGGTGCTCCTTGCTGATCGTTCGGTACGGATGCGTCGGGGTGACAGGATTTGAACCTGCGGCCTTCCGCTCCCAAAGCGGATGCGCTACCAAGCTGCGCTACACCCCGCTGCTGTGATTTCTCGCGTCCGCGATCCTACGGCCAGGCACGGTAGAACCCGCAATTCGGCCCCGTCGGGGTCCGAGTGGAAGCTCACGGTGATGCGCGCGTACATTAGGCAGGCGCGCATCGCCAAGCGGCGGTGCTCACATGCGGGCGTAGCTCAATGGTAGAGCCCTAGTCTTCCAAACTAGCTACGCGGGTTCGATTCCCGTCGCCCGCTCCACAGTGCCCACGGCGCACGGGTTTCGCCTGGTCACGACATGGTTTCGGATCGGCTCCAATACGCCGCTCAGACTCGGCGCCTATCATCGGCGGCCGTACATTCAGGTTCGGTTCCCGACGCCACCCGAGCGGGATTCTCGACCAGGAGGCGCGTTGACGAACCACTCTCCCCTTGGCGGCCGTTGTGCCCCCGGGTTCGAACCGGTTCTGGAGGCCTTCGAGCAAAACTTCATCCTGCGAGGTGAGGTGGGCGCCGCCGTCGCCGTGTGGATTCGCGGCGACTTGGTGGTCAACCTGTGGGGCGGCTGGGCCGACGCCTCCGGACAGCGTCGCTGGCGGGAGGACACCCTGGTCAGCGTCTTCTCCGCCACCAAGGGCTTGACCAGCACGTGCGTTCATCTGCTGGCGGACCGCGGCGAGATCGACCTCGATGCCCCGGTGTCGCGGTACTGGCCGGACTTCGGCCAGTGCGGCAAGCAGGACGTGACCGTCGCCGACGTTCTGGGCCATCGGTCCGGGGTCATCGCGCCCCAGACCCGGATGCACTACACCGAGGTTGCCGACTGGGACCTGGTCTGCGCGCGACTGGCTCAAGCACGGCCCTGGTGGGCACCCGGTTCGGCTCAGGGCTACCACATGGTGAGCTTCGGATTCATCCTCGGCGAGGTGGTCCGGCGGGTGACGGGACGAACTCTCGGCGAGTACCTGCGCACCGAAATCGCCGAACCGATGGGCGTCGACGTCCACATCGGATTGCCCCGGTCCGAGCACCGCCGCTGTGCCGCAATGGTCAACAAGCCGCACATCCGTGATGTCCTGACCGCCGGCGGCGCTCCCGGGCACCCGGAATCTCTTGACGAGCACGCAATGGCGGGTCTGTCGGTGGCGATGGGTTTCATCCCCGACGACGAACTGGGCTCCCATGATCTGACCCGCTGGCGCACCTGCGAGTTTCCCGGCACCAACGGACACGTGTCCGCGCTGGGACTGGCGACCTTCTACAACGGGCTGGCCCAGGAAAAGATCCTCCCGCGTGCCCACCTGGAAAAAGTTCGGGTCTCCCAGGGCGGCTTCGACCCCGATGTCGTCCTCGGTCCCCGGGTCGCCGACCACGGCTGGGGGCTGGGCTACATGCTCAACCAGCGTAAGGTGGCCGGTCCGAACCCGCTCAGCTTCGGTCACGGCGGCTCGGGCGGCTCCTACGGTTTCGTCGACCTGGAGCACGGCATCGGCTACGCGTATGTGATGAACCATTTCGATGCCACCAAGTGCAACGCCGACCCGCGCAGCACCGCGCTCTCCGATGCGGTCTACCGTGTCCTCGGGGTCGGCTGAGACCCCGGTTCACATCCGGCTGCCGACCCGCGCCGACTCGGTACTGTGGACGCCATGAACGGTGCCCTGGTCATCCTCATCATCGCCGTCCTCGCCATGATCGCCCTAGCCATGTGGTCCTCGACGCGCGCTTCCGGCAATCGGAACGCAGCCAGCCTCGCGGACGCGAAGGCAGACGCCCGCCGGGTGATCGAACGCCTCGGCGGCCAGGTGGTCAACCTGACCGGGAACGACACCGCCTCGCAACAAGCGCTGGCCGATGCCTCCGAGCGTTTCACCGCCGCCTCATCCCAGATCGAGCAGGCCACGACGGCCAAGCAGGCGATGCTGGCCAAAGAGAGCGCACTAGAGGGTCTGTACTACGTCCGTGCGGCGCGGGTGGCCATGGGAATGGACCCGGGACCGGAGTTGGAGACGATCTCCGGCCAGACGTCGGCCGGCGTGGTCACCGAAGACCGCCGTATCGAGTTCGAGGGCAGGCAGATCGAGGCGTCCCCGACACCGACGCAGAACACGCCCAACTACTTCCCGGGCGGGCGGGTCGCCGGTCGTCCGGTGCCCGCGGGGTGGTACTCCGAGCCGTGGTGGAAACCGGCACTGGTAGCCGGCGCCTGGGGCCTGGGTTCGGTGCTGCTCTTCGATGCCCTGTTCTCCGGGATGTCGGGGGTCGGCTACAGCGCCGCCGGCTTCGAGAACGGCTACGGCACCGGCTTCGAGCAAGGGTATGACGCCGGGTTGGATGCCGGCGCGGACCACGGTGTCGACACCGGCGGCGTTGACGGAGGCTGGGACAGCGGGGGTGATTTCGGCGGGGGTGATTTCGGCGACTTCGGTGGATTCGGCGACTTCTAACCCACCCGGGGTCAGATCCGGCTCTCCAGCCGTGCGGTGATCCCCGCCTCCTGCAGGTCCAGACGATCGAGCATGGCTCGCACGATCTCGTCATCGATGCGTCCGCTGTCGCGTTCAGCGATCAGCGCCGCGCGCTGCCGTGCCAGCACATCGCGGTAGAGCGCAGCGAAGACCTCGCCACGCAGCGAATGCTCCGCCGGGTCAGGCATCTCGTCAGCGTCCTGCGAGTGGCGGGCGATGACCTGACGGATCTCGGCGCGGGCAGCCGCGTCCAGGCCTGTCGTCGGGTCAGCGGCATCGAAACGGGCCAGCACCTCCTCGGCGGCCCACCGCACCACCTGCTCTGCCTTCTCCGTTTCAGCACGGTCGTAGGCCGCATCGGCCTCGTCGGACAGCTTCAGCCGGCGGATCAGCGATGGCAGCGTTGCGCCCTGGAGCAGGAGCGTGCCCACGCTGACGACGAACGCGATGGCCTGGATCGTGGCCCGTTCCGGGAACGGCTCACCAGTGGATGTGGTCAGCGGAATTCCCGAGGCCGCCGCCAGGGTCACCACCCCACGCATACCGGTCCAGGAGACCACCGCGTTCTCCCGCCAGCACAACCAGGGCTTTCCGAGCGCGGCGGAGCGCCTCCGCCAAGCACCCAGGGCGCTGCGCGCCCGGGGCGAGGTCGGCACACTCAACGTCCGCTCCACGTGCCGGAACAGCACACCGCGGCCGAACATCATGAACACCCACGCCGGGCGGATGAGCAACACCACGGCGAGCACGATCAGCGCGGCGATCCCCACCTGCACGAGCGAGTCGTGCGCCTGGTGTACATCCTCGAGAACGAAGCGCATGTGCAAACCGATATAGGCGAAGACGAATGCCTCCAGCAGCACATCGACCGAACTCCAGACATAGCGTTCCTGTAGGCGGGTCTGATATCCGGCCGACAGCGTGCCGTGGCCGACGACGAAGCCCGCGACGACGACGGCCAGCACCCCCGAGGCATGCAGGTGTTCGGCGCAGATGAACGCCGTGAACGGCACCAGCAGACCCTGCACGGTCTCCAGACCGGGGTTGTCGAGGCGCTTTCGAATCCACAGGGTGGCGTAACCCAGTGCCGCCCCCACCACGGGCCCGATCACCGCGCTGTAGCCGAACAGCAGCACCGGGTCGGCGATGAACGCCCGGGTTCCGGCAACATGAGCGACTGCAATGGAGAACAGCGTCAACGCAGCCGCGTCGTTGACCAGACTTTCGCCGGTGAGAATCGCCATGACCCGTTTGGGCAGGCCCAGTTTTCGCCCGACCGCCACCGCGGTCACCGCATCAGGCGGGGCCACCACCGCCCCCAGGACCAGGGCGATGCCGAAGCTCAACGGTGCCACCAGCCAGGATGCCACCGCAGCCACCGCGAACGCGGTCACCACCACCAGACCGACGCCCAATCCCAGGATGGGTCGGATGTTGCGCAGAAACGTCGGGAACGAGAATCCCAGCGCTGCCGAGTACAAGAGTGGCGGCAGCACCACTGAAAGCAACACCTCGGAGTCGATGTCCAGTCCCGGGAAACCGGGCGTGAAGGACGCTGCAATGCCGACGACCACGATCACCAGCGCAGGTTCCCGGCCGTGCCGGTCGGCGATAGCAGCGACCAGGATCGCACCCACGACCGCCAGGATCAGCAGCATCCCGGCGGCTCCATGTCGGCCGCGTGGGGCCTAGCGCTCAGGTCTGGCATCGCGGGCACCATAGCAGGTTGGCCAAGTCGGACCGCGCGGCGGCGAACTCCGTCGTATCGGCGTCCGACCGGCCCGGCCGGGTAGGTTTGACGCCGTGGTCGAACAAGGCGCGCAGATCGGAGACGGCGCCGCGGAGGACATCCAGGAACTCGCCTGGTTGGGGGACGGTTGCCGGCGAATCGGGGTGGTGGTCCCGCCCTCCAATCCGGTTGTCGAGCCCGAAATCGACGCGCTCCTCGGTGACGACATCCTGGTCTACAGCTCGCGCCTGCCCCGGTACACGGGGATGACTCTGGCGCAACGCAACCGGATGTATGTCCAGGCCTACGAGGATGCGCTTGACGGCCTGTACGGGTTGGGGGTGGTGTGCGCCCTGGTCGCGATGACCGGCCCCAACTATCAACTCGGACTGGACGGCGACCGGGACCTGTGTGCCGGACTGACCGAACGGTTCGGCGCCCCGGTCAGCACCGCCAGTCTCGCCGTCCACGATGCTCTCCAGGCACTGGGTATCAGGCGCATCCATCTGATGTCGCCCTATCCGGATTGGCTCACCGAGGAAACGGTGGCCTACTGGACCGGCGCAGGCATGAACGTCGTTTCCGTCGAACACCTTCTCGGGGCCGGGCAGGAGTTCAGTGCCTATGAGACGAGAACGGATGAGGTGGTCAGCCACCTGCGGTCGGTCGAGCCCGAGCCGGGCTCAGCCCTGCTGCTGACCGGGACCGGACTTGTCAGCATCGCCAGCATCTACCGGGTTGGCGGCAAACTCCGGGTTCCCATCCTGTCGTCCAACCTGTGCGGCGCGTGGTGGATCCTTCAGCAGTGCGACCCCGGTCCGGGCAGCGCCTTGTATCAGCGCATCGCCGCGGGACACGTGCCGCAGCGCTGAGATACTCAGTCCGGAGCGCCGGGCACCGGCGGAGCGACGTGCGTGCGCTCGTAGTCGGCGAGGATGTCGATGCGGCGCTGGTGGCGCGGCGCCTCCGACCACGGGGTGCTGACGAACGTGTCAACGATGGCCAGCGCATCGTCAAGGCTGTGCATCCGACCACCGATGCCGATCAGTTGGGCGTTGTTGTGCTCTCGGGCCAGTGCGGCCGTCTCGGCACTCCAGGCCAGCGCGCAGCGCGCGCCGGGCACCTTGTTGGCCGCTATCTGCTCACCGTTCCCCGAACCCCCCAGAACGATGCCCAGGCTGCCCGGGTCAGCCACCGTCCGCTCCGCTGCGGCGATACAGAACGCTGGGTAGTCGTCATCGGCGTCATAGCCGAAAGCACCACAGTCGACCGCCTCATGACCCGCCTGGCGAAGATGCTCGATGATGGCCTGCTTGAGTTCGTAGCCGGCGTGGTCGGCTCCAAGGTAGACGCGCATGGACGACACCCTAACGGCGGCCCGATTGCCTGCTCACACCCTCGTCCGAATCAGCGGCCGATGTCCTCGTTCCACAGTTCGGGATGATCGGCGATGAAGTCGGTCATCATCGCAACGCAGCGCTCATCGTCGAGCACAGTGAGGGCAACCCCCTGCTCGGCCAGCCAGCCCTCCGGCCCGACGAAGGTGGAATGCTCGCCGATGATCACTCGGCCGATGTTGAACTGGCGTACCAAACCGCTGCAGTACCAGCACGGGGACAACGTGGTCACCATCGTCATCGACCGGTAGCCGCGTTGCCGTCCGGCCGCGCGAAAGGCCGCCGTTTCGGCGTGCATAGCGGGATCGCCATCCTGGACCCGACGATTGCGCCCGTGGCCCAGCAGGGATCCGTCGGGACCGAACAGCGCTGCCCCGATCGGGATTCCGCCCTCCGCGAGCCCCGATCGGGCTTCCCGGTAGGCGACCTCCAGCATCGCCCACGGATCGAGTGATGCCATCATCAATCGAACTGCGGCGACTCGGTGCGGGTGCGTTTGAGTTCCCAGAAATGCGGATAGCCGGCCAGGGTCACCGCAGCATCCCAGATCCGGCCGGCCTCCTCCCCTCGCGGGATCACCGAAAGCACCGGGCCGAAGAAGGCGACACCGTTGATGTGGATCGTCGGAGTGCCGACATCCGCACCGACGGCGTCCATCCCGGCATGGTGGCTGGTCCGCAGGGCATCGTCGAGGGTGTCGTCGCCTGCGGCGGCGGCCAGTCCGGCGGGCAGGCCCGCCTCGTCCAGTGACCCGGCAATCACCTCGTCGATGTTCTTGTTGCCCTGATTGTGAATTCGGGTGCCCATCGCGGTGTAGAGCGGACCCAGCACCGCACCGCCGTGCGCCTGCTCGGCGGCGATCGCGACCCGCACCGGACCCCAGGCCATCCTCATCAACTCCCGGTACTGCTCGGACATGTCGCGGCCCTCGTTGAGCACCGCCAGGCTCATCACCCGGAAATGCACGTCGATATCACGCACCTGCTCCGCTTCCAGGATCCATCGTGAGGTGATCCATGCCCACGGGCACAGTGGGTCGAACCAGAAGTCAACGCGCGCTCTGCCAGTCATGGCCTAAGGATAGGTTGGAGCGCGTGCTACCGAATCTGACCCGCAATGAGGCCATCGAACGCGCGGCGCTGGTGAGCGTGGAGAGCTATCTCATCGAATTGGATCTCACCGGGCCTTCGCAGAGCCTGTTCCGGTCGGTGACGACGGTGCGGTTCGAGGCGCTGGCCGGGACCGACACCTACATCGACCTGGCCGCCCACTCCGTGCGCAGTGCCGTGCTCAACGGACACCAGATCGACGTATCCGGCTATGACGAAGCCACCGGGATCCCCCTGGCCGGGTGCGCGGAGAACAACGTGCTGGTGGTCGAAGCGGACTGCTATTTCTCCAATACCGGCGAGGGTCTGCACCGCTTCGTCGACCCCGTCGACGGGGAGGTCTACCTGTACTCGCAATTCGAAACCGCTGACGCCAAGCGGATGTTCGCCTGTTTCGACCAGCCCGACCTGAAGGCGACCTTCGAGGTCGTGGTGACCGCCCCCGCGCACTGGCAGGTGATCTCCAACGGGGCAACGGTCCAGGCCCACCGCTCAGGTGACGTCGTCACCCACACCTTCGCCACCACGCCTCCGATGAGTACGTACCTGGTGGCGCTGGTCGCCGGGCCCTACGCGGCGTGGCGCGACTCCTATCACGACGAGCACGGCGAGATCCCCCTCGGGATCTTCTGCCGGGCGTCGTTGGCGCAGCACATGGATGCCGACCGACTGTTCACCGAGACCAAGCAGGGCTTCGAGTTCTATCACGCGAACTTCGGGGTTCCCTACGCATTCGGCAAGTACGACCAGCTGTTCGTGCCGGAGTTCAATGCGGGCGCGATGGAGAACGCCGGCGCGGTGACGTTCCTCGAGGACTACGTATTCCGCAGCAAGGTGACCCGATACAGCTACGAGCGGCGCGCCGAGACCGTCCTGCACGAGATGGCGCACATGTGGTTCGG
>JAGQTS010000078.1 GCA_020438895.1 Mycobacterium sp.
CCAGATGATCACCATCGCGATGCACCGCGCGAGTCCGACGATGATCAGGCCGGTGCGGTATTCCGGCAGGTCGGGCAGCATCACCCAGGCCAACGTGAACATCAGCGCTGGTCCCAGCACCCAATTCAGCAGCAGTGAACTGATGAGCATCCTGCGGTCGCTGGTGACGGTGTCGAGGCGGTCATAGCGCACCTTGGCCAGCACCGGATACATCATCACCAGCAAGCCCAGTGCGATCGGCAGGGAGATGCCGTCGATCTGGACCTTCTCCAGGGCGGTGTTCAGGCCGGGAACCCACCGCCCGAGCAGCAGACCGCCGGCCATGGCGATGACAATCCATACCGGCAAGAACCGGTCGAGGGTGGACAGCTTGCCCACGACCGGTCCGGCCGGCGCAGTGGTCACGCGGGATTTCCCGCGGCGGTGTCCGCGCAGCAGATGCCGGAATCAGCAACCGGCGCGCGGTCGGGTGCCGCCCCGAACGTATCGGTGTCGGCGAGCTTGGTGTAGACCTCCCACCGCTCCCCGTCCGGTGCCGTGACCCAGACCTTGTCCTGAGTGGCGAAGCAGCAGGTGGTGCCGATTTCCTCCTCGGTGAACATGCCGGCGGCGGCGAGCCTGGCGATCTCGGCATGTACCTGCTCGCTGGAGGTGACCTCGACACCGAGGTGGTTGAGAGTTCCACCCCTGCCCGGGTTTTCCAGCAGTACCAGTTTCAGGGGCGGCTCTGCGATGGCGAAGTTGGCGTACCCGGGCTTGACCTTTGCAGGTTCGGTCGTGAACAGCGCGGAATAGAACGCGATGGCAGCGTCGAGGTCATCGACGTTGAGCGCCAATTGGATTCGGGACATGACGGACCTCCTCATTGCGGGCATTATCGGCGGGTTGTGGTGTCGGGCAGCAGTTCGGCGATGAGGTCCTCGATGCGGACTCTGATCTCGTCGCGGATCGCACGGACGTCCTCGACGCCCTTGCCCGCTGGGTCGTCGAGATCCCAGTCGCGGTAGCTCTTTCCGGGATAGAAGGGGCAGGTGTCTCCGCATCCCATGGTGATGACCACGTCGGAGGCCTCGACCGCCGCGGCGGTGAGGATCTTCGGGTCCTGAGTCGAGATGTCGATGCCGATCTCGGCCATGGCCTGCACTGCGGCCGGATTGACCGCATCGGCGGGCGCACTGCCCGCCGACCGCACCTCGATGGCATCCCCGGCCAGTGAGGTCAGGAGGCCCGCAGCCATCTGGGAGCGACCGGCGTTATGAACGCAGACGAACAACACGGACGGCTTCTCAGTCATCGGCATACCCTTCGTTGGACGGCCGCGGTTGATGCCCTGTCGGGTGTGTCCGGAATATCGGAGCCGGGATTCAGGATGGTCGAAAGTTGCCGCAGCGCCGAGGGAATGACCCAGTAGTACACCCAGGTGCCGCGCCGCTCGCAGTCCAGCAGTCCGGCCGCACGCAGGGTCTTGAGGTGGTGGGACACCGTGGGCTGCGAGACCTCGAAGGCCTCGGTGATATCGCACACGCAGCACAGCCCGCCTTCGTGACTGGCGATGAGACTCAGGATGCGTAACCGCACCGGATCGCCCAACGCCTTGAACATCCGGGAAAGGTCCCGGGCCTCATCGGTGTCCAACGGTTCATCGGTCAACGGTGGACAGCAGGGCAGGCCCACGGCGGGACCTTTGATCGACATACGTCTATATTGATAGATGTCGATATAAACTGTCAACCGAACGCATCCCCGACACGACCCCTGTGCTTCAGTACATCGCTGGTTCTCGGCCCTGGTAGGAATGGCCGGGGAGAATGGGGGACGGCAGCGATGGATTGGTTCGAACGACTGACGGGCTTCGTCGAAGATGACTACGCATCCACACAGCGAAGGCTGCGCGTAGACGGCGACCAGTTGATCTCGACCGTCAACGGTAGGTCCTACGGAATCGGCGACTTCACCCTGCCCACCCTGACAACGCTTCGGGAACGGGTCGACGCCACCGGTGGCCCCCGAAGTTCGCTGAGTGGTCTGGTCGGTGATGCCCGCGCGCTCCACCAGGATGCCCGGTTCGAGGGCGCATTATTCCAAGTGGCCTCCCAATTCAACGTGCTGGAGATGGTGTCGCCGCACGTCAGCCCCGAGCAGGGCGTTGCCCGCTACGCCGACGACCCCACTCAAGGGCCGGCATGCGCGATAGCCGCCGGCGCCGCAACGATCTACCGCAACTACTTCGTGCCTGTGGGCGGCGAGGTGGGTCAGACGACGGACCGCCAAATCGACGCACTGGCCGGCCTGGGCGCGGCGTTGGCCGAGCTGACCGGGCTACCGTCGGCGAGCCTGTGGTCGATGCAGAACGGCTACGCCCTGGCGACGGCCGAAGGACTTGCCGCGATCGGTGCGGCGTTGTCCGGGGCCGACGAGCATCTCCGGGAGGCCCTGCGCGGACACCTGGCCATCGGCCTGCATCGGGGCGTGGAGGTCACCGACGCCGACGGAGAACGGCGCCCTCGGGTATCGCAGGCATTCTGCTCTGCACTGCCCGTCGGATACTCGCACCTGGCCCGCCGACAGTGGGAGCCCTTCGCGCGACTTGTTCTGGAGTCCACCTATGAGGCGACGCTGTTGGCAGCAGCGGAGCAGGCTGGCAGTGGTGGTTCCACCATCGTCCTGCTGACCACTGTCGGCGGAGGAGCTTTCGGCAACGACATGACGTGGATACTGGACGCGATCCAGCGCGCCCTGGGTGTCGTCGAATACGCCGGTCTGGACATTCGTATCGTCGGCCACCGCGACGTAGGTCCCGGAGTGCGCCAGCTCATTTCCCGCTGGGACTCCGGCCCCCGAACCCGATGACGGCCTGGCTGACCGAAGCGGTGGCGCCGCTCAACGCTCCGGCATTTGTGCTGTGGGGGGACCCCGTCAGCGTTGCGGAGTTTCTGGGATTCCTCACCGGCGGTGCATGTGTCGCGCTGACCGTGCGACGCAGCATCGCGAACTTCCCCGTCGGTATTGCCAATGCGACGTTCTTCCTCGTGTTGTTCGCCGCGGCCAGGCTGTGGGCCGCCGCGGCCCTGCAATTCCTGTACATCGGTCTGGGATGCCTGGGATGGTGGAAATGGCTGCAGGGCAAACCCGGCGGTGCGCCGCTTCAGGTGCGCGTACTCACTCGCCGCAACCTACTGTGGTGCGCGGCGGCCGTCGTGGTCGGCACGGCCGCCCTCTACCCGGCTCTGCGGTGGGCACAGGACGCGGCACCGTTCCTCGACGCCGTGACCACCAGCCTGTCCCTTGTGGCGCAGTGGCTACTCAACGGGAAGTGGATCCAGACCTGGTACTTCTGGATCGCCGCGGACTGCATCTACATCCCGCTGAATCTCAGCAGGGGGCTGAATCTCACGGCGCTGGTGTACGTGCTGTTCCTCGGGCTCTGCATGATGGGACTGCGGTCATGGTCCGGGAAACGCGCTGACGTCCTGGGCACCGGAAAGGCCTTCGATTGATGTCGGTGCGCTACCGGCACGGGTTGCTCCTCGGGAAGTTCTACCCTCCCCATGTCGGACACCACGCAGCCATCCGGCAGGCCGCAGCGCGCTGCGACCTTCTCACCGTCCTGGTCATGGCGGCGGCGGTAGAGACGATCCTGCTTGCCGACCGGCTGGAGTGGGTCCGCGCCGAGCACACGCAGGAATCCTCGGTCCGGATTGTCGGCATTGCCGGCGATGCCCCGCTCGATGTCACCGACGATCAGGTGTGGGCCGCCCAGATGGCGCTCGTCAGAGCCGCTCTGCGCGAAGCAGGTGGTCCCGTCGACGTTGACGCGGTCTTCTGCGGCGAGCGCTACGGTGCCGAGCTGGCGCGCAGGCTCAACGCAGCCGACGTTCGCATATCCCGGACCGAGGTGAGTAGTTCGGCGGTTCGCAACGATCTGGCCGGGCGTTGGACCGATCTCGCTCCGGCCACCCGCGCGGGTCTGACGACCCGGGTGGTCGTGCTCGGGGCGGAGTCGACCGGGACCACCACCCTCGCCCAACAATTGACCGAGCACTATGGTGCGCAGGGCGGATGCTGGGCCGCAACCCGATGCGTCGGGGAGTTCGGCCGTGAATACACCCAACAGAAATGGAAAGCCTCCCCGCAATCGGATCTTGACGATTTGGTCTGGAATACAGACGATTTCGACACCATCGCGGTGGAGCAGAGCCGCCGCGAGCAGATCGCAGCCGAGGCGGGTTCTCCGGTCCTGATTTGTGACACCGATGCCTTCGCAACCGCGGTGTGGGAACGCCGATACCTCGGGGTCCGGGCACGCTCCGGCCAACCGTGGACGCGCGTGCGTCCCCGTGCGGTGTATCTGGTCACCGATCATCGCGGAGTTGCCTGGCAGGACGATGGCTTACGCGAAGGGGATCTTGCGGTTCGTGCGGCCATGACTCAGTGGTTCGTTTCATCCCTTACCCGCTCGGGGCATTCATGGGTCCTGCTGACCGGTAGCCCGTCGCAGCGTCTCGATATCGCCGTACGGACGGTTGATCCGTTGCTCGCCCACCGAGCACGTTTCGGAGAGCCCTTGCACGGCCCCGGGTTCGAGCAGAAGAATTGACGTGAGCCCGACGGCGTCGTTCGCCCTCACTCAGCTCGCAGCGACGGCGATCCCGTCAATTCCCTTGCCACCGCATCGAATGCCCGCAAGGTGTTGGTGAGAACGTGTGGTCCGTGCGTTGGAGGCTGCGTGGAGAGCTTGGCAGCGACCACTTCTGCTTCGCGGTTGATATAGATCAATTGCCCGCACATGCCCAGGCACAGCAGAACATTGCTGCCGGGGTAGGGAAACCACATCTGGTTGCGGTACATCCCGCCGGGAAAGCCGGCTTCTCCCGGACCTGCCGCGAACGCCTGGCGGGAATCAGGCCCGCCGGCCAGGGTGTCGGCGATCCATTCAATCGGTAGCACGGTATGGCCGGTCAGCGAAACGCCCTCCTGGAGAAAGACTGCGCCGAATCGGAGCAGATCGGTCAGACAGGCGCTGATGCCGCCGTTGAACATCCCGGTGCCCGCAGCGTCCACACCGATCGTGGCATCGCACTGAGCGCCGATACGACTCCACAACAGTTCCGACATCAGGTCGGGCATTCGTTGGCCCCCAACGACTTCGCAGATCCAGCCGAGGACATCGGTTTCGCAGGAGCGATATTCGAAGGGCCCGCCGTGCGGTGACTTCCGTCGCAGGGTCAACAGGAAGTCGTACAGCGTCGACGGCATGTCCGGATGGTTCCGGGGGGCCCAGCCCATCGCCTGGTCGAGGACATGAATCTCGGCGGCCGGGTCACCGTAGTCGTCGGAGAAGTTGACACCCGATCTCATGTCCAGAAGGTCACGAACGGTGGCGCCGGCGTAGCCGCTATGCGCCAGGGCGGGTACGAACGCGGTCACCGGTGCGTCGAGGTCCATCGCCCCGGCCCCGTACAGTGCGCCGGCGACTGCTCCGACCAGTGATTTGCTCACGGAGAAGATCAGGTGCAGCGTCTGCGGTCCGAGACCGTCGAGGTAAGACTCGGTGACCAATGCCCCGCGGTGGGTAACCGCCCACCCGTCGGTGTCGGTGTCGCTCATGACTGCCCCGACGGTCGTGCGGGTTCCTTCAGCGGTGTGAACCTGAATGCCGGACACCTCGGACGGCCCCGGAGCCAGTATCGCGGCTGGCGCATCGCCGCGTGAAATCACTTCGGTGGGAACGACGTCCGCGACATGCTGGTAGGACCAACGCGAATACGGCGGCCATAGCCAGTTCGCCAGCGTCAGGCCGGCCGGGACCCGACTGGACTCGGCCACGCTCATGTGCGCCGCTTCGTGTGACCGCCGGTCGGCTCATCCACCTCCAACGGAGTCAAGCGCGGGCCACGAGACGGGACACGATCGGCGAGGACTGCACGAGAGGCGTGGAAAAGAACTTCGCCTTGATGGCGCTGAGCCAGTGCTGGCAGTGCTCGGTAAGCTGATAATCTGGGCTCTGCAGATGCCCGCGGGTAACGAGAACCCCCAGTTGGCATCCTTCGCAACGTAAGTCGCCGGGTGCGGCGACACGCATGTAGAAGGCCTCGGAGTCATCGGTGATCGAGTCCCAGTCGTCGGCGGGACGCGCGAACGAAGCGCGCCCGGCCTCATCGAGGCGGTACACGCCGGTTCGCGGCGTTTTGGTGAAAAGTTCAATCTCCGTTGAGGTCTCGGCGATGATCACCTGACCCCAGACCTCGTCCTCGCCGTAACCCCGCTCCCACCGGGCATTGATCTCCCCGATGTCGAGTTCGTAGTCGACGTCCATGAACTCGAGGAGATGGAACAGGAACAGCGGGATGTCGGCATAGGCCTCGGTGGTCAAGTTCGTCATCGGACTGGCGCCGCTGATCCGCGGGTTCACCTCGCCCAAATACAATTCGTCGGAGTCCAGGTCATGGAGCAGGTCGACCTCGAAGTAGCCCCGGTAGCCTTCTCTGCCCAGCATGTCGCCCAGTTTGGTGACCATCTCCCGCGCGATGTGAGTCTGCTCCGGCGGCAACGCCTCTCGCCAGACGTCATTGCCGCACCACGTGCCCGGATAGGGGGTCAGCTCCGGATAACCCACCAGACTGGTCATCGCGGGACCGACGACGGTGCCGTGTCGCGTGACGGTCCCCTCCAGGCAGATCTCCACGTTGCGGATGCGTTTCATGATCTTGACGGCGGGTTGTCCGACCAGATCGGCTGCGCAGTGATCCCAATCGCGCTCACCGCGAAGGAAGTAGGTCCCGCTGCCGGCGTTGCCGTAAGGATCCTGCACCACGAGGTCATCGCCCAGTCCCGCGTCGTGCGCCAGGGTCTGGAGATCGCGATAGGAGCCCACCCGCCCGATCGTGTGGGGAACGCTCGGCACCCCCGCATCCTGGGCGAGGCGCGTCATGACGACCTTGGAGTCCAGTCGGTGCCGTAGTTCCGGTGGGGGTTCCATGACCTCAAGGCCCGCCCGGCGGGCCAGGCCCGAGGTCTCCTCGTTCGGCATGACGAAACACGCCTTGCCGCCGGGTCCTCGGTCTGCGATGAATTCCAGTGTCTGTGGATCCGAGAGAAGATGATTACAGACGTCTCCCATGGAATCGAAGTCCCGCCGATCGCGCTGTCGTGGGACGAACACACGTGGGTGGGTGCCCTCGAAGGAGTCGAAGTAGTTCAGATAGAAGAAGTTTCGTACCCAGCGGTCAATGCCGAGCAGGTTGAACGGCGTCGGGGAGATGAAATACAGCGGCACCGTATTGGTGTGGAAGAAGGCGCGGACATCGGAGAGGTTCTTCAGCTGAGGCCTGTTCACGATCACACCCGTCGATGCTGTGGCAGTCTCTGAGTTCGGGGTGGGAGCCGTAATGTGCGCAGTGCCAGCATGGTCCTAGTGTGCATGCCGATGCCGTGGTAGGCCAGACGTAAGGGGCTCAAGGCGTGTTGACCGCCAGCGTGATTCCTCGCGGACGTGCGTTAGGTTTGGCTGCGACATGAGATCGCCGCGTATCAGGAACGGAGTTGCCTCAGGGATGCGATGGTAACCAGATCGCTCTTTCCGACCCTGACAAGGCCGATGCGCTGGCCATTCCGGCACGGACTTGTTCTGGTGTTCGCGGGGCTCCTGACCTTTTCGATGCTGAGATGGTTGGCGCCGCTGGTGATTCTCGTGTGTGTCGGCATGCCGTTGCTGTTCGCCATCTACGTGTGGCAGTCCGGGATCGCGGGCGACTCACGTGCTGCGATGATCGTGGGGGCTGGGAGTGCCGGCGCGATCAGCGTGGCGTGGTGGGTGTGGACGGGCGACCTCGTCGCCAGGGAGTACGGCGTACCGATTGCGGCTGGCTCCCAACTGCAGCATCAGCTATCACTGGGATTGACCGCCACATTGATTGGTGTCGCGCTGATGCTGATAACGATCGTCGGGGTCAGGCTATTTCATCGACGAGTATCGGGGTCTCTGGATGGCTTCGCGATCGGTGCCACGTGCGCGTTGGCGTATTCCGCTGCAGGCACGACCGCCTGGCTGGCCCCGCAGTTCGCCACCGGATTACTCGATGGATACGGCCGGTGGCGATTCTTCGAGGAGGCGTATCTCTATGGCTTCATCGACCCGGTGACGAGTGTCGTCGTCGGAGGATGTGCAGGTCTCAGGCTCTGGTACCGGGTCGATAGTGATTCACGCGAAGGCCCGGGCCGGGTTCGTCGCATGCTCAGTGTCCTGACAGCGGTTGGTATCGCGGTATATGTCGGTATCTATCTCATCGATGCCGCTCAGCTGGCCAGATCCGCGGAGATCGTGACGGTCACTGCCCTGACAGCGATCGGCCTGGTGACTCTGCGAGCCGCACTGCGGTTGGCCGATGTGCCCGTGGCGGCCATGAACACCGCAGGTTGGCAACTACCTCAGCCCGATTGACGGCCTTGACTGCAACGAGTCTTCGCGGGCGGTCGCTGTTGCCGAGCGATCCTGAGTCAGTCCTGGTGATGTAACGTCGAGACGCGCGTTGATCTAGGCCTTGCGGCAGGAACGAGATGCACGAATGGTGAACTTCACACAACTCCAGGCTCGGGCTGCCTTGTTGGCCGGCGGTGCTGCCCTGGTCGCCATGGTCACGATGACCGCTTGCAGTGGCGACAAGAACGATGCCCCGACCGACGTCAAAGAGCCTTCCGGAACCAGCGCGCCGCAGTCCCCGGCGACGTTGACGCCGACCGAGAAACAGTCCATCGGATCGTTCTCGCCAGACCATTCCGCGAACCCGGCACCCACCCGTGTGCCCGGCGCGCAAGGCCGACTGAGTCCCTAATCGGCCGTCCCTAGTGGGCCGTCCCTAATCGGCCACTGCTTCATCGGGGTTGTTCTCCCTGCCATGCGAAGCTGTTGACGTAGTCACCCATCAACTGGGCGATTTCCAGGTTCGCAGCTGACGGTGGCCCCGGTCCCACACCGGGGCCGAACTGAACAAAAGGGCCCTCTGCAGCGGCGACCAGGGCCAGGTCGTTCTTGACCGCGGCAATGACGATGATGCGTGACGGGTCGGATCGTTTGCCCGAGGTGAAATCCGCGACCACGCCGTAGCCCTGCTGAAAACCGACAGTGGCGTTGGGGAGTTCGTAGGACACCACCGAATCGGGGAACGCCTCGGCGACGAAGTCGTCGACCACCTCGCGCGCTACGCGGTCGTTTGCCGGCGTTCCGAACAACCGCAGCGTCCCGCCGTCCCCCAGGTTCCAGCGTGAGGTCACGCCGTTGGCGTCAAAGCTATTCGTGAACGCGGGCCCCTCGGCCGGATAGTTGACGGTGAAGGAACCATCGGGAGCGACGAAGCGTGGAGCGTTCGATACCGGCAGACCAGTGGGCGGCCGGCCGCAATCCGGAGGGCAGAGATAGACCGGAGTGTGGACCACCTGGCGATCAACGAAAACGAGCACCACCAGCGCAACGATCAGACCCACCAGCCATAGACCCAGGACGAGGAAGTATCGAGGTCCCACGATGCGACGCCACCTCGACCGGCTGGCCGTCTCGCTCATCGGCCCGCCGCCCGGCTCAGCACGATGTTCTTGAGGAGGTTGTCGACGATGGGACTGCCCAGGCCGGTCACCATGTCGTAGCCGGGCCGCCCGCCCGGCGTGACGGCATTTCCGCCAAGTCGGATATCCCGGAAGCTCGGGGTCAGCGAGCCGGCGGCGATTCCATACAAGTCCGGGTTGATGTCACCGAGTGGGGCGTGGCCCTTCTCGCGGAATTGCTGGTTGATCAGTGCTGCGAAACCGGCCCAGATCGGCGCAGCCTGAGACGTGCCGCCCCCGACAAGCACCTGCTGATTGAAGACGAACTTCACTCCCGTGGACGGGTCCGCGACCGCGGAAACATCGGGTACCAACCGGCTGTCGGCCGGGCCGGCGTCCTCGGCGATCGCCTGCCATGCCGGCCGCCGGTAGATCGTCGACGCACCGCCCGCGCTGCCCTGGGTCAGCGGGACGTTGTACCAGGACTGTTCGGCAACCCATTCGCCGTCGGCGTTGGTGGCCAGTCGAGTACCCCCGACTGAGGTGATCTCCGGGATCGACGCGACCGCATCCACGCCGACATCGTCCGGGCTCGGCGGATCCGACCAGGATTGGCCGCCCTTGCATTCCAAGCCGGCGAGATCGCCGGTGGCGATGAACGCCGTCGTCCCGTTCTCCTGTGCCCTGGACAGGGCGGTGCGTACCGGCGCGAGGTCGGCGGCGGTGAACATCCGGTCGCATCCCCATCCGATGGACAGGCTCCAAATGGCTCCGGGGAACTCGCGATCCACCGATTCCATGAGTTGTCCGACTCTGTCGAAGCCGCCGCCCTCCTCGACGGTAGGCCGTGCGTTGACCAGGACCAGCGTGGCGTCCGGGGCGACGGCGTGAATCACCTGGAGATCCATGGTGGCCTCGCCGCTGCGTTGCTCGGGCATCCCTCCGACGACTTTCGGTGAAAACGGCGAAACGTCAAACCATTCGGCGTAGCTGTCCATGTCCTCCTGGTCGAAGCCGTCGAAGCCGAACACCACCACCGTGACGCCCTTTCCGGTGTATCCGGCTTCCGCCAATGACATCGCGTTGTAGGCGGTCAGGAGTTGGTGGGGGAGGAGACCACCGTCAGGCACGTCCCGCGGGGGCGGCGACGGGAACGATTCCCGGCTGGGAAGGTAGCCCAGGACGCGGCCCAAGCCCGCGACTTCGGAACGCACTGCACGCGGGACGTCGGGCTGCTGAGGCGATCCATAGAAGACACGGCCGGTATCGAGACCGCCGTTGACGCGGTAATCATGAACAGTCACGCCCAAGGCCGTCGACACCGCTGAGGGGCTCCCCTCGAGAACGGCCCAGTTGTCGCCAGGGTCCCAGTGCACCGCCAAGTCGCTGGCATTCGCCCACGCACGCAGAGCCAGCGGTTCATCGAACTGATTCAGTGCGGCGGTCAGTTTCACCTTCCCGGAGCGGGCCGGGCCCAGATCGGTGGCTTGTGCGAGAAGGCGTGCGTACGGACCGGTGATGACACCGGCCCCATTCCCGCCCCGATCCGCGCCGCACAGCAGGAGATTGGCGACAAGGACCGATGCCGTGACGGCCGCGGCCGTAAGGATAGGTCGAGACTTCCGCGGTGTCCCCACATGGGCATTGAACACGACGCGTCAGGCGGGGCCCGCCAGCGCTGTCTGGACCGCCGGCACCACCAGTCGAACGACCTCGTCCTCCGTTGCCGAGGCCAGAGGCTCCATCCGCAACACGTATCTCGAGCCGACGATTCCGACGACGTAGGAAATCGCCAACGCCACCCGCATACGGGCGTCGGGCACACGCAGCGCGGAAGCAACCCGGTCGATGATGACGGACTCGAGGAACTCGCGAAGCGGCGCAGCGCCCTGCGCGGCGCCGGTTCCGGCCCGCACCATGGCTGCGATCTGTTCACGCGTTTCGGGCTCGTCGAGCAATTGGAACGTCACCCGTACCAGTCGTTCGGCGAGGCCGTCTATTCCCGGGGCAAGCAACTGCGCAACGGCGGTGGCTGGATCCGTCGGCAGGCGCATGGCGGCCGCGAACAGTTCCTCCCGACTGGCGTAGTAGCGCCGGACCAAATCCGGAGCCACCCCCGCCGCGGCGGCCACTCCCTTGACCGTGGTGTTGACGTAGCCCTGGCGCGCGTACATCTCTCGCGCGGTGTCGAGCACGACCCGCTTGAGGTCGTCGGTGTTCATCATGTGCCGGTCGGCTCCCATCCAATCGGCCCACTGGCCAATCTTCGTGTCATCGGCGTACCGTTCGGGGTCATCTTGTCACCGGAGCCAGCGTGAGCGAACCAGCGTGAGCGAATACGCCACCGAATACCTGCACACCGTCGGTGCATTGCTCCAACGTGTCCAAGACGAGCAGCTGCCCGTCCTGAACGCCGCCGCCGCGCTGATCGCCGATTGCATCGGCGACGGCGGCTTGTGGCACGTGTTCGGCAGCGGACACTCACAGCTACTGGCCGCGGAGTTGTTCTACCGGGCCGGCGGGCTGGTTCCGGTGAACGCCATTCTGGACTTGCCGCTCTCGGTGATGGTGAACGCGCGCCGCTCGACCTGGTTGGAACGGGTGCCCGGATATGCCGAGCAGGTGCTTCAGGACGAGCCGTTGCGCGCCGGGGACGTCGTGCTGGTGATCTCAAACTCGGGCCGCAACGCCGTACCCATCGAGGTGGCTCTGGTCGCCAAGGCGCACGGCGCCACAGTGCTGGCCCTGACCTCGGTGCAGTTCTCCCGGCGGGTGAGTTCGCGCCATCCCAGCGGGAAGAAATTGCTTGACTGCGCCGAACTCGTCTTCGACAACTATGGCGTCGACGGCGACGCGGCGGTACAGATTCCCGGCTGCCCGAGCGCGGTTTCAGCGACATCCACCGTGGTGGGCGCCGCCCTACTGCAGGCGTTGGCGGCTGCGACCGTGGCCGAACTGCAACGCCGGGGCCACCCTGCGCCGGTATGGCACAGCGCCAATGGCGATACCGGCGAGCGCAGCAATGCCGCCCAGATCGCCCGGTACCGGGATCGGATCAAACGGCTGTGAGGAGGACTATCCTTCGAGCAGTGAATGCCCTGCCAGAGTGGATTCGACAGCTTGATCTGGCGCCGCACCCGGAAGGCGGCTGGTTTCGGGAGACCTGGCGTTCTGACATCACGCTGGACCAGTCGGCTCTCCCGAGCGAATACAGTGGCTCACGAAGTGCTGGAACGGCGATTCTCTTCGTGCTCATGCCTGGTCAGCAGTCCGCGTGGCACACCGTCCGCAGCGCGGAACTGTGGCTGCACCACCGCGGCAGCCCGCTTCTCCTCGAGTTCGGTCCGACGATCGAGGGCGCGTCGACTCAGGTTCTCGGGCCGGACGTCACCGCCGGGCAGCATCCCCAACTGGTCATCCCGCCCGGTTACTGGCAGCGCGCCCGACCGCGCGACGGCGAACCAGCGCTGGTCAGTTGCGTGGTGGTGCCCGGCTTCGATTTCGACGACTTCAGCATGGACGCCGGTGAGGAGACCAACCGGCAGGCGGGGCCCGCCTGATCGCCGTTTTTGGTTCGGGTCGATGGCGGTGGCGATAATCGCAACGTGGAACTTCGCGGTGCCGTGCGCATGGACCTGCCTCTGCTCGTGGTAGCCCTGCAGGAGGAGGCCGATGCTCTCGACGACGAACTCCCCGTGCTGGTGACTGGCCCGGGCAAGGTCAACGCCGCGGTCGCGGTCAGCGCGGTGCTGGCATCGTCGCGGCCGTCGTCGGTGATCAATATCGGGACGGCGGGCGGCCTGGTCGACGGCTTGAGCGGTGTCCATGAGATTCACACCGTGACACAGCACGATTTCAACAGCGCGGTGTTCCGCGACCTGGTGAATCGCGACTACGGCATGCCGATCCGGCTGGATTCCGCCGGCGACGCCGCGCAACTGACCCTCGCAACCGGGGACCAATTCGTGGCGGACCGCCACCTGCGCGACGCGCTGTCCCGCGACGCCCACCTCGTCGACATGGAGGGCTATGCAGTGGCCTGGGCTGCCCGCGCCGCGAGTGTGGCGGTTCGGCTGATCAAACTGGTCAGTGACGACGCCAGCGAAGGTGCAGGACGTACCTGGGCTGAGACGGTCGGTGAGCATTCGCGGGAGTTGTCGAGGTGGGTGCGCCGGGAACTGCCTCCGGAACGCAACGGCCGATAGCCGTTTTGACGTTCCCGGGTGGCGCTCCCTAGGGTGGGGGGTCGCCGCGGCGGCGTCGCTGGATCGGGAATTCGGCGGGCACGCGGTGCCGGTCGCCCGATCGGCCGGTTGGACAAATTTGTTGCCGTTTCGTAACCTTTCCGAGACCTGAGGCATACGGACAGGCAGTTCGGCGATCCCGCCGACGGCAGTCAAAGGATGCGCAAACGTGAAGTTGAACTTTCGATTCAGGGTGAGTGCGGGTCGACGGGAGCGACTGGCCGTCGCGGGGCTGACGGCGTTCGCCCTGGTGTGGTGTGGCGTCGCCCAGGCCGATCCGGCGCAGGACACGGTGAAGAACCTGACGGAACTGTCGCAGCAGGTGGAACAGCTGGCCGATACGCTGCACGCCGCCCAGGTCGATTACGACAACAAGCTGGCGGTATTGCGCCAAGCGGATCAGAAACACGCTGACGATCTGGCGGCCCTCACCGTCGCCAGGAAAGAGTTGGCCGACTACCAGTCCACCGCGGACAAACTGGCCGCCGCGCAGTACATGGGGGGCCGCACCGACGGCCTCCATACGATCCTGACGGCCGCGTCCCCCAAGAGTCTGATCGACCAGCTGTCCATCCAGCGCTCGATCGCCACCCAGACCGCCGCGCAGATGCAGGCCTTCCACAGGCTCGAGCAGCGAGCCCGGGCCGCCCAGGCCGCGTCGGCCAAATCCCTGGCCGACGCCCGGGCCGCCGTCGATGCCGCCGCCGCTCTCCGCGCGGACATGCAGAACAAGCAATCCGAGCTGCGAACCCAGGTCACCATGGTGCGGGCCCGCGTCTCGCTGCTGCCGCCCGCTGAACAGGCGGTGCTGAAGACCCTGCCGGATTCGGTCGTAGCGGCGTTGGGACCGATAGCGCCGATCCCCACAGTGGGAATGGTTGGCCTGGTGCCCAACGCGAAGATGCTCGCCGCGTACATCATGGCCACCTACCCCGGGGTGAAGGCCATCGGCGGCGTGCGTGCTGATCCGCTGCCGGATCACCCCAGCGGTCGAGCGATCGACATCATGATCGGCTCCGACATGGCTCTCGGGGACGCCATCGACGCCGACGTCGTGGCCCAGGCGGGCCGTTTCGGGGTTTCCTACACGATGTGGCGGGTGGCGAACCACTTCGATCACGTCCACATCACCGTCTACTGACTCGGCACCGGTCGCCCAACGGTTAGCGCAGGCCCGACGATGGCGACGGTCTATTACACCGCCGCCAGCCTCGACGGATTCGTCGTCGATGACCGGGGGAGCCTGGATTGGCTGCTGTCGCGCTCCATCGACCAGGACGGCCAATTCGGATACCGGCCGTTCATCGCGAACGTGGGGTCGTTGGTCATGGGATCGACGACCTATCGCTGGTTGGTGGACAACCAGCCGGGCGACTGGATGTACGACCAGCCCACGTGGGTGCTGACCAGTCGCCCGGGCATCGTGCTCGACGACCATCCCGTCACCGTGTTCACTGGCGACGTCGCCGAATTGCATCCCCAACTGCGCGCTGCTGCGGGCCGTCGCGACGTCTGGGTGGTCGGTGGTGGCCGGACCGCCGCGCAGTTCGTCGCGGCCGGCCTGGTCGACGAGATGCTGATCTCCTTTGCCCCCTGCAGTTTGGGGTCCGGCGCCCCGGTGCTGCCGGTGGCCTCGGAGTGGGTGCTCGCCGAGACGGCCGTCAACGGGGAGTTTCTCTGCGCGCGGTGGCGGCGCGCCTCCGGCCAAGGGTCATGATGGCGGGCGCCCAAGGATGGCGTGTGCCTGGTCGCACAGCCGGGAAATGACTGCTGCCGCCGGTTCGACGCTGGTGACGTCGGTAACGCCCTGGCCGGCGTTGATCGGCGCCCGCCGGTAATCCAGGCGGCCGATCGCGGCACGGAGATCGGCGGCGGCTGTCCGATCGCCGGCCAGCACGCTTTCCCGGCCGTCCCAGTCATCGGTGAAGACGTTCCTGATCACCCGTTCCGGTATCGACGACCACGGGTAGCCCAGGGCGATGTCGAAGACCTGGGTGAGGACGGTGTCAGCCCCATCGGCGGCGAGTAGGACCTCACGTGCCGGATCTGGGAGTGTGGACTCCCGGCAGGCCGCGAAGACGGTACCGATCCATGCCCCGGCTGCCCCCGCGGACAACGCCGCCGCCAGGCCACGACCGGACGAGATGCCCCCAGCGGCCAGAACAGGCCGGTCGGTCCGGTCCAGGACTTGGCAGAGCAACGGCAACGTCCCCAGTACGGGTCGGCCGTGTCCGCCGCCCTCCGCGCCGCGGGCGACCAGAACGTCGACGCCGGCATCGCAGGCCCGCAGGGCGTCGTCGAGGTCGGCGACCTGGGTCGCCGTCGTGCACCCGCAGTCCTGGCTGCGCTGCACCCAGGAAAATTCGTCGCCGAAACTCACCGCCACCAGGGTCGGACGCGCCGCCAGGGCGGTCTCGAGAAGTTCCGGCTCGGCCTTGACGACCCAACCGATGAGCCCGATCCCGAAGGGGCGCCGCAACCCTGCGACATGCCGGAGTTCCCGGTGCAATGCCGATGCCGACCCTGCACTGCCGATGCCGATCATGCCCAGACCGCCCGCGCGGCTGACGGCGGCGGCCAATGCCCCACCGGCGACGCCACCCATCGGGGCGTTGACGACGGGGGCCGACAATCCCAGCGCGGCGGCCCACTGCGTGTTCACAACACCCGCCAGGTCTGCCATCATGCCCGTCGGGCCAGCGTCACCCACTGCGGTTGGGCCACACTCCACATACCGGTCCGGGGACCGTCCGTCTCGATGCGCAGGTCGATTTCGGCGGGCCGATCGCGCAGGGTTTTCGCCGCGCTTTCGAACTTCTGCGTGCCGGAAACGTTCGCCAGGACACCGATATTGGCGATGGCCAGGAGATCGACGAGGGTGTGTCCGTACATTCGGCTCGGCTGACGGATTGACTCCACCTCGACGTCGACGCCCGTATTCCGCATCGCAGCGGCCAGACCACCGCCCTCGGCATCCGGGGCCAGTAGGCGGTGGCGTTCTGCGGTGGCGTTCAGATGGCCGACGTTGTCGCCGGTGTCGCCACCGGACGCGATGAACGTCCTGAGTACGGCACCTCCGTAAGCGTTCGCCTCGTCGGTGACGACGTTGAACAGGGCGCCGCCGCGTCTGACGAACTCGAACATGGCCCGCAGGGTGCCGTGCACGTCGGCAGCGAAATAGATCATGTGCAACCCCAACGCCAGGTCGACGCTTCCGGGTGCGGGAAGGGTTAGCGTGCTGCGCTGGGACTCGGTGGTGAGCTCATTGAGTCCGGCCGCCACAGCGATCCCGCAGCGAAGGTGCGGTTGCCGTTCCAGAAACGTTTGGTAGGCAGCCAGGTACGTGGGATTGGGTTCCTCGATCGACACGGTCGTTCCGGCCGGGACGGTATCGGCGACATGGGCGAAGGTCTGACCATCGCCGGCGCCGAAATCGAAGATGTGGCCCTCGGCGGGAACGTAGTGTTCCACCGCCCGCCGCAGCAAGGGTATGAAGAGGTCGCGCTGGTCGGTGCCCAGCATCAGGACGCGACCGAGTGGGTCCGGCTTGAGCACCCGGGCGAAAGCGTTGTGGTACTGCCGGTGCGGATCGAGACCTTCGAACTCGTTGCAGATGATCTCCAGCGCGTCGTCGAGCTGCGGGGCCATCTCCCGGGCCAGTGCGTCGTCGACGACGATCGGCATCAACAACATCCCTTCCGCGGCGACGAATCGATCACTGTTAGTGTGGCTTCATAGTCCCGTGGTCCGCTACCTCCGAACCGCGGCACACCGCTGTGACGCGGACCACCGCCCACAAGCATTCGACGGAGGATTCCCGGCTGACTTCGAGCGACCTGCACGCCGAACTCAGACGCGTGACCTGTGACCTGCACCGGGACATTGATCGTCATCCGGTGCTTGCGCCTCTTGCCGGCTCGGCGACATTGCCCGAGTACCAGCGGGCCCTGGCCGCCATGTACGCCATCACCGCCCCCGTGGAGTCCTGCGTCGCCGACTACCTGGAGGCGCGCCGCCTGCCGTTGGATTACCGGGCTCGACGCCGGACGCCGAAGCTGCTCCAGGACCTCGAGTTCTATGGACTGATGCCGCCCGGGCCGGTCTGGGCCGGCCCGACGATCCCCACGGATGGCGAGCTGGTCGGATGTTTGTACGTTCTGGAAGGGGCTACTCGAGGTAGTCGCCACATCTTTCGGAGAATGACCAAGACTCTCGGTATCTCCGAGGGGCGGGGGGGACAGTTCTTCAGTGGCCACGGAGATCGAAGCGACGCACGGTGGCAGGAGTTCTGGTCGTTTGCCGCAGAACATTGCCCACCGGAGAAGTGGGCTGAGGCTGGTCACGCGGCTGTGACCTTGCTGAGTTCCTACCGGGCCTTGCTGGACCCGTTCGAGGGCCGCTGAACATGGAATCTGCCAGTCCTGCCTTCCTGGCTGCGCTGAGGCACTGCGAGTCCGAACCGATTCACATCCCCGCCAGCATCCAGCCCGACGGCGCTCTGGTGGTGGTATCGACCGCGAACGCTCGGGTGCTCCAGGTCAGCGCCAACCTCGAACAGGTCCTCGGAATGACTCCGCAAGCTGCCCTCGGCCGGCCGCTGGTCAGACTGGTTGGTGAAGGAAATTTTCAGCGGCTCCGCGAGCTGCCCGTTCGCGGCGACCGGCAACCTCCGGTTCCCACGACCTTCCAGTTCGACGCCCAGCAGGGCCGGCCGGACCTCGCTGTACAGGTTCATCGGGTCGATCGGAATTGGGTGATCGAGTTGGAGAACCTCATTGAGGCAGACCAACGGCAGCTGAATCAGCTGCTGGTGGCCACCCGCGACGCCCTCTGGGAGTCGGATCTGGAAACCGACATCGTGCGCTACTGCCAGCTGATCACTGAGCAGGTTCGCGAAGTCACCGGTTTCGACCGGGCGATGGCATACCGGTTCGACCCGGACTGGAACGGCGAAGTGATCGCCGAAAGCCGCAGCGATCGCCTGCCCTCGCTGCTGGGCAACCACTTCCCGGCCTCCGACATCCCGGCACAGGCCCGGCGTCTGTACCTGCGCAACATGGTCCGCGCCCTCCCCGACGTCGACGCGACTCCGGTACCGCTGGTGCCCGCGACCCACCCAGAGACCGGCAGGGACCTGGACATGTCGTTTTCGGTACTGCGGAGCATGTCTCCCGTCCATGTGAGATACCTGCGCAATATGGGGGCCCGTGCGACCCTCAGCATTTCGCTGATCCAGAACGGGGTGCTGTGGGGGCTGGTCGCATGCCACCACACCGAACCCCATCGAGTGTCTTTCCAGATTCGCGAATTGGCCGAGTTCATCGCCAAGTCGGTCTCCATCAAATTGGGCAGCTTGGATTCCACTGAACGCAGCGCTTTCATGCAACAGGTCCAGGAAACTCTGGTGGAGATCAACCGCCGTATGAGCCGGAGCGGCGATATCGGCGACGTCCTGTCCTCGCTGGGTGGTCGCATCCTGGCCCTGCTCGGCGCGAGCGGGGGGATCATCGCCATCGGCGGGCGACGGTATCCGTTCGGTCGGGTGCCCATGCCCGATGACGTCGACTCGTTGGTGGACTGGCTGCAGCGGCATGGCGACAGCGAAATTTTTCACACCGACAGCCTGGCGGCCCGCTACCCGCCTGCCGCTGCCTTTGCCGAGCGCGGGTCAGGACTCCTCGCCGTCCGCCTTGACGAGGATTACAAGAACTTCACGCTGTGGTTCCGCCAGGAGCAGATCCGGGAGATTCCCTGGGCCGGGAATCCGAACAAATCGCTGGTCGACGATCGCGACGGCTACCGGATTGAGCCCCGGCGGTCCTTCGACAAGTGGGTGGAGGAGCAACGCGGCAGTGCCCTACCGTGGACCGGCATCCAGATCGAATCAGCCCAGGCGCTGTCTCTGACGTTGATCGAGGTGCTGACCCAGAAGGCGTTGATCTCGGAGGCCAGACGCTCGGAAGCCCGGCTGAACTACCTGGCCAACCACGATCACCTGACGCGGCTACCCAATCGTCTCCTTCTGAAGGAGAAGTTGGAGTCGGCGCTTGTCAATGCCGAATTGAACAACGAGGAGTTGGCGGTTCTCTTCATCGACCTGGATCACTTCAAGTCGGTCAATGACAAGCTGGGCCACCTCGCGGGCGACCGTTATCTTCAGGGGGTCGCCACCCGGTTGCAGTCCAGTCTGCGCCACAACGACATCCTGGCGCGCTGGGGCGGGGACGAGTTCGTCGCCGTCATCGAAAGGCTGCGTGGTGACGAGGGGGTGGAGGAAGCCATCAGCCGACTATCCGCTCAGCTTCGCCGACCCATGAAATTGGACGGCCATCATGTCATTCCGGCAGCCAGCATCGGGGTGGCCAGGTTCCCGGATGACGGGACCAGCGTGATGCAGCTGCTGCAGGCTGCTGACGCCGTCATGTACGAGCAGAAGGAGAAGAAGCGCACCTCGCTGTTCATCGACAACGCCGATCCGGACGCGTCGCCTCAGGTTTCGTTCGAAATGGGCTGGCAAGTCAACCGTGCCCTGACCGAAAGCGAGCTGGTGCTGTACTACCAGCCCCAGTACCAGATCGATGGCCACAGGCTCGTGGGGTTGGAGGCCTTGCTTCGCTGGCAGCATCCGACTCGCGGGCTGCTGATGCCGCACGATTTCCTTCCGGCCGCCGCAGGCCTGGGCCTCAATCGGGAGGTGGCTGACTGGGCCCTGGGCACTGTCTGTCGGCAAATCGCCGAATGGGATGGCCTCCTTCCGTCCGGTGTCACCGTCGCCGTCAATGTGGGTCCGGGTCAGGTTGACCCAGACTTCGCCGAGATGGTCCTGGAAGCGGTACGGAATGCCGGGATCGCACCCGGTCGGCTGTCCGTTGAGATCACCGAAGAGGCGCTGGAACGGCGGTCGGACGTGGCTGCCGCACTTGAGCGTCTCGCTGCGGCCGGCATCGTCCTGGCTGTGGATGACTTCGGCACCGGGTATCTGTCATTGGCGCAGGTTCGGGAATTGCCGGTGTCCTGCTTCAATATCGACAAGGAGTTCATTGACGGCCTTCCGGGCGACCACAGGGATGAGGCGATCGTGCGCAGCGTCGTCGCATTGGCCTCCGGTTTAGGCATCAAGACGCTCGCGGAGGGCGTGGAGGACGAAACCCAGTTCGCATTCGTCCGAGCGGCAGGGGTGGATCGAGTCCAAGGCTTCTTCTGCGGCCGCCCGATTCCCTCCGATCAGGTTCCCGCGTATCTGACTCAACTGGGGCAGGGGTAGTCCCCCGCCGGACCCGCCGCTACGTCACGTTTCCGGTTCGCGATATCGCATCCCGGTGGCACTTGCGACCCGATCAGCAACAGGTTAGGTTAACCTCACCTAATTCTGATGGAGGGCGGATGCCATGTGGAGCAGGAGAGGCGTTCCGCAATTACACCCGGAGGCCACCGATGACCCCGGTCTCATCCGGTGGAGGAGTAACGCCGCCGCGCATCTGCCGAAACGGATTCCGGAACTGACGGCACTGATCGAGCAAGGGGTGCTCGATCGTGTCGAGGTGGACATCGATGAGGTTCGAACCTGGTTGGGCCACAACGGATCATGGTCCAGTGTGGGTCCCACGGTGCGAACCGCATTGATGTCCGCACTGACCTCCGCTGAGCATGCCGTGCTCGGCGACGATGAGTTGCGCGGTCGCATCGAGGAGGTCGTGGAACGCGACGTCGCGCCGATCGCCGACTCGCACGGTGGCGGTATCCGGGTTGCCTCGGTGCAGGACGGAGTCCTCACCGTCGAACTGAGCGGCGCCTGCCGGGGGTGCTCGGAAAGCAACCGAACCATCGGCGAACTGGTGAGTCGGGCTGTGCAGGAACGGTATCCAGAGATCCGGGAAGTGAAGGCGGACACACCCCGGTCGGTGTGGCTGTCTTTGAAGCGACCCCGTCGGGCCGAATCCGACCCGCGGTCAACCCCTTGAGAGGAACGCAATGTCCATGATCCATGACGACCTGATCCAGCCGCTCAATGACCAGATCACCAGCGAGGCCTACGCCAGCCAAGTGTACTTGCAGATGAGCTTATGGGCTGAGGACAGGGGCCTGCCGGGGGCGTCCGCGTTCTTCCGTAGCCATGTCGCCGAGGAACTCGATCATCGCAACAGGTTGGTGGACTACCTCATTGAGGCCGATGTTTCGGTGCGTCTGCAGTCCATTCCGGCCCCGGAGGCCGACTACGAGAGCCTCGTCGCGGTGGTCAATGCCGCCTACGCCCACGAGCAGACGGTCACCGGGCAGATCGACGCACTGGCCGGTCTGGCTCTGGATCGCAAGGACTTCAACACCTTCAACATGCTGCAGTGGTTCATCGCCGAACAGCGCGAGGAACTGGTGCTCTTCCGCGGCATCGTCGACTACATGAATCTCGCCGGTTACACCGGCGGTCCCGGGGACGCATTGGTCAACCTCGACCGCTACCTGCTCGAACAGTCCCGGGCTGGGTAGCGGACCCTGGGCTGGTCATGCGGATGATCCGGTGGCGACGCTACGCGGAGGTGCCGCCGCCGGATTCCGAGCGTCCCGCAGAGCGGCGCAACCGGTCCAACGGCAGCATTGCCACCACCGCGACCAGCAGGCCGCCGACGATCAGGCCCAGCACCGCCGAGGCGAGGGTGCCGACGGACCAGCCGAGCACGCCCCCGACACCCTTGACCCCATGCACGGCGCTCTCCAGGGTATGCACCACGTGGTAGGGCCCAGCCCAGCCCAACTCGTCGAAACCGGCCAGCAGAATATGCCCGCCGACCCAGAGCATCGCAGCGGTGCCGATGACCGACAGCCAGGCGAGAACCGTGGGCATCCCGGACACCAGCAGGCGACCCAGTCGTTGCACACCGCGGGAGGGCCGCTGGGCCAGGCGAAGTCCCAGATCGTCCATCTTGACGATCAGCGCGACGACCCCGTACACCGCCACGGTGATCCCCAAGGCGACGAGGACCAGAATGAGTCCGCGCGACACCAGGGGTTCGGTGATGACTTCCTTCAGTGCGATCACCATGATCTCTGCAGACAAGATGAAGTCGGTGCGGATCGCCCCGGCGATCGTCGTGGCTTCGGCGTCCGGGCCCAATTGTACCGCCGGCGCGTCGTGGGAGTGGTCGTCGCGTCGCAACGCGTGGATGATCTTGTGTGCGCCCTCGTAGCACAGGAAGCACCCGCCGAACATCAGGATGACCTCGACCACTGTGGGTGCCACAGCGCTGAGCAGGAGCACCGTCGGCAGGATGAACACCAGCTTGTTGCGTATCGAACCAAGGGCGATGCGCCGGATGATCGGCAACTCGCGTTCGGCGGCGAGTCCGCGGACGTAGGCCGGTGTCACCGCGGTGTCGTCGATCACCACTCCGGCGGTCTTTATTCCGGCGCGCCCGGCCGCCGCGCCGACGTCATCGATCGAGGCGGCAGCCAGTTTGGCCAGCGCGGCGATGTCATCGAGTAGTCCAACCAGGCCACCCGCCATTGCAGACCCTCCGTCGCAGGGGCATGTGACCGCGAATCTACCTGCTGCCGCTACCCGCCGATGACGATGGTGAGGTTCGACAGGGGCGCAGGGTTGTTGAGGATCAGCACCGAACTCTGGCTGTTCACATCGTCGTAGGGAAAGCCGTAGGCGTAGCCGTCGACGCTGTTGGCGTGGAAGAACTGCGACCAGTTGTTCCACCGCCCCCCGGACGGGTAGTAGGCCGAGGCGGTGTCCCAGTTCTGCGGTGCGCTGGCCACGCCGCGGTGGAAGGCGGCGTCGAGGTGGGCCAGGAAGGCGCCCTGCAACCCGGTGCCGACGAACGGACCATCGGCCCGGAACACCTCGGCGGTGGTGGGTTTGCTCATGGTGTAGGTGGTGACGGCCCCGCCGGCGGCGGTGACGGTGTAGGCGAACCGATTGTCGGCGTCGACACCGCCGGTGACCGCGAAGCCGGGACCGTTGTAGACGAACTGCTCGCCGGAGTACGTCATCCAGAAGTCGTCGATCGGGTCGTCGAACCAGGTGGCCAGCTCGCCGGGCTGATGCGACCGCGGCGCCAGAATCCGCAGCGGGTCACCGTCGGCGTCGTCGATGATCAGGGCGTGGAACGCCGTCGGCATGGTGGCCTCGAACCGACGGAAGAGTTCATCGCGGGAGACGGTGATGCCGCGGGTGCCGGAGTAGCCGGTCGACTCCTGGGACAGGGTGAAGGTGTAAGGGAACCCGAATTGATCGACCTGAGTGGTGTTGCCGCCGAAAGGGACAGCACTGTTCTTGAAACTGAGTTCGTACCAGTCGTAGACGGTCCGGTAGTTCGGATCGGCGGGATTGGCCGGGTCCGGCCCTGCCCAACCGGTGTTGTCGGGGCTGATCGCCACATAGAGCGGCTCGCCGAGTGATACGTAGATCCGGCCACCCAGCAGTTCCGGGGGAATCCGCAGATTGCCGGCCTCGGCGACGGTGAACGACATGTTGGCGTAATTGATGCCGTCCTTGACGAGGTGGTCCGCCGCGTTGGCGGCGGCGTGGTCGATCGGATGGGCGGTTCCAGCGCTGTCGATCCAGGACCACTGCCCCGGTGAAGCCTGCCCGATGACCATCACATGGATCTGGTCGCCGGTGTAGGTGCCGTTGCCGTTGACGAACGAGACCGGGAAGGAACCGGCGACCCCCGGCGGGGTCGGCCCGGGACCGGGTTCAACCGGGGGTGGATCGGGCTCGGCCCCGGGGGGCTCGGGTTGCGCCACTGGCGGCTCGGGTGACGCCACGGGTGGGTCCGGATCCGCCGGGTCGGGGGCCGGCGCGGGAGGCTCCGGCGTTGGCTCCGGAACTGTGCCCGGCGGTTCCGGTCCGGCCCCCGGAACGGCCCGTACCTGCACGGTCAATGTCCCAGTGGCGCTGTCCCCCGGACTCCCGAACATTCCGAACGTCAGGAGGTTCAGCAGACCCGCCAGGCCGTGCAGATGCCAGCCGGCCCCGGCGTCGCTCACCGTGACGAGAAAATCGTCATCGAAACCGGCCGTTCCGTCCCAGGCGTCCGGCGGCGCGTAGGTGGCGGTCCCGCCGGAGATACTCAGGACGCCTCCGGCGCTGCCCGTCGCCGAGTTCGCGCCGGAAACGCTGTAGGCCAGGGGATCTCCGTCCGCGTCGAAGCCGCCCAGCGTGATGGGCGCGCTGTTCTGGCCCGGCGCCACGTTCACGGTGGTGCGTTGCCCGGCGAATGTCGGGGTCGCGTTGTCGAACGTGTGCCGAAGCCACGCCAGTCCCGCCTCCCACACCGGGGGTTGTGTAGAAGCCTGGGAGTGGGCGGGGACAGTCGACTCGGAAGGTTCCGATGGTTCGCCGAGTGCGGCGTCAACTGTGGCTCCGGCGGCCCGGGTGACCAGCGGTGATCGGACCAGGTCGCGCACATCGAGTGAGTTCGCAGCGCCCGGGTGTCGGCGGACGATGGACACCGGGGAGTCGGTGTGCGGCCGGGGCCGGGTCGTCGGCACGCCGGTATGGGCCCGCAACGAACGCCCGGCGGTGGCGGGGGCCGAGGCGGCGGCTCGCCGGGTGTCTGCGCTGCCGCCATCGGCATCCGGGGAATCGGCCGAACCGATCGCCGGCGTGGTCATGAGGGCCGTGACGGCGCCGAGGATGATCGCGCCGACCCGGGACACCTGCCGGTCATCCACCATCGCGGCCCCCTAACGGCCGTTGCCACCATCGCGTGGGCGGAGGCTGACCCTCGCGGGCCAGCGGTCAATCCCTCAGCGTAGCCCCGATGGGGACGGTATTGGCGAAAACGCAGCCAAGCCAAGTATCGCCCCACAATGAGCACATGGAATTGGAAGTCATCGCCTTCGACTTGGCGTCCTGCGCGGCGGCGGGAACGCGCGGCGCCGACCGGATCGAACTGTGCGCCAATCCGCATGAGGGCGGAACCACGCCGTCGTACGGGATGATCGACGCTGCCAGGAGGGCCACCACCCGTCAGCTGTTTCCCATCATCCGTCCGCGCGGCGGAGACTTTCTGTACTCTGATGCGGAGTTCCGGTCCATGGTTGCCGACGTGGTGCAGTGCGGGGAATTGGGTTGCGACGGAGTCGTTCTCGGAATCCTGAAGGCCGACGGCAGCGTCGACGTCGACCGGTGTGCCGAACTGGTTGCGCACGCCGGATCCATGCAGGTGACCTTCCACCGCGCCTTCGATCGGGTGCGGAATCCGCTGACGGCGCTTGAGGACGTGATCGGCCTGGGATGTTCGAGGATCCTCACCAGCGGGCTGCAGCCCGACGTCGAACGGGGAAAGGTGATGCTGCGAACGTTGGTGCAGGCCGCGGGGGACGGAGTCACCATCATGCCCGGCTCCGGTGTGAGGTCGACCAATATCGTGGAGTTGGCGCTGTTCACCGGCGCACGGGCTTTCCACAGTTCGGCGCGAACCACCCGCCGGTCAGCGATGGCTTTCATCAACCCCGCGATGGCGGAGGAGTTGACGTCGGTCACCATCGATACCGATGAGGTCGCGCGGCTCAGGAGCCTCCTCGACGACGTTTCCCGTTCCCGTTAACCCGACGCCGCGCCTCTTTCGGTGAGAGACTCGGGCAGCAGGACCGCCGGCCCTCCCGTACGGGGCAAGGTTCGAACAGGATCCGAAAAAAGGGATACACATGACGATTCGATGGGTCGCGCCGGTCGCCTCAGTCGCGCTTGCTGTCCTGCTGGCCGGGTGCGGGGGCCAGGACAAACCCGCCGCGGACACGTCCGCGGCGTCGGTGTCCGCTTCCACCTCGGCGGTGTCCGCTTCCACCTCGGCGTCGGCGTCGGCGTCGGCCCCGGTGTCCACGTCACCTACCGCGGCGTCGACCGCGGCCTCCGCCTCCGCGATGGAGACGACCGGTCCGGCGGCCGCCCCGGCGGAGGGCGAGAAACCCCCTCGGGAGTTCGTCGTCGGGAAGTGGGGCACCGACGGCGACTGCGAACTGGCCATCGACCTGCGGGCCGACGGCACCACCGACGGTCCGTTCGGTAACTGGACCTACAACGACGGCGTGATCGGCTTCGCTGACGAACCCGACTTCAAGGTCAATGTCACCGTTGTCGACGATTCGACGATGAAATCGACCAGCGACGGCAGCGGCAAGACCATGACGATGACCCGCTGTCCCTGAACGCGCCGGGGTCAGTTGCCGTAGAGGTGCAAGGCCCTCGCGGCCGTCGTCGCCACATCGCCGCTGAGCGTCACGATGGGTGGACCGCCCCGTTGATGGATCACGTTCGCCAACACGATCACATAGCAGTCCGACCCCGGATCCAGCCATAGGGTGACCCCGGTGAAGCCGGTGTGCCCGACACTGCCGATGGGGAAGATCAGCCCGCGCGGGGTGGACTGGTAGGTGTCGATATCCCAGCCCAGTCCCCGCAGGTTCTGTCCGGAGATGGCGGGATAGTGCGGGGCGAGGAGCGGATCTTCGGTGTTCGGGGACGTGTCGATGGCCGCCCGGGTGGCTGCGTTCGCCGCGGTGAGTTGCCCGTCGTGGTGTCCGGGTTGTTGGGGGCTCGTCATCAACTCGACCGTCGATCGTTTCAGCGGGAACGGGCTGGGGCGCCCGGCGAGACGGTCGAGAAGTGCTTGCGCGTACCGGCCGACGTCGTCGGATGTCGCGAACACCCCGGCGCTTCCGGACACCCCGCCCATCCGACGCGCGGTCGGGTCGTGGACGGTGCCCCGAAGGGGTCGGCCGATATTGGGGTTGATGCCGGGGGTGTCCTCGTCGCGTGCGGTCGGGGCGATCCGGGCTAGCAGATCGGTGCTCCAGGTGCCCTCCGCGCACGGGGTGCTCACCGGCCCGTTCGCGTCGAAAGCGATGGCGGTGCCGGTGATCCGGTGCGGTCCGCACGCCCGGGACGCGGGCAGATAACCGGTGTCGGCCATCCCCAGCGGCGCGAAGATGGTGTCCCGGGCGTAGACGTCCAGCGGTTGGCCGGTGATTCTCTCGACGAGCGCGCCCAGGAGGATGAATCCGATGTCGGAGTAGTGAAAGACCTGACCGGGAGCGAATTCCAGGGGCGCGGTGAGCGCGCGCCGGAGTCCGTCGTCCCTATCGGCGGCGACCAGACCCCACGGCCCCTGACGGCTCAGGTCGCCACCGATGCCGGAGGTGTGGGTGAGCAGCATGCGCACCGTCACCTCGGCTCGCCGCGGGTCGTCGGCGGCATTGAATTCGGGGAGGTAGGTCTGCAGCGGATCGTCGAGGTGAACCTGCGCCCGTTCGTACAGTTGGAGGACCGCGGTCGTCGTCGCCAGGATCTTCGTCAGGGACGCCAGGTCGAAGATGGTGTCCTCGGTCATGGGTTCAGCCGGGGAGGGGGAGCCGTCCACCCCGGGTTCGCCGTCGAGTTTGCGCCAGCCGAATGCCTTGTGCACGACGACCCTGCCCGCGTGCGCGATCTTGACCACCGCGCCGGGGAGTCGATGCGCGGTGATCGCGGCCTCGACCAGGTTGGAGATGGGTGCGAACTCGCCGCCGGGGGCGATGACGACCGGTGGAGGGCGCGTCGGAGTGCGCGCATCGGTCGGCCGGACTGCCGCTGATGGTGACCGGGCCAGGTCCGGATCCCGCTCCGGATGACCGCACGAAGCCGTCGGCACCGCGATGAGCATGAGCACTCCCAAGACGCGGACCCCGGCGCGGCAGGGTCGCGGGAGCGTCACCCGGACGACGGTAGACCGGCGGTCATCCCCTGTCGAACGCCTCCGTCAGCATCGGCACGACCTGCAGTTTGCGGGACACGATGCCGCTGAGGAGTACGCGATTGGCCTGCAGGGTCGTGCCGAACGCGGACTCGACCGCGGCGGCGCGTGGGCCGAGTGCCAGGCCCACCGAGTCGTTGTTGAGGATGTCGGTGATGACGAGCAGGAACAGGTCGAGGCCCTTGGCCGCGATGACACCGTCGATGGCGGGCTCAAGCTGAGACTGCCGGGCCAGGACGTCGTCCACGTCGACTGCGTTGAGTTGAGCGATCTCCACCTTCGCGCCGCCCATCGAGAACTCCTTGGCGTCGGCGGCAATGAGTTGGGCGATCGACCTGTCGCGCAGATTCGCACCCGCGCGCAGCATGTCCCGGCCGTAGGTCTGCAGGTCGACGCCGGCGATGGCGGCCAGTTCGTTCGCGGCTGCGATGTCCTCGTCGGTGCAGGTCGGGGACTTCAGCAGCAGAGTGTCCGACAGGATCGCCGACAGCATCAGGCCGGCGATCGGTGGGTTCACCGGAATCCCTTTTTCGCCATACATTTTCAGCACGATCGTCGCTGTACAGCCCACGGGTTCGCAGCGGTAATAGAGCGGAGCCGTCGTTTCGAAGTTCGCGATTCGGTGGTGGTCGATGACCTCGGTCACCGTCACGTCGCTGATGTCGACGGCGCTTTGCTGGCGTTCGTTGTGGTCGACGAGGATCACCTGTGAGGTCTCGGCGGCGACGGATTCGACCAGACGCGGTGCGGACACGCCGAAGGTGTCGAGGGCGAACTGGGTTTCGGTGCTGACCGCTCCGAGGCGCACCGCCTCGACGTCCTCGCCGCACGCTGACTTCAAGTCCGCGTAGGCAAGTGCCGAGCAGATCGAATCGGTGTCGGGATTTCGGTGGCCGGTGATCAGGACAGGTGTCATGTCGAAGAGCATTCAATCACGGCCGGTCAGGGCCGTCAGGACCGTGGCGATACGAGCGCTGAGTGGTCCGCGTAGGGCGCGTACCGGCAGCCCGGGGTTCGCTGCGATGATGTCGGCGAGGATGTTCTGGGAAGTTGCCCGGGCATCGGGTCCGTCGCGTTGCGGATCGGGCTGCCACGGGAAATCGTCCTGGCACCACACCAGGACGTCGGCCTGCGCTGCCCACTCGAGGGCGCGTGGCAGCAGGGAGTCGTCGCAGTAGTACTGGATGCTGTAGACGGCGGTCATCAGCGGGCCGCTGTCGGAGACCACCCAGGGGTACCCGGTCTCATCCGCTCGTAACAGGGCGGCTCGTTCCGCTTCGTGCTGAGTGAGCATCAGGGCGGACTGTTCGGCGGCCCGGGGTACGCGTCCGTGTGTGTCCACCCAGTCCCGCAGATGCTCGCCGACGACGATGGCGGGTAGCCGGGGGGCGAGGGCGGTCGTCAGCGTCGACTTGCCGGTGGACTCCCCGCCCACGACCGAGATCAGGCCGGCCCGGGTGCCCTCACCCATGCGCGGGAACGGGCGCAGCCGACTGCCCGATCGAAGCGCGCGCGGACCACGCCCGCCAGCCGGAGACGGCCATCAGTATCAGCACCACATAGAACAACGACGTGAAGTACAACCCCTGGCTGGCGTAGAGCACCGCGCCGACGGTGTTCACCGCCATCCAGGTCGGCCACGTCTCCTTCTTCTGCAGGACCATGAGCAGCTGCGCGGCCAGCGAACCCACCAGCATGAAGGCGTCACCCCAGGTGGCAGCACCGCCGATGGCCTGCAGCAGTGGAGCCGTAACGGCCCACAGGATCAGCACCCCCAAGGCCACACCGCTGCGCGCGGCGGCGCTGAGCCGGCTCGGCGCCCGAACCCCCTCGCGTCCCCAGGAAAACCAGCCCCAGATCGCGGCGGCCATGAAGATCAGTTGCATCGTCGCGGATGCGTACAGGGTGAAGCCCAGGAACAGCCAGCCGTACAACAGGCTGGCCAGGAAATAGAGCGGCCAGGTCCAGCGCGTTCCGCGGATGCCCAGGCCGATGGCCAGGACGGACATGATCACCGCACACAGCTCGATGACGGTGACCGGATATCCCCAGAATGTGAACAGCACAGCCATGTGTGACGCTCCCTGCCCGGCATTACCCGGACGGTCATGCGGTCGGCGGCGCGGTATGCCACCCTCTCAGGCCGGTTGCCCCGGCCTCCCGCGGTTGTTGATCGGCCCTCTCAGGGTATCCCCAACAGTGCGGGCATCGGCGGCGGGAACAAAACGGACCGCAGTCCGGTTGTCGCTGTCATGCCAGCAATCACCGCAGACACATTGACCTTGCCGCGGGTGACGCCCCCCGGCCCCACCGATATCGACCGGCCGGTGCGGTTCATCAACACCGGGCCCCGCGGCCACGAGGGTGAGGGGTTCCCGGTGGTGCGGGCCTTCGCCGGAGTGAGTTCCGCCGATCTGGACCCCTTCGTTCATATGGACCAGATGGGCGAGGTGGACTACGAACCGGGCCAGCCCCGTGGAACGGACTGGCACCCCCATCGCGGGTTCGAAACGGTCACCTACATGATCGACGGCCGGTTCGCCCACCAGGATTCGCACGGCGGCGGCGGCCTGATCACCGACGGCGCCACCCAATGGATGACGGCCGGCGCCGGGATCCTGCACATCGAGACCCCGCCCGCCGAACTCGTCGAGAGCGGTGGACTGTTCCACGGTGTCCAGCTCTGGGTGAACCTGCCGCGCAAGGACAAGTTCACCGCTCCGGCCTATCAGGCGATTGAAGGCGCGTCGGTGACACTGCTGTCCTCGGCCGACGGGGGCGCGCTGCTGCGCGTCATCGCCGGCGAGGTTGACGGCCGCCGCGGACCGGGCTCGACGCGGACCCCGATCACGCTGGCCCACGCCACCATCGAACCGGGGGCGAGGCTCAGCCTCGGTTGGCCACGCGACTACAACGCCCTGGTCTACGTGCTTGCCGGACGCGGCACCGTCGGCCCGGCGGGCCATCCGGTTCACGACGGCCAACTTGCGGTGCTGGGCCGCGGTGACCGGATCGGGGTCGCCGCGGACCCCTTTCACGATTCCCGGCATTCCGGGTTGGAGGTCCTGCTGCTGGGCGGCCGTCCGATCCGTGAGCCGGTGTTTCACTACGGCCCGTTCGTCATGAACTCCAAGTCCGAGGTCGCCCGCGCGATGGAGGACTACCAGGCCGGAAGGTTCGGAACGATTCCTCCTGGCGCCTTGCGACCGCATCGGGTGGGGTCCTGAGACGCGTAGAACCCCTGTTGACGGGCGAAGTTGTGCTCTAGGCTGAAATTTTCCTGAGTGCAGGAGGCGGTCGTGGTCAACATCGGGGTGTGTGTAGGAGCCGCGGGATTCACCCTCGGCCTGTCACTGGCCGGTCTGTGCGCCGCCGGGGCCGCCTCCGCGGACCCCGGCGACGCGGCGAGGAACGACGCCGCATCGGCATCCGCTGGGCCGGCGGCTGACGCGCCACGGGCCGCCAAACGGAGCGCGCGGAATGGTAGCGCCACGGTCCGGCCTGCCGTCTCCGCGGTGAAACCCGCAGCTTCGCGGGCGGTTCCGCGCCTACCGGCGCCGTCGGCGGTGCGGCCGAAGTCCGATTCGGTTTCCGCGCCGGTCGCTTCCGTGCCGGCGACGTCCGCATCGGTCGCTGACCCGGCGGCCGACGTCGCGATCGCCGAGCAGGCATCGACACCGGCGGCGGCCGCAGAAGCCGCTTCTGACGAGGTGACCATCACCCCGATCGCCAATCCGCCGTCGATCACGATCCACAACAACGCGAAGACCGAGTCGATCTGGGTCTACAACTTGACGACCACGGCGAACTACAGCATCCCGGCCACGCCGTGGTTACCGGAACCCCCCGCCCCGGCCCCGCCGCTGCCGCCCGATTGGGTCGGGCCGGTGGAGATCACGGCGGGATCCTCCGCTCCGATCACGCTGGCGGTGTACAACGCCCCGCCCAAGTCGCCCGGGAATCGCATCTACATCGTGGAGGGGTCGCCCTTCACCCTTCCGGTCACCTCGCCAGGCGGGCTCGATGCGTTCAATCCGACTGCGGCTCCCCCCGGGGACACCTTCCAGAATTACAGCTTCCTGGAATACAGCCTCGTTCCCAACGGAAGCGGCGGCTACATGTACACGATCGACGTCTCCTATATCGACGAGTGGTCGCTGCCCATCCAGACGAAGTTCACCAACATCGACGGCTCCGGTTGGAGCGGCGCCGTCGATGGGAAGCTGTATGGCTTCAACGACTTTGACACCGTGGTGACTCAATTGAATGCGCACGGTGCCCCCTATGGGGACTTGGTCTGGAGTGGCGCCACTCCGTTTGGTCCGCAACCCCCGGATACCGTGAAGCGGATCATCGGCCCGGACAAGGTATGGGCGCAGCAGTCCCATGAGTTGCCCGACAACATCAACATGGACGTCTACGGCTGGGTCCCGGCGTCCTACTCGAACTTCGTCCAGTACGGCTCCTATGTGGACACCGCCAGTCAGACGGTGTATCCGTACGCCTACAACGGCACCGAACTCACCGATCCGCCGGTGCCTCCCGCACCGCAGAGCACGACGGCGGAAACCAACTTCAACTTCTGGAAGAACGAGGCCACCGCCCCGGGTTCGACGCCTTACCCGATCGCACTGCGCACCGCCGCGATCCTTGACGGCTTCACGACCCAAGACGCAGGTGGCGTGTTCGGATTCTTCACCTACCCCACGGATGAGGCGGCCGGGCAGTTCAGCCTCATTCCGACCACGGTTGTGATGGACATCTACGTCAATCCTTCCTCCGACGGACTCAGCGACAGCGCGATACCCGGGGGCAGCTGGACCTACACCAGTTCCGCCATTCAGACCGGGCCCTGGCGGGAAGTGCGCAAGAACAGGCCGGTGCTGTCGGGTTCTGTCGGTACCGACACGTTCATCAGCGACGCCGGGTTCGCCAACGCACGCGTCGCACCGTTGATCGACCTCAAGGGACTCGGCGGCGACATCGCGGTGATCGACCGATTCCCGCTTCGGGCCACCAGTACGGCCATCGACTTCGTTGACCGGGCCTGGTTCCTCGGCTGGGGTCTGGGCAACACCAACAGCCAGTTCGTCTACGAGACCTCGACGGGTGCGCTGTACTTCGACCGGGATCCGCAGGTGCCGGGCTACACGTCGGTGCTCGGCATGTTCACTGGAGTCACAGATCCGGAGGCGTCGCTGTTCGTCCTCTGAACAGTCCGCTCAACACCCGCCACGCCCCCGTCGACCACAACGCCCACGCCACCAGGACCGGCTGGAAGAGCAACCGGATGAACCGCGCCCGGTCGCTGTTGAGTCCGAAGGCGTCTCGATGGTGCACCCACTGGGCGATGTTTCCGGGAAAGATCGCGACGAAGAATCCGGCGAGCAGCAGACCGACCACGGCGCGCCGATTCCTCAGCAGGATGAGTGAGCCACCCAGGGTGATCTCGACGGCGCCGGAGGCGAGCACCGTGACATCGGGGGACACCGGGACCCACGGCGGCACCTGTGCCTGAAACTCGTTGCGGGCGAACGTCAGATGCGAAACACCGGCGAACGTCATGAACGAGCCCAGCAGAATCCGTCCCACCCGCTGAGCGGTGGACTCCGGGGCGGTGTTGTGTCCCACAGCCCGAGTGTATTGGACGACGTGCCTGCAAACCCGGGTTGCGAACCCCGCGAGGTGGGCATACTTACCGGAATGGGCGCCCATCGCAGCGGAGGGCTGACAAGCCTCCTTCGCCGAGCGGCGTGCGCAGCGGCGTTGAGTGGGGCGGCCGCGTTCCTGTCGACGGCGGTGGCCACCGCCGACACCGCCGGCACGCCGGACTCGTCTCGCGCGTCGGTGGCGAGCGCGCCACAGCCGTCGTCGGCGGCGAACACGCCACAGCCATCCTCGGTCGCGAACGCGTCACAGCGATCGTCGGTGGGCGCGAGGCCGCTCCGGCCCCGTGCGAACCCCGTTGCGCAACTGTCGGGCGGACGTCAGGGCGGCGTCAGTTCTGGCCCGCCTCCGGCGGCCGTGACCGCGGCGGGGCCAACCGCGCGGGCGATCAACCCGCGTCTGTTCGGTAACGGAACCGCGGACAGTCCCAACGGGGGCCTGCTGGCCGGAAACGGCTTCAGCTACGACGCCGACACCTGCCCGGCGGCGTCGGCGTGCGCCGGCGGCAACGGCGGTCTGCTGGCCGGCAGCGGCGGCAACGGCTTTAACGGCGGTGCCGGAGGATCGGCCGGCTGGGTCGGCAACGGCGGAGACGGCGGGGATGGGCTGCCCGGCGGTGCGGGTGGAGCCGGCGGAACCGGTGGACTTGTTCTGGGGCATGGCGGCAATGGAGGCGCAGGTGGTGCGCCGATCACCACCGGAGGCCCCGGTGGCGCCGGCGGGCCCGGCGGTGATGCCGGCCTGCTGTCGTTGTGGGGCCGCGGTGGCCGGGGCGGCACCGGAGGCCCACTGGCCCCCGGCGGTGACGGCGGAAACGGCAGTTGGGTGTTCGGCGTCGGTGGCGACGGCGGGGCCACCGGCACCGGCGGTGTGCCCGGCCCCGGCGGCGAGGGCCGACTGCTGTTCGTGATCCCGCGCAACGGGGCCGACGGGCTCGACGACTCATTGGTCTACTTTCTCGACGACACCTCACAAACGACCCACACGCCGGCCGGCTACGGCGTCATCGGTGAGTTCTCCGCCGCCGAGCGCGAAGCTCTGACCGGCTCGGGCCGCATCGTCGGGGAATCGGTGGCGCTGATCAACAACGACGGGACCGACGGCTACAGCCTGTGGCCGTTGATCTCCGACTTGTTCAGCTCGGCAACCCCCATCGCCGAGGCCGACAAGATCCCGCTGGCGACCACCATCCTGTCGCGGGTTCAGGTGTACCCAGGCCTGGGCCCCGGCCAGGAATTCCCCAGTCCCTCGGAGGGCACCGCGACGCCCGCGGGCGGTTACGTAATCTGGGCCCAGGACTTCGAATTCTCGCCCGGTCACACCTCCACCGACGGGGCCTACGCGGGGGTGCTGGCGGTGATGTGGGCCGGCAAGCAGATTCTCGGCGACTCGATGACGATCCTGCCGGTGCCGTCGAGCAGTATCTTCAAGACCCTCGGAAGTCCCACCGAGGGCGCCTACAGCGCCGAGCACATCATCAACGGCGACGGAACAACCCCCTACCTGGCATCGCTGGGTCTGGCTGGTCTCCCGCCCAACCCCAACGCCGGCTCGGGCGGAGAATGGAACTTCCTGTCGCTGGCCTTCGCCAACGGGCTGATCGACGGATTCATCGGCCAGCAGTACAACCCGGGATCCACCGGCACCGTCACGCCGGACACGCTGGCCTTCTACACGGCCGATCTGCCCTACGCGTTGATGTCGTCCTACACCGGGCAGGTCGCCACCGGAGGGCCCTGGGACAGCGACTACTACGGCACGATCCCGTTCCACGCCGGGGTCTACTGGGACGGCGCTGTCGATCCGACGTGGGGGCAGCCGCCCGCGACGAATCAGAAGCTGGTTCCGACGCCGGTGCCGCTGCCGACGTCCTGATCGTCCTGGAGAAATCAGGGGTGCCTTCGACTTCAATGGACCCGTGACCGCCACTCTCGTCGCCCGGAATCTGGCCGGTGGTTTCGCCCACCGCACCCTGTTCGAGGGTCTGGATCTGACCGTTGCGCCCGGTGATGTCATCGGAGTCGTCGGGGCCAACGGCGCCGGGAAGAGCACCCTGTTGAGGACTCTTGCCGGCGATCTCGACCCGCTCGACGGCACCGTGAGCCTCTCACCGGCGGATGCTTTCGTCGGATATCTACCGCAAGAGCGTCAACGGATCCCCGAGGAGACCGTCACCGGCTATATCGCGCGCCGGACGGGCTGTACGGCGGCGACCCGTGTCATGGAGGCCGCCGCGTTCGCCCTCGCCGACAGCGACCGCGCGGGCGCTGGTGCCTCCCCCCAGGCAGACCCGGCCGCGGCCTACGCGACCGCACTGGAGCACTGGCTGGTGACCGGGGCGGCCGATCTCGAGGAACGCATCCCCGCTGTACTGGCTGACCTGGGTTTGGGCGGTGGCGAGGTACAACCGGATTCAACGCTGATGACCGGGCTGTCGGGCGGCCAGGCGGCCCGGGTCGGGCTGGCGGCGCTGATGCTGTCCCGCTTCGACATCGTCTTGCTCGACGAGCCGACCAACGATCTCGATCTCGACGGGTTGGGCCGGCTGGAGGAGTTCGTCGGGGATCTGCGCGGCGGCCGCGGGGGCGTCGTGCTGGTCAGCCACGATCGGGAGTTCCTGGCCCGCAGTGTGACCCGCGTGGTCGAACTGGATCTGGCTCAGAACACCACGACCGTCTTCGGTGGGGGCTACGAGAGCTACCTCGAGGAACGCGAGGTGGCCCGGCGGCACCGGCGCGAGGAATACGAGGAGTTCGCGGGCAAGAAGGCCGATCTCATCGCCCGCGCCCGCACGGCTCGGGAATGGTCAAGCCAGGGTGTGCGCAATGCGCTGCGGAAAGCGCCGGACAACGACAAGATTCGGCGCCGGGCGGCCGCGGAGTCCAGCGAGAAGCAGGCGCAGAAGGTCCGCCAGATGGAAAGCCGGATCGCCCGTATGGAGGAGGTAGCCGAACCCCGTAAGGAGTGGACGCTGCAGTTCACCATCGCGGCCGCCCCGCGGTCCAGTTCGGTGGTCGCGACACTGGACAAGGCCGTGGTCCGACAGGGCGAGTTCGTCCTGGGCCCGGTGTCGCTTCAGATCGATGCCGGCGAGCGGATCGGCATCACCGGTCCCAACGGCGCGGGAAAGTCAACCCTGTTGCGGCTGCTGCTCGGTCGGCGGCAGCCCGACGAGGGCCGGGCCAGCCTGGGTGCGAATGTGGCGATCGGTGAGATCGACCAGGCCCGCGCCGAATTCTCGGGTCCGGGTCGGCTCATCGACCGGTTCGAACATGCGGTGCCGTCCTGGCCGACGGCCGAGGTGCGAACGCTGCTGGCGAAGTTCGGGTTGCGATCCGATCACGTCGAACGTGCCCTCGATGAGTTATCGCCCGGTGAACGGACCCGGGCAGGCCTGGCGCTGCTGCAGGCCCGCGGCACCAATGTGCTGGTTCTGGACGAACCGACGAATCACCTCGACCTGCCCGCGATCGAACAACTCGAGCAGGCGCTGGAGTCCTACCAGGGGGCGCTCTTGCTGGTCACCCACGACCGCCGGATGCTGCAGAACGTCCGAGTGGACCGGTTCTGGACCGTTGAGGGCGGCCGGGTGGTCGAGGCGTAGCGCCTGGTGAGGGTCTAGTTGTCCCCGGCGGCCACCAGCGAGCTCAGGCGGACGTCGGGGTTGTCCTCCTGGAAGCCCTGCAGCCGCCATTTGGTGGTGAACAGGGCGAGCATGACGCCGTCGGAGCGGGTCAGTACCTCCATCGACACCTGCGTGCCGGCCACCTCGGCATCCTCGGGGTGGATGGCCCGGGCAACGGTGTAAGGCAGCGGCTCCAGCGCGATCGGCGAACTGAATTCGCCCGCCATCCGGTGGCTGGCTACCTCGAACTGCATGGGTCCCACGGCGGCGAACACCGGCGCCTGATCGCCGCGCCGGTCCGAGCGCAGCACCTGAACGACGCCCTCCTGATCGAGTTGCTCGATGCCCTTGCGGAATTGCTTGTGTTTGCTCGGGTCGGTGCCTCGCACCACCGCGAAATGCTCAGGGGAGAAACTCGGGATCGGCGGAAACTGAACGGGGACATCGCGATAGAGGGTATCGCCCGGGCGCAACGCTGCGGCGTTCGCCAGACCGATCACATCGCCCGGCCAGGCACTGTCCAGGGTGGAGCGTTGCTGCCCGAAGACCGATTGGGCGTATTTGGTGACGAATGGCTTGCCGGTGGCGGCGTGGGTGAGGACGTCGCCGCGCTCGAATGTGCCCGAGCAGACCCGCGCGTAGGCGATCCGGTCGCGGTGCGCGGAGTCCATGCCGGCCTGAACCTTGAAAACGAACGCACTGAACGGTGAGTCGACCTGCCGAAGGACCCCGTCGACGTCCCGTTGCCCGCTCGGGGCGGGTGCGATCCGCACCAGGGTGTCCAGTAGTTGGTTCACGCCGAAATTCAGTGCCGCCGAGGTGAACAGGACCGGCGTCGTCTCGCCGGCCAGAAACGTGTCCTGGTCATGGTCACTCCCGTCGGCGGAGAGCAGTTCGCACTCCTCGGCGGCGTTCACCCAGTCGGTCCCGGCGGCGTCTTCGGCGCGGTCAGGTGAAATGTGCTCTTCGGGGGCGGCGGTGGCGCCGCCGGCCGTGCGGGTGAACCGGATGAAGGTGCCGGTCCGGCGGTCCAGCACTCCCTTGAAGTCCCCGGCGATGCCGACCGGCCAGGTCAGTGGTGTGGGGCGCAGCCCGATGCGTTGCTGGATCTCGTCGAGAAGTTCGAGTGCATGCCGGCCGGGCCGATCCCATTTGTTGATCACGGTCAGTATCGGGATGCCGCGGTGGCGGCACACTTGAAACAGCTTGAGGGTCTGCGGTTCCAGGCCCTTGGCGGCGTCGATCAGCATGACTGCGCAGTCGACGGCGCTGAGCACCCGGTAGGTGTCCTCGGAGAAGTCGGCGTGGCCGGGCGTGTCGAGCAGGTTGATGACGCAGTCCTGCCCGTCGGGGGAGGTGTAGGGGAACTGCAGGGCGGTGGAGGTGATCGAGATACCTCGGGCCTGCTCCATCTCCATCCAGTCCGATACGGTGGCGCGACGGCCGGCTTTGCCGTGGATGGCACCGGCCTCGTTGATTGCCCGGGCGTGCAATGCCAGCGCTTCGGTGAGGGTTGACTTACCGGCGTCCGGGTGGCTGATCACGGCGAAGGTCCTCCGGCGGCCTGCCTGCTCCGACAGTCGTTGAGCGGCTACCCCGGTCGGCGGGTGGCGGGTGTCCAGATCCTGATCCATTGAGGTCGATGGTATTGCCCCGGAAGTCCGAGCAGCCAATCGCGAGGGCTGGGCTACGGTCGGCCGTGCGGGGGCCCCAGATAGGGGAACCAGTCAATGGTGTCGGTGTGGGGCGAGAGCCCGGAAGGTGGGCAGTCACCTTTGGTGAGAAACGCCAACCGGTAGTCGATGACGTCGTCGGTGAACACCCGGCCGTTGGGGTACCCGGCGGGTAGCGACGGGTCGTAGGTCAACATGTCGGGCAGGGTGCCCTCGACGTCGATGGCCGCTATCGCCTCCTCCCGTGTATAGCCGCCGGTGTGCCCCATCAGGTGGATGAATTGCTCGATCCACCGCCTGCGGTCGTCGACGGGTTCACCGGCGTTGTAGGCCTCCTTGGTCTCGTCGGTGTTGAAGAAGCTGCTGACCGAGGGATGACCGGCACGGTCGACGTGGATCAGTTCGCCGCCCTTTCGAAGGCTGCATCGGCCCCAGATCCGCAGGTAGGGATTCGCCCCGAGGAGCGCGGTGGGCAACTCCACCGCGATGGAGAACACGTTGGCCTCCAGATTGGAATCGACACCCGTCCAGGGGGATTCGTCGGCCGTGCCCGGTGTGCGGGAGTGCGGTGCGGTGAAATTACGGCCACCGGTGATGTCGAAGAGGTTGGTGATCCCGTCGAAGTCGAAGAAGAACGCGTCGCTGCGCGCTCCGGCGAAGAAGGCGATCTCCCCGGAGTGGGAGATTGCCGGTGCGGCGCCGAAGGACACCGGGACCGAGGCCAGGATGCGCTCGCCCACCAACTCCGGGGAATCGGCGTCTGCGCCGAAGGCCAGGTAGACGTTCGCCGTTTGCTGATCTTCCGCCGGTTCGGAGAATACGAAGCTGAACGCGATGTCGTTGCGAAGATCGCCGTCATTGTCGATGGCAAGCCGGTAGATCGCGTCCGGGTGCAGGGCGTCGGCATGGGGATTGGCGTTGAGGATCAGCACCGTACGATCCGGGTCCGCGGGTGAGGCGAACGCATAGAGGTCGCACAGGTCGAGGCGTTGGTCACCCATCGGCGGACCGAGGCTCAGTCCGGTGAAATGGTTGGACATCCCTTCCTCCGTTCTTCGCGGGCTCTCATGGTGCCCGCCGGGCCCGCTGCCGCACGGTCACTACGGCGCCTCCCCCATATTGATCGTCAGTGGTTTGCGGAAGAATCGGGTGATCCAGAGCAGCACGGCGATGCCGATGGCAAACCAGATGACCCCGTAGCGGGTCGACTCCGCCGACAGGTACAGCCACAGAATGACGGTGAGAGCCACCCCGATACCGGGGAGGACGATGTTGCGGAGAATTTGTCCGGCCCCGTTCACCTGCTTGCGGCGGTAGGCGAAGTACACGATCACCGTCAGGTTCACGAAGGTGAATGCGATCAGTGCCCCGAAGTTGATCAACTGGGCCACGAAATCGAGGTTGAACGAGATCGCCAGGAGTGACACCAGTCCCACGAAGATGATGGCGTACGCCGGGGTCTGGAAGCTCGGATGCAGATACCCGAAGAATCGTCCGATCGGCCCGCGGCCGTTGCGGCCCATGACATAGAGAAGTCGGGACACCGATGCGTGCGAGGCCAGGCTGGACGCCACCGTGGCCGCGAACGCCGCGGCGGTGAGCGCGATTTTGAACAGATGTCCGCCCACCAGGAACGCGATCTCCGGCAAGGCGCTGTTCTCCAGGGATTCCTGGGTGAAATTGGAGACATCCGGGAACAGCGACTGGCTGAACCACGCGCAGAGGAAGAAAATGCCGCCACCGATCATCAGGGCCAGCACGATGGCCTTCGGCACGGTGGAGGCATCCTTTGCCTCCTCGGTGTACATGGTGATCGCGTCAAAGCCGATGAACGAGAACGCGACGATGGTGGCGCCGGTGATCACCAGATGCAGATGTGTGTCTGCGTGCCAGAACGGCTGGGTGGAGAAGATCGTCCCGTTACCCATCCCGTCGATCAGGGACTTGGTGGCCAGGATCAGGAAGACCCCGATCAGCACCACCTCGAACACCACCAGCAACATGTTCACCCGCGAGGTGTTGGTCATGCTGAACAGACACATCGCGGTGATGGCGGCGACGTAGACCACGACCCAGAGCCATTGCGGCGCTTCGGGAAAGAACGAGTACAGGTAACTGCGGATGATCAACGCATTGACAAGAGGCAGCAACAGGTAGTCGAGCAGCGCGGCCCAGCCGATCAGGAACCCGAGGTTGGGGCTCATGGTCTCGGAGGTGTAGGTGTACGCCGAACCGGCAGAGGGGAAGACCCGTGTCATTCGTCCATAGCTGATCGCGGTGAAGACCATCACCACCAAGGCCATGACGTAGGCGGTCGGCACCACGTTGCCGGTCTCCGTCGACACGATGCCGAAGGTGTCGAACACCACGGTCGGGGTCATGTAGCCGAGGCCGAGTCCGACGATCGCCCACATCCCGAGAGTGCGAGCCAGCTGCGTCTTCCCTGCCGACCCGGAGGAAACCTGAGTCATGGTGTGCTCGCCATCGTCAAACCCTCTCAATCTGTTCCCCGTGGCTTATCACATGCCGGGCCAGATTGTCGGCCTGTCCAGCGGAAGAACCTCACCGCAGTGGCCCACCAGGGTCGATGAGCCGTGTTAGCGTCACGATCCATGAGGTATGTCGTCGGCTACGGGCCCCGCCAGCGTGGTTTGGATGGTCTCAACCTCGCGGCGACCATCGCCCGATCGTCGGGGGCCACGCTCGATCTGGTGACGGTATTGCCCAGTGCGGCCCCCACCTTCCAGCGGTACTCGCCCGATGAGGCCTTCAACGCCGAACTCGAGGCGCAGGGCCAGGAGTGGCTGGCGGACGGACTCGAACATGTTCCCGACGATGTGCACGCCGAAGGGCTTGTCCGCCGGGCGGATTCGATCACCGAGGGGTTGCTCGACGCGGCGACCGACCCCGATCGGGGTGATGCGGACCTGATCGTCGTCGGGACGCATCATCGCGTTCGCAGTCGCCGATTCGGACTGGGGAGTCTGGCCGACTCCCTGCTGCACGCGTCGGCGGTACCGGTGGCCTTGGCGCCGTCGTACTACGAGTGCCAGCCGGGTGTCACCCGCATCACCTGTGCGATCGGTACGTCACCGGGTTACGAGGCTCTGCTCGACGGGGCGATCACATTGGCCGCGGCGTGGAAGGTTCCGCTTCGGCTGATGTCGCTGATCGCCGTGGGCGAGAGTGGGCGCGAGGACTGGAGCCAGCAGTGGGCCCGCGTCGCGGAGGAACACGCCGGAGCCCTGGCGGACCGGGCGATCGAGATGCTATCCCCCGACGCCACCGTGACAAGCGTTGTGGGCCAAGGGGAGTCGTTCGATGATGCGATCGGTGGGTTGGACTTCGCCGATAGTGAGGTGGTCCTGATCGGTTCGAGCCGACTGGCCCAGCCGAAACGGTTGTTCCTCGGGCAGTCGGCGACCAAGATCGTGCGCGCCCTCGAGGTGCCGGTCATCGTGTGGCCGCGCGGCTGAAGCCGGGCGGCCCGATCACCGGAAGCGGATATCCAGGGTCGCCAGGCCAAAAATCTTGCGGCCGTCGGATTTCGCGGACACCAGCACGACACCGGTGCGAGTCTCCGGGTCAAGCGATTTGACCTTGCCGCTGAACTCGATGTCGGCGCCCTCGGCCGCCGACACGATCGCCGGCGCGGACAAGCGCACCGCATAGCGGGTCACCGCGCCCGGATCTCCGGACCACGTTGAGACGAATCCGGCGCCCAGCCCCATCGTGAGCATCCCGTGGGCGATCACATCGGGCAGCCCGGCGAGCTTGGCGATGCTCTCGTCCCAGTGGATCGGGTTGGCGTCCCCGGCCACGCCGGCATAGTTGACCAGGTCTCCGCGGGAGAGGCGGGTGTGATGCACGGCTAGTTCGTCCCCGACCTGCAGATCGTCGAACGACGGTGTACCCGGTTGGCGTGCGGTGTCCTCGGCGATGTGGACCGGACCCTCAGGTCGAACCGTCTTCTGGTAGGCGGCGTCGGACCCGTCGATACTCATGATGTCGACGTCGTGCATCATC
>JAGQTS010000459.1 GCA_020438895.1 Mycobacterium sp.
AGAGATACCCCTGCGCGCGGTCCACACCAAGCTCAGCAAGCCTGTCGAGTACCTCTTGTGACTCGACGCCCTCAGCGATCGTGGTCAGTCCGTAGGTTTTGGCGACGAAGATGATGGTGCTGACGACGCGCTCGTCATCGACGTTCTCGAGCAGGTTTCGGACGAAGCTGCGGTCGACCTTCAGCGCGTAAAGAGCGAGATGTCTCAATTCGGTGAACGTGCCGTAGCCAGTGCCGAAATCGTCAAGGGCAACTCGGCAACCCCGTTCCCGCATGCTTGCCGAAAACGCCGCCGACATCGCCGGTGACGCGACCGCCGTGGTCTCGGTGATCTCGAAGATGATCTTGTCGGTCACCGCCCTCCCCGCGCTGGATAGCACCTCCAGGATTCCCTCCATGGCCATGCTGTCGGCGATGGTCTGGCCGCTGATGTTGACCGCCACCTGCCTGCCCGATCTTGCCAAGTCGATCGCGCGCCCCACCATGAAGCGATCGATCGTCGGCATCAGTGCGTACCGCTCACATTGCGGAAGGAATTCACTGGGCGGCAGGACGTCTGCACCTTCGACAGGGCGCAACCGCACCAGCAGTTCCTCGGCAATCGCCCGTTTGGATCCGATATCGACGATGGGTTGGGAGTACGCCACCAACCTGCCCTGGTCGATCGCTGTCTCGATGCGCTCGTGCCACATCGCGCGCCGGGCTGCCGCCTCCTCGGCCGACTTCCGGTGCGTGATGTCGGTTCTGATGGTCACCAATTCAGCGACCGATCCCTCGGTGTCGTGCAACGGAAAACGTTGGGTGATAACAGAAATGGATTCTGCACCCGATCCGATCACCTCTTCCTCCACGTGTTTCTCGCCATCGAGGAGTCGACCGACCGCTGCTCGGGAACGGACGAGTACATCGGCTGGCAGAATCTCGCTCTCGCATCGGCCGATGACATCCGATGGGGACCGGTGGCCGAACATCCGGCAGAACGCCTGATTCACCAGGACGTAACGGTGATGAAGGTCCCGCACCGATATCGCCGCAGGGGTCTCGTCCACCAGGGAGGCAAAACGATCCCGTTCGTACAGCAGTAGCTGCTCGGCGTCGAGCAGCTCGTCGCGCTGCACTTGCAACTGCCGGATGTGCATCTGGCGCTCGGTGACATCTCGAATCGTCGCCAGCACCTGCACGCTCTCCCCGGTCCGCTCCGGACTCAGACTGATGCTCACCGGGAACTCGGTGCCGTCATGCCGTAATGCCCATAGTGGATAGGCCAGACCCATTCGCCGCACCGCTGGGGCGGCGAAGAAGCCGAGGCGGTGACGCACATGCCTGCCCCGAAGCCGCGGCGGAAGAAGTGCCTCGACCTCCATGCCGATGAGGTCCTCTCTCGGGTAGCCGAACATCCGATCGGCTTCGGCGTTGGCGAACACGATATGTCCGTCGGTCCCCACGATGATCAACGCGTCGGGCGTTGCTTCCAGTAGTGAGGCGAGCCTTCGATTCGCCGACTGCAGACCGTTTCCGGTTCTCACAAGCTGAGCCAACGCCCGGTCGGCGGCCTCTGTTGCCGCGGCAATGGCGTAGATGGCCGCCACGACGACGAAGAGCAAGGTCTGATCCCGCACCAAGAGATCGAGGCCCTCGGCCTGGTGCGTCACACCGATGAGCGTCACAGCCACCAGCCCCGCGGCGGCCAGCGCCGCCCCGACTCCTCCCAGGACCAGGGCGAGGATCACCGCAGCGGCGATTGCGATCTGTTGTGCGGCCCAGGTGTTCCCAGCGGTTGCCATGACGACGGACAACACGATGAGAATCACCGCCGCTCCGAGGCCGGACATGATGACTCTGCCCAAGCGACGGCGGGCAACGGAACGGATGAAGTCGCGACTCATCGCGACCGCGGAGAGACCCACCAGCAGACCCAGGCTGTCGCCGAACCACCAGCCCAGCCAGGTTTCACCGAAGTCGATATCGAATATCTGGGCCAGGCGGATCGCGCCGAAAACACCCGTCACCGCGGGAATGGAGATCGAGGCCACCACCACCGCGGATGCGCCGCGTATCGACAGCAACCCGACGTTACTGCGCCCCCCGGCGATCAGAGCAGCGCACACCACCACCAATGTGGCCTCGATCGCGTTGACCGCACCGATGGAGAGGCCATTGGCGGGCGCAACCCCCTGGAAGGCTAGGCCGCCTGCCATCTGGCCAAGCAGTCCAGCAATGTAGACAAACGGCCAGTCGCGTGGCCGGAACGTCAACAGCGCAGCTACCAGGACGACGTTGGGCAACCACAGCAGCGCGACACCGGTCGGCGCCAGCAGTATGGACAGGTAGAGAGCACCGGCGTACCCCACGAAGATGGCGGCGAACCAGGCGAGGCCGCGCCACGGCGCCCGCTGCGGCCAGAATTGTGCGCCCCCCGACGCTCCAGGTTCAGGTGACCTCGCTTCCGGCATCGTTTCCTCCACCGACAAGACCCGACCAGAGCGGACGCGGGAGCGAGCTGGAGCAGCATGGCCACGGCGCCCGGTGTGGACGTTAGCAGAGCTTCGCAGTGCCAGCCGGTCCTCGGCGGATCGGGTGCCACCCTCTAGACGTAGACGGAGGTCCTGAGAGCCGAGAAGTACGCCGAGATCAGCAGTCGACGTAATTCACCGAAACATTCACGGCTAGCCCGCCCGTCGCGGTCTCCTTGTACTTCGAGCTCATGTCGCGGCCGGTCGCACGCATGGTGGCGATGACCTCGTCGAGGCTGACCCGGTGGGTACCGTCGCCTCGAAGCGCCATACGGGCGGCGTTGATGGCCTTGCCAGCCGAGATGGCGTTGCGTTCGATGCACGGGATTTGAACCAGCCCCGCGATCGGATCGCACGTCAGGCCCAGGCTGTGCTCCATCGCGATCTCCGCGGCGTTCTCGACGTGTCGCGGCGTTCCACCGAGGATTTCGGCGAGGCCGCCGGCCGCCATGGAGGACGCCGATCCGACTTCGCCCTGACAGCCGACCTCGGCTCCGGAGATCGAGGCTCGTTCTTTGTAGATCGACCCGATGGCACCGGCGGTGAGCAGAAACCGGACGGCGACGTCGTCGGGATCGGTTGCGCCCGCATCGGTGTAGTGCACGGCATAATGCAACACCGCCGGAATGATTCCGGCGGCACCGTTCGTCGGCGCGGTCACGATGCGCCCGCCGGAGGCATTCTCCTCGCTCACAGCCAGGGCTACGAGGTTCACCCAGTCCTCGGCGAAGCGCGGATCACGATGTGGGTCCTCCGTTTGCAGCCGCTGGTACCAATCTGCGGCACGCCGCCGAACCAGCAGCGAGCCGGGCAGCAGACCCGCGCGGGTCATGCCCCGTTGTCCGCACTCCACCATCACGTCGCGCAGCTCCAACAGCCCGGCACGGACTGCTTCGGCACTGCGGTAACCGCACTCGTGGGCCAGCATCACGTCACCGATCGATCCGTCCATGTCCACGGCGAGATCGAGCAGTTCGGCCGCCGAGCCGAATGACGTCGCCCGGGCCGCGGCCGCGGTGGACTGAAACGCCGCCTCCCCGTGCTCGGTGACGACGAATCCGCCGCCCACCGAGAAGTAGGTCTCGCGGTGGAGCGCGCTCTGGTCGGCACCTACGGCGGTGAGGGTCATCCCGTTGGGGTGGAAATCCAAAACCGTCTCCGGATGCAACGCGATCTCGTTCTCGGAGAAGGCAATCGGAATGCGGTCGCCGAGCAGGATTTCACCGCTGTCGCGCATTCGCCCCTGCCGCGACTCGATCTCCTGGGGCCCGATTGTCTCTGGACGGCATCCCTCCAGGCCGAGCAGCACCGCGGACAGCGTGCCGTGCCCGCGGGCGGTGGCAGCCAGCGATCCGTAGAGGTCGACGGCGACGGCGCGGACGTGGCTGAGCTGCCTTCTCGCCTCGAGGTCGGCGACGAACTCCGCCGCGGCACGCATCGGGCCGACGGTGTGCGAACTCGACGGGCCTATACCGACACGGAAGAGTTCGAACACACTGATGGTCACGGTTCGACGTCCTGACGTTGAATTTCCACCGGCTACATCTTGTCAGCCGGGCCTCACCGCGGCCTCGGTGCTGCCCGCGATCGTGAAATGAAATGATCTCGCGATGCTTGATCTGAGTCGGCGTGCCCTGTTTCATGTCGGAGCTGGCGGAGTCGTCGGTGCCTGCGCGCTCAGCTCCATACCGCATCAACCCGTCTCGAGGGTCCAACAGTCGGTAGATCTGACCGCCACCGGCGTGCCGCTGCCTGCGCCCGCTCCCTCGGCGGGTCCAGCGGTCTTCCCGATACCGGCGACGTCGCCGTTGGGCACCGGAAAGAAGCGAGCCATTGCCTTCGGGGGCGGCGGCGAGTGGTTCACGTTCTGGACGCTTGCCTATTGCATGCAAGCCAAGCGTCAGGGCGTCGACCTGGAAAACGTCGACCTGACGATCGGCACCTCGGCCGGCAGTATCGTCGGCAGTTTTGTCAGTTCTGCAACGGTTGACGCGGCGTATGCGCGGCTCGC
>JAGQTS010000079.1 GCA_020438895.1 Mycobacterium sp.
CGACGCCGTTGCCGACCGCGCTGGAGATCACCACGTTGCCGGCCCGGGCGGCATTGATGACGCCGGCAATCCCGAGCACCGAGTCGGGACGGAAGTGCATCGGATCGAGGAATTCGTCGTCGATACGCCGGTAGATCACGTCGACTTGGCGCTCACCTTCGGTGCTGCGCATGTAGACGATGTTGTCGCGGCAGAAGAGGTCGGGTCCCTCAACCAGTTCCACCCCCATCTGGCGTGCCAACAACGAGTGCTCGAAGTACGCCGAGTTGAACGGTCCCGGGGTGAGGACCACGACGGTGGGGTCGGATTCGTTGGTGGCCGCCGCGCTGCGCAACGCCCGCAACAGATGGGAGGGATAGTCATCCACCGGCCGGACCCGGTGGGTTCCGAACAGGTCGGGAAACACCCGCGTCATCACCCGCCGGTTCTCCATCACGTAGGAGACCCCGGACGGGGAGCGCAGGTTGTCCTCCAGCACCCGGAAAGTGCCCTGGGCGTCGCGCACGATGTCGATACCGGCGACGTGGATGCGTACGCCGTTGGGCGGGCTGATCCCGGCAGCCTCCCGATGGAAGTGCTCACATGAGGTGACCAGGCGGCGGGGCAGCACCCCGTCGCGAAGGATCTCCTGGTCCCCGTAGATGTCATCGAGGAAGCGCTCCAGAGCGAGCGCCCGCTGGGTCAGGCCGCTTTCGAGTTTGGCCCACTCCGCAGCGGAGATCACCCGGGGTACCACATCCAGCGGGAAAGGCCGCTCCTCCTGTCCGGACAGGGCGAAGGTGATGCCCTGGTCGACGAACGCGCGGCCGAGTGCATCGGCCCGGCCGGCGAGTTCCTCAGCGCCGGTGGGGGCCAATTCGGCGTAGATTCCCCGATACGGCGCCCGAACCCGGGTCTGGCGGTCGAACATCTCGTCGTAGGCCGCGGCATAGGGGCCCAGCTCGCGGTATCCGTCGAAGATCCCGGGGTCGTCGTCGAGTCGGGCCGTGGGGTGCGCGGAAACGCGGCTCGACTTGCCCGCCGCCGTCCGCGCGCTACTACGCGTGCTGATGGAAGTCACGGAACACATGCTGCCGCAGGAAGAGCGTTTCCGCAGGCTATAGGAGCTCCACTTTGGGCCCGGGCCGCCGTGCTGGTACCCTCGACGAGTGCCGCGAGGGCAGCTGCCCCGGCCGAAAACCAGCCTTGACATGTGAGAAGGAACGACACGCGTGGCCAACATCAAGTCGCAGAAAAAGCGCATCCTCACCAACGAGCGGCGCCGGCTGCGTAACAAGTCGGTCAAGTCCTCCCTGCACACGGCCATCCGGGCCTTCCGCGCCGCGGCGGCCGACGGCGACAAGGACAAGGCCACCGAACTGCTCGCCTCCACCAGCCGCAAGCTGGACAAGGCCGCCAGCAAGGGTGTCATCCACAAGAACCAGGCCGCCAACAAGAAGTCGGCGCTCGCTCAATCCCTGAACAAGCTCTGACTCAGCGACCGGCCGCCAACTCGGCGACCGATCGCACCGCCTTTTCCACGACGTAGTCGGCGTCCGCTGCCGCGCCTTTGACGTCGGCGTTAAGGGTGGCCACCAACCGCACGGCCGTTCCCACCTTATCCCGTGACCAGCGGCGGGACTGTTTCTGAGCCTTCTGTACCCGCCATGGAGGCATGCCGAGTTCGCCGGCCAAACGGTAGGGATCACCGGAGAGCGGACCAACCCGCGCGATGGTGTGCACCGCCTCTGCCAACGCATCGGCCAACAGCACATGCGGTACGCCCCGGGCCATCGCCCAACGCAGGGCCTCCGTCGATCCGGGCACGTCCCCCTGAACCGCCTTGTCGGCGACATCGAAGCCGGTGACCTCGGCTCTTCCGGTGTGATAGCGCCGGACCGCGGCGGCGTCGACGGTCCCACCGGTGTCGGCCACCAGCTGCGAGCAGGCCGCGGCCAGTTCGCGGGCATCTGAGCCTACGGCGTCGAGCAACAGGGACACCGTGTCCTCATCAACGGTGGCCTTGTGACTGCGGAACTCACGGCGGACAAAATCAGCGCGGTCGGCGGCCTTCGTGATCTTGGCGCACGGATGGGTCTGCGCGCCCAGTTCCTTGAGCCGAGTGGCCAGGGCCTTGGCCCTACCACCACCGGAGTGCACGACGACGAGCACCGTACCCGGAGGGAGATCCTCGGCGGCCTCAGCGACCAGGGTGACGGCGTCCTTGCCCGCCTCTGCGGCAGCCTCCAGGACGACCACCCGCTCGTCGGCGAACAACGACGGGCTGAGCAGTTCGGCAAGTTCGTTGCTGGACACCTCCCCAGCCCGCAGCCGGTTCACCGGAACGTCGGTACCGGCCGCGGCCACGACGGCCCGGAGGATCCCGGAGACCGCACGCTCGACCAGTACGTCCTCCTCGCCGAGAACCAGGTGCAGGCCCGGCCGCGTCACACTCACCCGTCGATGGTGTCATGCGGCCCCGACGAAGGCCGACAGCGACCAGGCCAACGCACACACCCCGGTCCCGGCGAGCGTCATCCGGAACCAGCGCCGCCGCCACAGCAACCCTGAGACCACCGTCGCCGCGCCGACGCTCAGCAGTCCGGCCCAGCCGGCAGGAACAGGAACCGTGGCGCCGGGTATCGACGCCGCGGTTCCGGCCACCTTGAGCAACCACCACAGTTCGGGTCCGGTGAAACGGAGCAGCAGGGCCCCGACAGCCGGCCAGATCGGGGACAGCACCGCCGCGGCGGTCCCTACGAGGGTGATCGGGGGAATCACCGGCGCGACGCAGATGTTGGCAACGACGGAAACCAGGCTGAACTGACCGGAGATCGCCGCGATCAGCGGCGCGGTCACCAGTTGCGCTGCGCCGGCGAGGCTGACCGCGTCGGCCAGAGGCTTCGGCCATCCTCGCTGCACCAGCCGGGCCGACCACACCGGCGCCAGCACAGCCAGGGCTGCGGTGGCCGACACCGACAGTGCGAACCCGATGTCGACCGCCATCTGCGGTGCGGTCAGCATCACGATGAGTACCGCCGCCGAGAGCGCCGGAATGGCCTGACGGGGCCGCGCCGAGAACACCGCGACCAGCGCGATGGCCCCCATCACCGCGGCCCGTAGGACGCTCGCGCTGGGCTGAACGATCACGACGAAGGCCAGCAGCGCCGCTACGGCCAGTACCGCTGCGGCCCGCGGGCCGAGCAACGTCGCACTCAGCAGCACAGCCCCGCACACGATGGTGACGTTGGCGCCCGAAACCGCGGTCAGATGAGTCAATCCCGCTGTGCGGAACTGCGTCACCACGGCGGCGGAGACCGCGCTGGTGTCGCCGAGGACGAGGCCCGGCAGGAGCGCAGCCTGCTCGCCGGGCAGCGCCTCCCGCGCGGTCCCGGCGAGCCGGGTCCTGATCGCGGCTGCTGCACGCTGGGCCGCTGACGCCTGCCCGAAGGCGGGCCGACTGGTGGCGGTCAGCACCGCCACGGTCAGATCTTGGCGATCTGGGCGGGAGACCCGAGCCCGGAATCGGGCCGGCTGGCCGGCGGCGAGCCCGGCGAATGCGTGCGCCGGTCCGAAGACGAGCACCCGGCCGCCGAACTCGCCCTCACCGGCATCGACAAGGTCGGCGCGGAAGAGCAGCCGACCGCCGCCGACGGGCCGGGGAGTCTCTGTCGCACTGACCGTCACCTCCACGGTGGTGCCGACTCGGTGGGTCAGCGGGTGCTGCAGCGCCGCATCGCTGCGCAGCGCCGCCGCCAGAGCGAAGCCGGCACCCACCGCAGCCACCGCGGCCACACCGACCACCGAGGAACGCATTCGGGGAGCGCGCTCGCCGAGACAGCGGTCCACCAGCCACCACGCGGGCGCCAGCACCAGGCACAGCGCGCTCAGCAGCCCACCGACCCCCCAGGCGACGCCGGCCGCAGTGACCACCCACGCAGTCAGCGCGGCCGGTACCAACCGCAGGTCGACGGGGCCGGTCACACCCGGACCAACGGACGCAGCTTCTCCAGCCGCGCCGGTCCGATCCCGTCAACCTCGGCGAGCTGGTCGACGCTGGCGAAGCGCCCGTTGGCCTGACGCCAGGCCAGGATCGCCGCCACCGTCACCGGGCCCACCCCGGGCAGCGCATCGAGTTGTTCGGCTGATGCGCTGTTGAGATCGAGCGGTGCGGCCGCTTCGGTGCCACCGCCTTCCGTGGCCGCCGCGGAAGCGGGAGCCGCCGCGGCGGGGGTGGCGGGTCCCTGACCGGCCGAACTGCCCAGCGCGGGTAACCGGCCTGCCGGGGTGGCGATGCCCACCACGATTTGCTCCCCGTCAGCGACCCGCCTGGCCAGGTTCAGCCCCAGAGTGTCCGCACCCGTCAGTGGACCACCGGCGGCCTGTACCGCATCGGCCACCCTGGCCTGCGGCGCAACGGTCACCAAGCCGGGCTGGTTCACCAGGCCCACAACGCTGACCACCACTGGCTGTGCCGCCAGCGCCGCGGTGGCGGGCGCCGTCGACGTTCCCGACACTGCCTGAACCGGGGGCAGCTTGGCGGACACCACCGGGGCGGGATTCGAACGGAGCAGGGTGAAAACGGTGATCAGGATCGCCAATACGGCGATCGCCGCCAGCGCCACGCCTCCGGCACGGCCCGGATCGGCACGAATGACCGCCAGCCATTCCCATCCGTGGCGCGGGCGGCCGTCGGGAACCCAGGACGGTACAGGCGGATCCTGGCCGTCGTCGCCGTCGGGGGCTCCGTCATCGGGATTGTCGCCGTCGGCTTGCGGGCTGCGACTGAGCCGACTCAACGCTGGCTTCTGGGATCGCATGTGCCGAAACGTACGTCGTCAAGGTGACCCCCTTAGCCCTGCAGCCATCGGCGAACCGCAGCCCCTGTGGACTGTTCCCAGCCTGTGCACAAACCGCCGGCACTCCGCCCGAGGGCTTCCCATCAGCCATCGCGACTACCCTCGTGATCGGGCGTCGCACTCAGTCCCCGACGCAGACCACCACTCCGACGGCACCCGGGCCCAGATGCACACCGAGAACCGGACCGAGGTCGGTGACGATCGCTGGACCGCAGGCCGGCAGCGCACTCTCCAGGGTGGCCGCCACCTCCGCTGCCGCGGCGGGGTTGTCCACGTGCTGGACGGCCAATTCGGCGCGTCGCTCCCCTACCACGTCCAGCACCTGTTCCACCATCGCCGCCGTGGCCCTGGAAGTGGTGCGCACCCGTTGCCCCAGTACCAAGCGCCCTGCATCCAGCCGCAGCAACGGCTTGATGGCCAGCGCGGTGCCCAACCAGGAGGCGGTCGCCCCGATCCGGCCGCTGCGCCGTAAATTGTCCAGCCGCTGTACCACCAGGAAGGCGTGCACCCGCTCGATCGCCGAACATGCCTGTGCGACCGATTCATTCAGATCGGCACCGGCGGCCGCGGCCCTGGCGGCCGCCAATGCGACGAATCCGGTACCCATCGCCGCCGACCGCGAATCCACAACAGCGACCCGGCCGTCACATGCCCGAGCCGCGTGCCGGGCAGAGCCGACGGTACTGGACAGCTCCGCGGAAAGGTGTACGGCCACAACACCGGCGCCAGCGCTCTCGGCCACAGCCGCCTGGTAGGCCTGCGCGAGTTCCCATGGAGCCGCGCCAGCCGTGCCCGCCGCACGCTGGTACAGATCCGCGGGAAGCTCGTCGACCCCATCGAGCAGGTCCCGCCCGTCCAGCAGAATGTGCAGCGGGACCACGTGGATTCGGTAGGTTTGCGCGAGGCTGGCAGGCAGCCGGGCTGCCGAGTCGGTCACGGTGACGACCGGCACCGGTCAGTGTCCCTCTGTATTCACGCCGGCCTCGGCAAGCGCCTTGAGCATCAGCCCGGCCACCGCCCGATGTGCCTCGAAATTCCAGTGGATCCCATCCGGGTTTCCCCGCCCGGCGAAGATCTCTCCGGCCACCGCCTCCTTGAGATCAACCAGTGGGACCTCGTGGCGTCCAGCCCAGTCGCTGATCGCCGCTGCAGTGGGACTCCTGCCATGGTGGGCGTTGCCGTAGGTCGCGGCGACATGCACCGATGGAAGGCATGCGACGACGGGAATTCCGGGGCGGTTGAAATCAATTGCCGCCCTGGTCATCTCCAGGTAATCCGCGGTGAGCCGCGGCGGCAGCGCCGATCGCGACACCGGCGAGAGCCGGGGCTGGATCCAACCGTAGGAATCACGAGCCCAGCGGCGCAGCACAGCCGGCCGCAGATAACGAATCGATTCACGCAAGGCGGTCGGCAGCGGTGAGGGCAGCGAATCCATTCCCGAGGTCGCGAAGATCACCGCGCCCGCCCGGGGCAAAGCAGCCCAGGCCCGCGGATCCTGGGTGGCGGCCCACCACACGTCGCGGCACGTCCAGCCGATCCGCCCGATCAACTCGCATTCCCAACCCAGCTCCGCGGTAACGATATTCGGCCAGATCCGGGGGTCGTCGGCGGGCAGACCGCCCTGCGGTCCGTAGTAGGACAGTGAGTCGGCGAAGACCAACAGCGTCGCTTGCCGGGGCGCCGGTTCAGAGGACATCGTTGGAGACCTGAGCCGAGGCGTTCCACACATCGAGCCGCCAGCGCACGCCCCCGACTGCGGCCCCATCGGATCCGTGGCCGGACAGCTGGGTCCAACTGGCGTTGCCCATCCCGCCCAACGCGGGCCAGTTCTGTACCGGCAGGTCGAGCAGACATGCGGTCAGCGCCGCGATGAGCCCGCCGTGTGCCACCAGGACCACCGGACGTTCACAGTCATCGGCACCCCACTCCGGCTCGCCGGCAACCAGTTCGGTGACCAGCGGTCGGCTGCGGGCGGCGACGTCGATACGGCTTTCGCCCCCGTGCGGCGCCAATGTGGCATCCTCGCGCCAGGCCTGCCGGGCACCGGGTGCCAACGCGTCGACCTCCTGGTGGGTGCGCCCCTGCCAGTCCCCGAGGTGGGTCTCACGCAACCGCACGTCCGGCCGGACCTGCAGACCGCTGCGGTCAGCCAGTTCGACCGCGGTTTCCAGAGCACGGCTGAGATCCGAGGAGATGATCGCCAGCGGCCGACGTACCGTCAGCACCTCGGCAGCCGCCACCGCCTGGGCGCGTCCCAGGTCCGACAGCGAGGTGTCCAACTGGCCCTGCATGCGGCTGCCGGCGTTGAACTCGGTCTGGCCGTGGCGCAGCATCACCAACCGGCGGATACGGTTCACGACGAGACCTCAGGCTCGGCGCCGGGGTCCGGCTCGACGCCCGGGTCCACCTCGACGGTCGGGCAGTCCCGCCACAGCCGATCGAGGGCGTAGAAGGCGCGCTCATCGGTGTGCTGAATGTGCACCACGACGTCGACGTAGTCCAGCAACACCCAGCGCCCCTCCCGGGTGCCCTCACGGCGGGCGGGCTTGTGGCCGGCCAGCCGCATCCGCTCCTCGACCTCGTCGACGATGGCGCCGACCTGCCGTTCGTTGGCCGCCGAGGCGATGACGAAACAGTCGGTGATCACCAGTTGGTCGGAGACGTCGATGACGACGACGTCCTGCGCCAGCTTGGAGGCCGCGGCACGGGCGGCCACCGCCGCCATCGCAACAGCCTCGGTGGTTGCAGTCATCCGGGAGTACCTCCATCGGGGGTCCGGTGCCGGTACAGGTCTCGCTTGGCGAGGTACTGCACCACACCGTCGGGGACCAGGTACCAGATAGGTCGTCCGGCGGCCGCCCGCTCCCGGCAGTCGGTGGACGAGATCGCCAGCGCCGGCACCTCGACCAGGTGTAGCGCATCCTCGGGCAGGCGCTGGAATGCCTCGGTGATGTGGACGTCGGTCAGTTCGTAGCCCGGCCGGCTCACGGCCACGAACCGGGCCAGGCCGAACAGTTCTCCGGCGCCTTGCCAGGTGAGGATCGAGCCGAGGGCGTCGGCGCCGGTGATGAAGTACAGGTCGGCATCGGGATGGAGCGCACGCAGATCCCGCAGGGTGTCGGTGGTGTACGTCGGCCCACCCCGATCGATGTCGACGCGGCTGACGGAGAACCGGGGGTTGGACGCGGTGGCGATCACGGTCATCAGATAACGGTCCTCGGCGGCGGTGACATGCCGGTCCTTCTGCCAGGGCTGCCCGGTGGGGACGAACACCACCTCATCAAGGCCGAAAAGGTCGGCGGCCTCACTGGCGGCCACCAGGTGACCGTTGTGGACCGGGTCGAACGTGCCGCCCATGACGCCGAGCCTGCGTCTTGCCGCCGTCCGGGGCGTCACGGTCGGAAGGCTCACGGTGGGAGAGTGTACGTCTCAGACCGGTAGCAGCTGGTCGATGACAGCCGCCAGCTGCTTGGCGGAGCGGCATTCGTGCATGGTGATCACATCTTCGTAGCGGGGCACTGCCGAGTCGCCGCTGCCCCACAGATGTCGGGGCTCGGGGTTGAGCCAGTGCGCGTGCCGGCTGGCCGTCACCAGATGCGCCAGCAGCGCAGCGGCCGGGTCACGGTAATTGGTGCGGCCATCTCCGAGGATCAACAGCGAGCTGCGTGGCGTCAGCACACCGGGGAACTTCTCGGTGAACGATACGAAGGCATTGCCGTAATCGGAATGCCCGTCCCGGGTGAACACCGCCGCCTCCCTGGTGATCCGTTGGATCACGACGGCCAGGTCGGCATCGGCACCGAACATGTGAGTCACCTCGTCGGTGCTGTCGATGAAGGCGAACACCCGGACCCGGGAGAACTGTTGGCGCAATGCATGAACCAGCAGCAGGGTGAAGTGGCTGAACCCGGCAACCGAACCGGACATGTCGCACAGCACCACCAGTTCGGGGCGGGCCGGGCGCGGTTTGCGCAACACCATGTCGATCGGCACGCCGCCGGTCGACATCGACCGGCGCAGCGTCCTGCGCAGGTCGATCGCGCCCGCCCGCGCCCGGCGGCGCCGGGCAGCCAGCCGGGCGGCCAGAACCCGGGCCAGCGGAGCGACCACACGCCGCATCTGGCGGAGCTGGTCACCGGAGGCCCGTAGGAATTCGACGTTCTCGGCCAACTGCGGAATGCCGTACATCTGCACGTGCTCACGGCCGAGTTGCTCGGCTGTGCGGCGTTTGGTCTCACCCTCGACCATCCGCCGTAGTTGCGCGATCTTCTGGGCGGCAAGGGATTTGGCGACCTGCTGCTGAGCCGGCGATGGATCGTCACCGTGCGGGGCGAGCAGTCCGGCGAGCAACCGGCCCTGCAACGTACCCAACTCCATCGCCTTGAGCGCCTGGTACGCCGAGTAGGAC
>JAGQTS010000080.1 GCA_020438895.1 Mycobacterium sp.
AACCTGCAGTTCAACGAGTTCCTCTCCAAGCGCGACGCCAAGGAGATGACCGGTCCGTTCCGGCTGGCCTGGGTGATGGACTACCCGTCGATCGAGAACTTCCTGGCCACCCAGTACGCCACCGCCGCCCTGCCACCGGCCGGGTCCAACACCACCTTCTACAGCAACCCCGCGTTCGACGCGGCACTGGCCGCGGGCAACCGGGCCCGCGACATCGACGCCGCGAACACGGCTTACCAACGCGCCGAGGACATCCTGGTCAACGACCTGCCGGGCACACCGATCTTCTACGGGATGGACCAGACCGTGTGGAGCAAGCGGGTGTCCAACGTGCACTACGACATCCGCAATGACGTAGTCCTGGCCGACGTGATCGTCGACGGACAGGCGGTGTGATCCGGTGATGGAGTTATGACCCGCTTCATCGTCCGGCGTCTGTTGCTGACGATCCCGGTCCTGATCGGCGCCTCGCTGCTGATCTATGCGATGGTCTACGCACTGCCCGGCGATCCGGTCCGCGCACTGGCCGGCGACCGCCCGCTCAGCCCGGCCGTGCAGGCCCAGATCCGGGCCAACTTCAATCTCGACGACCCGTTCCCGGTCCAGTACGCCAAATACATCTGGGGGTTGCTGCACGGCGACTTCGGCCAGGATTTCTCCGGGCGCCCGGTTCTGGAGATCATCAGCCAGCGCCTCCCGGTCACCGTGAAGTTGACGATCGTGGCGGTGCTGTTCGAGGCGCTGTTCGGCATCGCCGCCGGAATCCTGGCCTCGCTGCGCCGAAACTCGTTCTTCGACAACCTCGTCCTGATCTCCACCACCCTGCTGGTGTCGATTCCGGTGTTCGTCCTCGGATTCCTGGCCCAATTCCTCTTCGGCTTCAAACTCGGCTGGTTTCCCATCGCGGGCGTCGCCGACGGTTGGGTCAGCTACCTGCTGCCCGGTCTGGTACTGGCCTCACTGTCGATGGCCTACGTGGCGCGGCTGACCAGAACGGCCATGCTGGAGGCCTTTTCGGCCGACTACATCCGCACCGCCCGGGCCAAGGGAGTCGGCAGGGCCCGGATCGTCATGCGGCACGCCTTCCGCAACAGCCTGATCCCGGTGGTCACCTTCATCGGCGCCGACATCGGCTCGCTGCTGGGTGGAGCGATCGTCACGGAGTCGGTGTTCAACCTGCCGGGTCTGGGAAGGGCGATCTTCGATGCTGTGCGCTCTCAACAGGGACCTGTGGTGGTGGGCATCGTCACGCTGATGGTGTTCTTCTATATTTTCTTCAACCTGGTGGTGGACGTGCTCTACGCCGTGATCGATCCCAGGATTCGCTATGACTAAGCCAAGTCGCGACATGGCCGCGCAAACCAGAGCCGTGATCGACCCGAGGATCCGCTTATGACTGAACCCGCCGGGGCGGAGGCCGCCGAGATCGTCGGCCAGTCCAGCGTCTGGGCCGACGCATGGAAGTATCTGCGCACCAACCCGTTGTTCCTCATCGGTCTGACCGTCATGGTCGTCATGGTCACGATGGCGCTGTTTCCGTCGATCTTCGCTCTCGGTGCCGACCCCACCGACTGCGACCTGTCGATGTCGCGGCAACCGCCGAGCGCCGACCATTGGTTCGGGATGGATCTACAGGGCTGCGACTACTACTCCAACGTCATCTACGGCGCCCGGACCTCCGTCGCGATCGGAGTGCTGACCGTCATCGGCGTGCTCATCATCGGGGTGCTGGTCGGATCGCTGGCCGGGTACTTCGGCGGTTGGGCGGACACGGTGCTGGCCCGCATCACCGACGTCTTCTTCGGAATTCCCCTGTTCCTGGGGGCACTCATCCTGCTGACGGTGTCCGCGCAACGGTCGGTGTGGACGGTGTCGCTGGCACTGGTGGTGTTCGGCTGGATGACGGCCATGCGGTTGGTCCGCTCATCGGTGGTATCCATCCGCGGCGCGGACTACGTGCTGGCCGCCCAGGCTCTGGGTGCGTCGTCGGGACGAATCCTGGTGCGCCACATCCTGCCCAATGCGCTGGCCCCGGTTCTCATCTACGCGACGATCGCGGTGGGCACCTTCATCTCCGCGGAAGCCGCGCTGACCTATCTCGGTATCGGGCTACAGGCACCGGAGATCTCCTGGGGGCTGCAGATCAACGTCGCACAGTCACTCATCGGCAGTTCACCGCATCTGCTGTTCTTTCCGGCGTTGTTCCTATCGGTGACCGTGCTGGGCTTCATCTTGCTCGGTGATGCACTGCGCGACGCCCTCGACCCGAAACGGCGGTGAGCGATGACCGATCCGCTGCTCCAGATCACCGGGTTGCACATCGAATTCACCGTCGACAAGAAGTGGATACCCGCGGTACGCGGCATCGATCTCACCCTCGCTCAGGGTGAGGTGCTGGCGCTGGTCGGCGAATCCGGTTCGGGGAAGTCGACCCTGGCGATGGCCGTCCCCGGACTCCTGGCCGCCAACGCCCGGGTTTCCGGCAGCATTCGGCTGGCCGGTGTCGAACTGGCCAACGCCGATGAGAAGACGCTGACCGAGATCCGCGGTGACGACGTCGGTGTGGTGTTCCAGGAGCCGATGACGGCCTTCAACCCGGTCTACACCGTGGGCTGGCAGATCGTGGAAGCCATTCGGATGCACCGCGATATAACCGCCGGACAGGCCCGCGCCCGCGCGGTCGAACTTCTCGACCTCGTCGACATGCCCGATCCCGGTAAACGGGTGGACTACTACCCGCACCAACTCTCCGGCGGCCAGCGTCAGCGCGCGATGATCGCCCAGGCGTTGGCCTGCGACCCGAAACTGCTGATTGCCGACGAGCCGACGACCGCCCTCGACGTCACCGTCCAGGCCGAGATCCTCGACCTGATCCGCGACCTCCGGGCCCGTGTCGACGCCGCGATCCTGCTCATCACCCACGACATGGGTGTGGTCGCCGACCTGGCCGATCGGATCATGGTGATGAAGGACGGCGTTGTCGTCGAATCCGCTCCGTCGGCAACGCTGTTCGCCGATCCGCAGCACCCCTACACGCGGTCGCTGCTGAAAGCCGTTCCCCATCTGGGCGCCGGACGACTGGAGATCTCCGATGTCCAACCCGCCCCGGACGAACTACCGCCACAGCCCGCGTTGTCGTTCCGCGACGCGACCATCGAATTCAAGTCCGGGCAGAAGACCACGTTCCGGGCCGTTGACGGGGTGAACCTCGACGTCGCGCCCGACGAAGTTGTCGGCCTGGTAGGTGAATCCGGCTCGGGCAAGTCGACATTGGGCAAAGCCGCCATCGGCCTGGTGAAGCTGACCGCCGGGTCGGTGTCGCTCGCCGGCACCGACATCACCACGCTCTCCCAGCGCGGACTGCGCGAGCCGCGCAAGAAGATCGGCGTGGTGTTCCAGGACCCGGGCTCCTCGCTCAATCCTCGCTGGCCGATCGGCCAGGCCATCGCCGAACCGCTCGCGTTGCACACCTCGCTGTCCAGGCAGGCGCGGCAGGCGCGCGTCGATGAACTCCTCGACCGCGTGGACCTGTCGCGCGCGCTGCGCAACCGCTACCCGCATCAGCTCTCCGGCGGCCAGCGCCAGCGGGTCGGGATCGCCCGGGCACTGGCCTTGGAACCGACGCTGGTGATCGCCGACGAGCCGACATCGGCACTCGATGTCTCGGTGCAGGCCCGGGTGTTGGTGCTACTGCGTGAGCTTCAGGCCGAGCACGGGTTCGCCTGCCTGTTCATCAGCCACGACCTCGCGGTCATCGAGGAACTGTCCGACCGGATCGCGGTGATGAAGTCCGGCACCCTGGTGGAATCCGGTCCGGCCGAGACGGTCCTGCGCCAGCCCTCCGAGGCCTACACCGCCCGGCTCATCGCAGCCGTCCCGGTGCCTGATCCCGAAGAACAGGCGCGCCGTCGAGAGCTTCGGCTGACCGAGGCCTGACTGGTCATATCCTCTCCGCAGGCCTGAGGAGACTGCCTTCCGGCTAGAACGGTGGCGGCCGGTTTCTGTCGGCTGCGCTCGGTTCGTTGAGGGTTCGTTCACGGGCAATTTGGTACTGGCGTTCGGCTTGGCGGGTTCGTTTCCGGGTGGGCATCATCAGTGTCCGGGTGGGGCTGGCCGGCGGCGGAGTAGCCGCGGCGGTGGTGCCGGTGTCGGCGTTCCACCCGGGAAACAGCAGGTGGCTTCCGGGACGGGTGGTGTAGGTGTGCCCTGAAGGGCTCGTCCACTCGATGGTGCCGTCGGGGTGTTGAGTGTCGGTCCACTCGGTCCAGAAGGTCCGCAGCAGATGGTGCAGGCGGCACAGGCAGCGGAGGCCCGAGGGGTGCGTGGTTCCGTACGGCCAGGGCACGCGGTGGTCGACATCGGTGCGCTCGGCGGGTTTGTCGCAACCGGGGAATCGACAGGTCAGATCCCGCATCCGGACGAATTCGGCCAGGGCTACCGATGGCCGGTATTGGGGTTCGGGTTGGCCGCTGGGCGTGCGCAGATGGCGCACAGTGGCCCCGGTGGCCACCAGGGCGGCCAGCAGTGGGGTGGGAAGGACCCCACCGCCGACGATGACCGCCCGACCGGGCCTGGCCGGCGCAGATGGGGGTGACATCACCCCGTCGGGTCCGCCCCCGCCGGGTCCGCCTTCCGGGCCATCCTCGTCGCCGTCGTCGTCGCCGCCGTCGTCGGCACCGGAGGTTCGGGGGTCGGGGTGGTCGTTGAGGGCGTCGGAGTCGGCCAGGACGTGGATCACCACGCTGGTCGCCCGGGCGTCCGGCCCGGCTGCGCTGCAGTCGGGGGTCGCGCACTGGCAGGCTAAGACATGGGCGCCGGCCGCCAGTGCCCCGAGGGCATCGGCGCGGCGTTGGGCCAGGGTTCGCGGATCCTGTTCGCAGACCCCGCGGGCCATCTGATCCAGGCGACGCTCGAGCAGGGCGGCATCGGTCGCGAACAACCGACCCCACAACGCCGCGGTGCCGGACTCGTGATCGCGGCCACCGATGATGACCTCTCGCCCACGGGCACTGGCCCGGGTGCGCCGCACCGCGGCGGGGTCGTGGCGATCGACCAGGGCGTCGATGGCCTGCTCGAGCTTGTAGCGCGACAAGCCCTGCCAGCCCCCGGCCAGCTTCGCGATCGCCGCATCCAGGACCGCCATCACATCGGGATCGGCGACCAACGCGGTACGCCAGGCGATCGCTTCGACCACTCGCTCGCTGACCTCGCCAGCCATGAACACCGTCGCCACCTGCGGCAGGCGCTCCCGAAGCGCGATCGCCAGATGCATCTGCCCCGAGGCCCGGCCATGTCCGACGCCCAGCACCGCCGCGACCTCGGCGGCTCCGCAGTCCCACCCGTCGCACACCCACCGTGAGCCCTCGTCGCATTCCACCCACCGGGCGGCCAACTCCCCGATCGCGGCCAGTCGCCGTGCTGCAGCAGCACACTCCGCCACCGCGGCCGCCCCGATCGCCGAGACCACCTCGGCATCGCCGGCTCCCCGAAACTCACTATCGAACATACTGTCGATTATCCCTTCAGGGGGTGACAAAATTGACCCCGACAGCCATGCACGCCTGCGCCATCCACTGCGGACCGTCACCGACGCCGGCCGTCTCCCGTGTGCCCGTCACCAGACGTGCGGTGACTGTCACCATGAAGCCGTGCACATTAGCCCCGACCCGCATCCCGTCCGCCGAGCGGTCGAATCGGACGTCGCCCGACTGCTCGGGCTTGTCGAGCAGTTCTATCGCGCCGACGGGCATCGCTTCGACGAAGAACACATCGGACGGGCCCTGACACCTCTGCTCCACGATGACACCCACGGGCAAGTCTGGTTGATCGGCGAACCGCCCCTCGGCTACGCGATCGTCACCTGGGGTTACTCGCTGGAATCCGGGGGCAGAGAGGCTCTACTCGACGAGATCTACCTGAAGGCCTAGCGTCGTTCCGGGCCGAGAAGTCGCTTGAGCACAGACCGGTTGGGGTCGCTGTCCCGTTCAGCGAGCAGGAATTCCATACCGTCCTCGACAGCCCTCTTGACCTGATCCCGCAATGAGCGCACGACGGCGTCGTCGTGTTGTTGCCCCTGCACACGCTTTGTCGATATCGGCTTCCCGAACCAGTAGTACTGCCGTTCCGGCCGCGGGACAGGGCTCAAGCCGATACCACGGGTGATCGGCATGGCGTCCTTGCTGCCCAGGACCTTCTCGGCGAACAGTCGGGTCGGCGCCAGCAACGGGTTGTCTCCGTCCAGGACGATGTCGACGGCTTCCTCCGCACCCACCGCAGCGAACGGCACGATCCGGTAACCGTGTTCAATCGCCAAGCGGGCGAAGCCCATCCGCTCTTTCCAGATGAGCGTGTAGCGCTCGCCTTTGCGCTTGGCCACCTCCCGGCCACCACCGGGATACACCAGGATCACCTCACCGCGGCGCATGAGTTCCGAGGTGATCGCCCGGGTCCCGTCCACCACCCCACACGCGGTCAGAAGGTCGCGCCACACCGGAATCTTGAAGTGCGCGTGATCGCCCAGGGAGCGGACGATGATCCCGTGTTCCCACAGTTCGGCGCACATCAACGGTGAGTCGAGCATGCCCATCACCGTGTGGTTTCCGACCAGCAGAGCCCGACGTTTCGGTACGTGCTCGATGCCGTACACCTTGGGGTTGATGAGCTTGCGAATCGGCTCCAGCAGGCGAAGAGCACGCGCCACGTCGTCGGCCGACGGCGGTTCGGGCACTGTCCCACCGGCATTTTCGGTCATGACGCGATCTCCCGGATGGCGGCGACCACGGTGGCCGGGTTGTCCAGTGAGACGAACGTCCTGGCGTCGGGGACCTCCGTCACCGTGGCGTTGGGAAACAGCGCGGCGAGGCGTCTGCCCAGCTCCGGGGTGAAACACCGATCACGCTGGCCCCATACCAGCGACACCGGCTTGGTGAAACCACGCAGGCGGGGCGCGGTCGACACCAGGTCGGTGTGGCCGATGCTACGAGCCAGCGCGGCGAAGTCGCCGGCGATGCGTGCGTCATCGGTCGCGGGCGCGATCCACGATGCCGTCAGACGAGGGTCGGGGTTGTTCATCAGCAGGCCGTAGGCCAGCGGCGAGTGGCGCAGCGCGGTGATGCGCATCAGGGAGCCGAGCGCGCGGGTCGTCATCCCCGAACGCATCAGCGTGAAGACGGCGTTGAAGGGGAATGGCGGGAAGACGTCGAAGGCGTCGCAGTTGGTGAGCACCAGTCTGCCGATGCGCTCGGGATGGGCGTCGATGAGGAACTGGCAGACACCGCCGCCGGTGTCACTGCCGACCAGGGTGACGTCGTCCAGATCGCGGGCGAGGATGAATTGGTGAATCAACTCGGCCACCCCCTGCGGTGACAGGACCGCGCGGTCGGTGACCGGCACGGTGTGCGAGCCGAGCGGCCATGTGGGAAGGATGCAGCGGACGCCCTCCCCCGCAAGGGTGTTGGCGACATCGGACCACAGCCGGGCGTCGACAAGTGCGCCATGGACGAACAACACCGGCGGTGACGATGAGTCCTGCGGACCAACCTCGGAGTAGTCGATGGTGGTCTGCGGCAGCTCAAGATGTGGCATACGCGCAGCCTACGTAAGCCTGCGCGGTCCGCGTTCACCCCGTCTGGCCAGCGCCTTTTCGCCAACCGCCGGTTGTTTGAGGCATTTCGTCCATTAACCGACAGAACAGCCTCAGATATTGCTAGCGTGCCGTTCAGTAACTGACGCGAGTGTCATCGCTGAAACCGTCGGTCGACACGCAGTATTGCCGTCGGCCCCCACGGATCGGGCGGGAATCGGGGTGATCCGGGTGGTGAGGGATTGTCGAGGGCAGCTTCGAGGGGATCTTCGGGGCGTCCGCTACGTCGGTCGGGTCGGCGCTCTGGCGGTCGCCCTGGGTGTGGGCACCGCCATCGCCTCGATGCCCGCGGCCGGGGCCCACACCGACGACTCGACGGGCCCCGGCGCGCACAGTTCCGCGGGAGCCACGGCGTCCTCCACGGACCGATCGCGAAGAGGCAACGCGGGTCGCGACACCACGTCGTCGACAG
>JAGQTS010000460.1 GCA_020438895.1 Mycobacterium sp.
ACCGAAACCATCACCGCGAGGTTTCCGGACGGCCGCCATGGCATCTTCCGTTATTGGGACACCACCGACCCCAACGAGCCGCGGGTGCGCCAGGTACCCCACGTCACGTCGGTGTTGATGGACGACGAGCACGTTGACGTCGAGTTCAGTTGGAAGGCCCTCGAGCGTTTCTGGGTGGCCAAGATCGGCTCCCCCTCCCGCTACCTCACCCCCGGCATCCACGTCTTCGAGATCCACTACACCGTGCCGGGGGTTCTGGCCCCAGGTGATCTCGGAGCCGACCAGCGATTCGCCTCCTCGGCCGGCAACCCTGATGCGCAAGTGCCCTCGGCGTTCTTCTGGAACGTGGCCCCGAACTGGGACATGGCGATCGATGAGACCGACATCAGCGTGACCCTGCCCGGCGAAGTCACCGGCGCCGAGTGCTCGGTCGGTTTCGGTATCGGTCGCGCGTGCGACGGCCTCACCGTCACCGGTGACAGCATCCGGCTGACCCCAAGCAACCTCGCACCGCGCACCCCGGTCACCATCCGCGCGGGAGTCGACGTTCTCGCGCCGCCGCGCGATCTGCTGCCATGGCCATATCAGTGGGAGCCGATATTGGGTGGCTCGACCTCCGGTGTGCTGTGGATGCTCGGCCTAGCCGCGGCGGGCGCGGTGATCGGAACGATGTTGTGGCGCCGTACCGTGGAGCCGTCGCCGGGATTTCCGCTGCAGTACGCGCCGCCCGACGGACTCGGCCCGGTCCAGGTGGAATATATCCGCACCGAAAGCGCTCCCGCCAATAGCCTCACCGCGACCTTGCTCTATCTCGCTGAGCGACACATGATTACGCTGACCCAGACCGGCGAGGCGCAGTGGACCATCCGGGGGATCGCCGATAAGGCTCAGTGGGATCTGCTGGACCCTGTCACCCGCCGGGGCGTCGCCGCCCTCCGCATCGACACGCCAGGTAGCGAGTTCAGGGCCGGCTTTGACGTGTATATCTCGCCGTGGGCCAGGTGCCGCCTCGACGAGCGCGGGCTTCTCGCCGACCCCGAGACCGTCGAGGCCGGCAAACAGCTCAGCAGGGCCAAGACCAACATCGACCAGGCCTTGCAGTCCTGGGCGTCGGACAACGGCCTTGTGGTGAGGACGCAGTCCACATCGTGGATACGGAGCGCCAACCTCGCGGCCCTTGTGCTGGCGCTGCTGGGCTTTGCCCTATGGGTGTTTCCGGCCACGATGTGGGGTGTCCCGTTCGCGGTGTTCTTCGGTGTCACCGCGCGGGCTTGGCTACCCTGTGCGGACTTTCGCCGCACCCCGGCTGGACGCGAACTGTGGTCGCAGGCTGAAGGGTTCCACAGGATGCTGGCGACCGATTCCGCGGAGTCTCGATTCGACTTCGCGGCCCACAAGGACCGCTATACCGCGTATATCCCGTTCGCGGTGGCCGCCGGCGTCGCGCCACTGTGGGCGAAGAAGTACGAGATTGCGACGGGAACGCCTGCACCCCAACCGGATTGGTATCACACTCCGAGTTGGGGCGGACACGGGTTCACCATCGGCACCTGGGGGTCGGATATCGACACTTTCGACTCGGTGTTGTCGTCGTCGATCGG
>JAGQTS010000081.1 GCA_020438895.1 Mycobacterium sp.
CGCCAAGCAGTGGCAGACCGACCCCCGCGACCTTCCCGCATCCACGATCAACCGTCTACCGGTGCGCTACACCTTCGACAACCGCTACTTCAACGACACCTGGGAGGGTCTGCCGGTCGACGGGTACACCGCCTGGCTGGAGCGGATGGCCTCCGACAACCGGATCGAGGTGCGATTGAACACCGACTGGTTCGACGTACGCGACGAACTGCGGCGGGCGAGCCCGTCGGCCCCGGTCGTCTATACCGGTCCCCTGGACCGTTATTTCGACTACGCCGAGGGCCGATTGGGCTGGCGCACTTTGGACTTCGAACTTGAAGTGCTCGACTGCGGAGACTTCCAGGGCACTCCGGTGATGAACTACAGCGACTCCGACGTTCCCTATACCCGGATACACGAGTTCCGGCATTTCCATCAGGAGCGGGACTACCCCGACGACAAGACGGTGATCGTTCGGGAGTACTCGAGGTTCGCCGAGATTGACGACGAGCCCTACTACCCGATCAACACCGAATCCGACCGCGCCACGCTGACTGCCTACCGCAGCCGGGCCCGTGCCGAGACGGCCGCCGCCGGCGTGCTGTTCGGTGGTCGGCTGGGCACCTACCAATATCTCGACATGCACATGGCCATCGCCAGTGCCCTGAGCATGTACGACAACGTTCTGGCTCCCCACCTGCGCGACGGCACACCCTTGACGGCAGACGCGCCCGACGCCGACGAAAGCAGCAGTCGATGAGCGATATCCCCGCGGGCCCCATCCCGGCCGGTCAGTCCCGGGCGATCAGCCTGCTTGCCCGGGTAATCCTGCCGCGCCCCGGCGAACCACTCGATGTTCGAAAGCTCTACATCGAGGAATCCGATACCAACGCTCGCCGGGCCCATGCCAACACTCGGACGACCCTGCAGATCGGTGACGAGTCCGGGGTGTCGTTCGCCACCTATTTCAACGCCTTCCCCGCCAGCTACTGGCGACGCTGGTCGACCTTGGAGTCGGTGGTTCTGCGCGTCGAACTCACCGGCAGTGCCCGCATAGACGTGTACCGGTCCAAGGCCACCGGTGCCCGGATCAGCGTCGGTGGTACCGAAGTCGCGAGCGCGGATTCATCGACCCCGGCCGCCGCCGAGTTTGAAATCGAGCTCGCACCATTCGAGGACGGCGGGTGGATCTGGTTCGACATCACCACCGACACCCAGGTGACGGTGCACAACGCGGCGTGGTACGCCCCGGTGCCGGCACCCGGCCGAGCCAACATCGCCGTCGGGATTCCCACCTTCAATCGTCCTGCGGACTGCGTCAACGCTCTCCACGCCCTGACAGCGGACCCGCTGGTCGACGAGGTGATCGGGGCCGTCATCGTCGCCGATCAGGGTACCGACAAGGCCGTCGATCACCCCGAGTTCGGGGCCGCAGCGGCGGCCCTGGGCGATCGGTTGTCCATTCACGACCAGCCCAACCTCGGCGGATCCGGGGGATACAGCCGGGTGATGTATGAGGCCCTGAAGATCCCCGACTGCGAACAGATCCTGTTCATGGACGATGACATCCGAGTCGAACCCGACTCGATCCTGCGGGCACTGGCGCTGAGCCGGTTCGCCAAGTCGCCGATTCTGGTCGGCGGCCAGATGCTCAACCTGCAAGAGCCCTCGCACCTGCACGTGATGGGCGAAGTGGTGGACAGATCCAATTTCATGTGGACCAACGCCCCGTTCACCGAGTACGACCACGACTTCGCCAAGTTCCCATTGGACGGCGATGACGAGGACGGGCGCAGCGCACTGCTACACCGGCGGATCGACGTCGACTACAACGGGTGGTGGATGTGCATGATCCCCCGGAAGGTGGCCGAAGAACTGGGCCAGCCGCTGCCGTTGTTCATCAAATGGGACGACGCCGACTACGGTCTGCGCGCCGGCGAGCATGGCTACGGCACTGTCACGATGCCGGGCACCGCCATCTGGCACATGGCGTGGAGTGACAAGGACGACGCGATCGACTGGC
>JAGQTS010000082.1 GCA_020438895.1 Mycobacterium sp.
CGATGTTGCCGAACTCGCGCAGGTAACCCTTCTCCGCCGAGATCTCCACCACCCCGCCACCGGTGTCCCGGGTGACCCGTCGCCACCCCCGCAGCCCCCCGGAGATCCGCTCGGCAACCTGCTCGGGTGTGCCCGCGAGGGTCACCTCGGCGTGTTTGGGCAGCCGGGCCAGGTTGCGGGGTACGGGCACCGGTACGGCCCGCAGGCTCCGCATGTGCTCGACGATGCGCGGCGTCAGGCAGCCCACCAGGGAGATGAACAGCAACGCGTATATCGCGGTGAACCAGAAGCTGGAGAAGACGTCGAACAACTGCAGCCGGTCGAACACCTTGCCGAGCACGGGATTCTCCCGCAGGTAGCCATCGACCTTGGACTCGTTGAGGCTGCGCTGGGGCAGCAAGGCACCGGGCACCGCACCGAGTGCCAGCAGGAAGAGCAGCACCAGCGCGGTACCCATCGAGGTGAGCGCCCGCCATCCGGCCCGAAGCCTGCCCAACACCCACATCAGATCGGCAGCCTGACGTCGCTGACGAACGCATCGCGAACCCAGCCCACGAACTGATCCCACAGCCCGGTCAGCAGCGCCACGCCGACGGCCACCAGCAGAATCCCGCCGAGAACCTGGATCGCGCGGGTGTGCCTCCGCAGCCAGCCGAACGCACCCACCGCCCAGCCCGAGCCCAGAGCCAGCAGCACGAACGGGATTCCCAGTCCCGCGCAGTAGGCGATCACCAGGACGACCCCCCGGGCCACACTGGCGCCGTCGGTGGCCGAGGCGACGGCGATCACCCCGGCCAGCGTCGGCCCCAGGCACGGGGTCCAGCCGAGACCGAACACCGCGCCCAGCAGTGGCGCTCCGGCCAGACCGGCAAGCCGGCGGGGGGCGAAGCGCGCCTGCCGCTGCAGCGCCGGTATCCAGCCGATGAAGACCAGACCCATGACGATGGTGAGCACGCCGCCGACCCGTTGCAGCACAATCTGATTGGTGATCAGCGCGGTGGTCATGCCCAGCACCGCGACGGTTCCCAGCAGGAACACCACGGTGAACCCGGCCACGAACAGCACCGCCGATCCAGCTACTCGCCAACGCCGAGCTACCGGGTCGTCGGCGCCGACCACAGCAGCAAGATAGGACAGGTAGCCGGGCACCAGTGGCACGACGCACGGCGAGGCAAAGGACACCAGTCCGGCCAACGCGGCCAGCCCCAGCGCCAGCAGCAGTGGGCCCGCAGTGGCGGTCTCCGTGAGTCCGGTCACCGGCTACGACCCCGGCGCCGGTTCGGCGGCCAGGCGCCGCACCAGGGGCAGCAGGTCCTCAGCGAGAAGTTCGCGCAGGAAGACCGCGGCCACCCGGTGTTGACGGTCCAGCACGATCGTTGACGGGATCACCGTGGTGGGATACCGGCCGCCGAAGGCGATCATGGTGCGCATCGACGGGTCGTAGATCGAGGGATAGCTGACCTTGCGATCGATGACGAAGTCCCGGGGTGCGTCAATATCGTTGTCTCGCACGTCGATTCCCAGGATGGCGACACCGGAGTCACGGGTTTCCCGGTAGACCCGGTCCAGTTCGGCGACCTCGGTTCGACACGGCGCACACCACTGCCCCCACACGTTGATCACCACCACCTCGCCGGCGAAATCGTCCAGCGAGATGGTTCGCTCGGGATCGAGCAGGTCCGGGCCGGACACCGGGCCGGGCTTGCCGCGACTGGCCGGCGGATCGTAGGTGATCTCGGTCTTTCCGCCGGGGGCGACGAATTCGAAGGTGCCCCCCTGGACGACGGCGTCATCGCCGGTGGCGCAGCCCGAAATCAGACCGGAAATCGCCCCCAGGAACACCGCCCACGCCAGCAGCACCGGGATCGTCAGCCGCCTCACCGTCCGGCAAGCTCCGCGTAGCCCCAGCCGACGTAGTTGTCGCCGTCGAAGTAGAACGACGTCAGCGAGGCGAGGTTGCACAACCGGCGAGTCGGAAAGTGATGCAGTGGTTGGGCGTTCATCGCCCGGCGCAAGGTCTCCACCGGCAGCTGATGGCTGACGCATACCGCCTCGTGGCCGACGGCTTTGCTTCGGGCCCGCCCGACGGCGGCCCGCATCCGGTGGGCGATCTCGGCGTACGGTTCGCCCCAGGTGGGCAACCGCGGATTGCGCAGGTGCCACCAGTTACGCGGGTCGCGCAGCGCGCCGTCTCCCGGGGAGACCCGTTGGCCCTCGAAGACGTTGTGCGACTCGATGAGGTCCTCGTCGGTGTCGATCGTCAGGTCGTGGTGAGCGGCGATCGGCGCCGCGGTCTCCTGGGCACGATCCAGCGGCGAGGCGACCACGTAGACGATGTCGCGGCCGGCCAGCCAGTCGGCCACCGCCTGCGCCTGCGCGCGACCGCGTTCGGAGAGGTGATAATCCGGCAGCCGGCCGTACAACAGACCCTCGGGGTTGTGCACCTCACCGTGCCGCATCACGTGCACGATGGTTCTGGCGGTCATCGTGGCTCCTCGGTGGTGGCGGCGGCACGGGCTGCGGCCGGCAATGCCGCCTCGATCCGGGCGAAGGCGTCGTCATCGAGAGCCGCTGAGACGAACCAGGTTTCGTAGGCACTCGGCGGGGCGTACACGCCACCGTCGAGCAGGGCGTGGAAGAACGCCGGGAATCGCCAGGTCTCGCTGGCCCGGGCGGTGGCGAAGTCGGTCACCGGATCCTCGGTGAAGAACACCGACAGGAAGTTGCCGCCGCGCGCCACGTGATGGGCCACCCCGGCATCGGTCAGCGCCGCGGTCAGCAGGTCTGCCAGCCGGTCGGCGTTGCGCTCCAAAGCGGCATAGACCGCGTCGTCCGCGTGCCGCAGGGTGGCCAGACCGGCCGCGACGGCGACCGGGTTTCCCGACAGGGTCCCGGCCTGGTAGACCGGCCCGAGCGGGGCGAGGCGCTCCATCACCTCGCTCCGCCCGCCGAACGCGGCGGCCGGAAGACCGCCACTCATCACCTTGCCGAAGGTGAACAGGTCGGCGTCGACCGGGTCCAGACCGAACCACCCGGATCGGCTGACCCGGAACCCGGTCATCACCTCGTCGAGGATCAGCAACGCGCCGTTGTCGGCGGTGATCGCGCGCAGCGCGGAGTTGAAACCGCGTAACGGTGCCACCGCGCCCATATTGCCCGGGCAGGCTTCGGTGATGACTGCGGCGATGGTGTCGCCCAGTGTGGCGAAGGTCTGCCGTACCGCCTCGATGTCGTTGTAGGGCAACACGATGGTGTCGGCGGCCGTGGCGCCGGTCACTCCCGGCGACGAGGGCAGTCCCAAGGTGGCGACGCCGGACCCGGCGTCGGCCAGCAGAGCGTCGACGTGGCCGTGATAGCAACCGGCGAATTTGACGATCTTGGGACGGCCGGTGAAGCCGCGGGCCAGGCGGACCGCGCTCATCGTGGCCTCGGTGCCGGAATTGACCAGCCGCACCCGCTCCACCGGGCCGACCCGGTCGATGATCTCGGCAGCCAACTCGGTCTCGGCCTCGGTCGGGGCGCCGAACGACAGCCCGGAGGCTGCCGCCCGTTGCACAGCCTCCACGACCGCGGGGTGGGCGTGGCCCAGGATCATCGGCCCCCAGGAGCAGACCAGGTCGACATAGGTGTTGCCGTCGGCGTCGGTGAGCCGGCAGCCCTGCGCGGAGGCCATGTAGCGGGGAGTGCCGCCGACCGAGTGGAATGCCCGAACCGGCGAGTTGACCCCGCCGGGAATCACCGCGCACGCCTCCGCGTACAACCTCGCCGAGACCGCCACCTCGCTCATGGGCACCAGTGTCCCAGCCGGAACCGACGACACGACGGCAGGGGACCTCATTACCGGGACCAAAGTCCCGTGTTTTCGAGCCGGTGCAGACACGCCAGGGTTGGTTAAGCTAGCCTAAGTTCGTGTCCATCGTCTCTGATCGCCTCAGTGAGCGCCGACTGCTGGGCGGCGCCTCATCCCGTGCGGCTGCCCTCCGCGGTGCGCGAACCCTGGCCGACCTCGAACGCGGCCAGACGGCCGTCGTGGTGGGTTACGCCGGCGGCGTCCAGCCCAGCGCGGTGCGACGGCTGTTCGACCTCGGCCTGGCTCCGGGGGTCGCGGTGACGATGGTGCGTCGGGCCCCACTGCGCGATCCGGCCGTCTACCTCGTCGGTGATTACGAGATCGCCCTACGCCGGGCGCAATCACGGTGCATCGAGGTGGAGGTCCGCCCCGTGGAACGCACACCGTGAGCGGTCCGGCCCACTGCGGCGGGCCGGGAGCACCGGCGACCGACTCCGGGCTGCCGCGGTTCGCCATCGTCGGCAGCCCGAACTCCGGCAAGACCACGCTGTTCAACGCCCTGACTGGACTGCACGCCAAGACCGGCAACTATCCCGGGGTGACCGTCGCGCGTTACGAGGGCCGGACCCGTGACGCCAGCGGTCGGCACCTGGTGGTGGAAGACCTGCCGGGTACCTACAGCCTTGACCCGATCAGCCCGGACGAACAGATCGTCGTCGACGTCCTCGATGCCGAGCACCACAACGCCCGCGTCGATGTGCCCGACGCCATCCTGGTGACGCTGAACGCGACCACGCTGCGCCGTTCGCTGGGACTCCTGGCGCAGTTGCAGCAGACCGGCCTGCCGGTGTGTGTGGTGCTGACGTTCACCGACGATCTCGCCCGACGCAACGGGCATCTGGACGTCAACGCACTGAGCCGGGCCGTAGGCGCGCCGGTGGTCTCGGTGGTGGCCGGCCATCGCGACGGGTTGACGGCACTGCGCCGCGAATTGGCCGGGGTCGAGACCTGGAACACGCCGGTGGTGCCGCCGCCGACCGACCCCGCCGAGGTGACCGCCTGGGCCGACTCGGTGCTCAATGCGGCCGGTTACCGACTGCCCGAGGTCGACAAACGCACCCAGCGGATCGACTCGGTGGTGCTGCATCCGGTGGCCGGCACGGCGATCTTCCTGCTGACGATGTTCGTCTTCTTCCAGACGATTTTCACCGTGGCGGCGCCCCTGCAGGACTATGTGGAGACCTTCTTCGGCTGGCTCGGCGGCCTGGTCGCCGAGCATGTCGGGATCGGCTGGCTGTCGGCCTTCCTATCGCAGGCGGTGATCGGGGGTGTCGGCGCGGTACTCGTCTTCCTGCCGCAGATCGTGCTGCTGTTCATTCTCATCGCATTGCTCGAGGCCAGCGGTTATCTGGCGCGGGCGGCGTTTCTCATGGACCGGGTGATGTCCAAGGCCGGCCTGGAGGGCCGGGCGTTCGTGGCGTTGCTGAGTTCGTTCGCCTGCGCGATCCCGGGCATCATGGCGACCCGGTCCCTGCCGTCGGCCCGTGACCGGCTGGCCACCATGATGGCGGCACCTCTGATGACATGCTCGGCGCGGCTGCCCGTCTACATCCTGCTGGTGGGCCTGCTGCTTCCGTCCGATGCCCGGGTCGGGGTGTTCAACGCGCGGGGCGTGGTGATGTTCGCGCTCTATCTGACCGGTGCGGTGTCGGCGATGCTGGCGGCGGCGGTCTGCAAGCGGCTCACCTCGCGCCGCGGCGGGGTGCTGCCCTTCTACATGGAGATGCCGCCCTATCAGGTGCCGCGGATGCAGACCGTGGCCGCTGAGGTGTGGACCGCTGCCTCGGCCTTCCTGCGCAAGGTCACCTCGATCATCCTGGCGACGACGGTGGTGTTGTGGGTGTTGCTGAACCTGCCTCTGCGCTCCGAGGCGGAGTTGGCCACGGCCGGCGTCGACACCGCCGACGAGGTCGCGGTGGCGGCGTACACCCTGGACAACTCCTACGCGGCCGCGATCGGCCGGGCCGTCGAACCGGTCTTCGATCCGCTCGGCTTCGACTGGCGCATCAACATCGGGATCGTGTCCTCGCTGGCCGCGCGCGAGGTGTTCGTCGCAACGCTGGGCCAGGTAGCCGCCGCCGAGGACCCGGAGGATCCCGCCGAGGCGTTACGGTCGATGCGGGTACCGGACGGGGATTCGGGCACAGACCGGCTGCTGTTCGACGCGCCGACGATCGCCGCGCTGTTGGTGTTCTTCATGTACGCGCTGCAATGCATGTCCACCGTCGGCGTGCTGCGCCGGGAAAGCGGTTCGTGGCGCTGGCCGGTGATCGCATTCGGCTACATGTTCGTGCTGGCATGGACGATGGCCTGGCTCGCCCACACGGTGGTGGCCGCCATCGTCGGCTGATCAGTGGGACGCGAAGAACTGGGCGGACATCGCCGACGCATCCAGCGCTGACGGCCAGATGTGCCCACCACCGTCGATGCGCACCAATGCCACCTCGGTTCCCCCCGCGCACCCGGCGGCATCGATCCGCTGCACCGGGCCGGCCGCGGCCTGCGTGACGAACGGACCCGGACAGGCGTCGGCCTGACGCCACCGTTCAGCCAGCGCCGGGGCGGAGATGATCTCGCTGGGCCCGCCGCGGCCGACCATGGGGCCGCCGTCGAAGGGCACCACCGCGTCACCGGTGCCGTGGATCAGCAGCATCGAGACTGGCCGGGACGGGGCGCACGGGACACCGGCACCCAACGTCCCCGCTACCGGGGCCGCCGCCGCGATCAGGTCGGCGCGGTCGCAGGCCAGTCGGTTCGCCATGAAACCACCGGCGGACATGCCGGTGACGAAGACCCGCCCCGGCGGGATGGCGAAGTCCCGGGTCAGCCGCTCGATGAGCGCGGACAGGAAACCGACGTCATCGACGCCCTGCCGGTCCGGGACCGATGCCCCCCTGCCGTCGGCCCAGGTCAGATCGACACCGTTCGGGTAGGCCACCACGAAACCGAACCGGTCGGCGACCGCGTTGTAGTTGGTCAGCGCGGCCTGGTCAGCTCCGGTCATTCCGGCGCCATGCAGGTTGATCACCAGGCCGAACTGGGGTGCGGGCGGAACATGCAGCACATAGCTGCGCTGCAAGCCACCGAAGGTGAGCATTCCAGGCGGGTCCACCGGATTCGCCGCCGCCGGCGGCGCGGCCGAACCGGCCAGCATCAGGGCGGCGAGCAACGCCGCGGATCGCACGGTCATCCCCTCAGTGTGCCCGAGACCGATTCCGCCGCACCGTGGCCCTCGGCCACGCCGGCTGGCAGGCTGGGTAGGAAATGTCGGGTCGCGAAGGCCCTGATCTGATCGGCCGTCCGCAGCGGTTCGGGGCTGGGCAGCAGCAGGGCCATCATGGCGTACCGCCAGATGGTGTCTGCCAGCTCACCGATGGTGCGCGGGCCCACCCGTTCGGCGAACCCCGGCGGGAAGATCATCCGCAAGGCGGCCTCGAGTCGGGCGACACCGGCCGCGTAGTGCCGCCGGGCAAGCTCCAGTGTGAGCGCCGGTTCATCGACGATCATCCGGTTCAGCAGCCGATGGGTACGGCTGCGAAGAATGGCTGCGGTGAACGCCTCGACGTAGAGATTCGAGGTCGGACGCAGTTCGGCGAGTTCGGTGGCGATATCGGCGAAGAGCCGGGCGTTTTCCCGATCCATCACCGCCGCGACAAGGTCGTCGCGGTTGGCGAACCGGCGGTAGATGGTGGTGCGGCTCACCCCGGCCCGGCGGGCCACGTCGTCGAGGGCTACCCGACGGATACCGTGCCGGTCGAACTCGGCGAGGGCTGCGTCGAGAATCGCCTCGGTCGAGGCGTTATGCATCTCGGGCAGAGCCCGCCCGGGCAGTTCGGGCAGAGCCCTCCCGGGCAGTTCGGTCGAAGCCCTCCCGGGCATAGGGTGTGTAGCGCCAGGTCATCGGCAGGGCATCCCAGATCAGGTTGACGACGCTGGAACGGCACACGGCGGCGAACCGCTGATAGCGGCGATCCCTGCGGTCGTCCCAGGGCAGCGCAAGGATCTCCCGGGCGCGGGGCGGCATGCCACCGGTGGTCAAGAATGCGGCCAACGGATTGAACAGCGGCGCAATGACTTTCCACACCAACGGCGAGATGCCTTTGGGACGTGGGAAGCCCTTGGTGACGTAACCGACGCCGTACCGGGCGGTGGGGTGGGCCACCAGCACCTCGTCGATCATGTGCTCCCAGTATTTCTCGAATGCCGCGTAGTCGGGGGGCATCGGCCGGTCGGAGACGCCGTAACGGCGGTACCAGGTTTTCGCCTCGAGATACATCTGCTCCTTCTCGGCGCGGGAGAGCCGGCGGACGAAGGTGTCGGTGAAGTAGAGAACCTGATCGAAGAATGTGGCATGGGCCCAGAAGTAGGTTTCCGGATCCAGCGCGTGGTACCGACCCCGGTTCGCCTCGGTGGTGAGGCTCTCCGGCAACGCGCCCTTGATACCGGTGTGGAATTCGCGCACCGCCGGTCCGGCGTTGTCTCCTTCCGTCCCGTAGACGGTGCGGTAGATCGGCGGCAATGAGCGTTTGATCCGCGCCGCGGTGTCAGCGAAGAACACCGAATGGTCATGAACCCCCTGCCCAAGTCCGGCCAGCATGTTCTGCAACACCGCAGGCCGGGGGCCGATCAGAGCGATGCGGCGGTCGCCGAAGTACTGCCACACCAACGAGCCCGGCCCCAACGGCAGTGCGTCGGGACGGTCCGCCGAAGCGCCGGAAGCCGTGGTCGAGGCTTCGGCCGGGGTGCCGCCAGCCGGGGTGGAACCGGGGGAGTTCTGAGCAAGCTCGGTCATGCGGAACGATGTTACAGATTGTGCACTTTGTTCCACCCGGGCCCTGGGTCTCGCCCTGGCCCTGTCGACTCTCCGCGCGGGGCACAGCATTCGAAGTTCCCGGCTCAGAGCGACTCAGCGTCGTATCCGAGCGACTTAGCACTGCAGCCGCCTCCGGACAGATCAGCGGCGTTTCCGCCTCTGAGCGACTCCCATGCCGCGGCGGAGCGACTCAGCACCGCGGTGGAGGGACTCAGTACCGCGGTGGAGGGACTCAGTACCGCGGTGGAGCGACTCAGTACCGCGGCGCCTCTGGACGCGCCGGGCCGGATCCCGCCTCCGAGCGACTCAGCGTCGCCGCGGCACACCACCGCCAAGGATCGCCGCTACGTCCTGCCTCAGACGGCATGCGTCGCTGAGAAGTCGCTACGGGTTCGGGGGGTCGCAACGGGGCGGGACCCACGGAGCTGAAGTCGCTCTACGGCAGACAGCGCCTGGAGCCGAAGTCGCTCAGAGGCGGGGAGGCGCCGTCACCCGGTGAGCTCTCAAGCGGGGGGAGTCGCTAGAAGCCGGGTGCTCCCACAAGCAGGAAGCCGCCAGGAGTTCGCTGCGGAGCCGCCGAAGCCGCCCGAGGTTCGCCCGGAGTCGCTGGGAGAAACGAGCAGTCGCTCGGAGGCGGGAAAACGCATGCCTGTACGGCTAGGGGGCGTTGTCCGGCTAGAGGGCGTTGTCCGGCTAGAGGGCGTTGTCCGGCTAGAGGGCGTTGTCCGGCTGGTGGGATCGTCCGGCTAGTGGAAGCGCCGCAACCGCAGGCTGTTGGTCACCACCAAAACTGAACTGGCCGCCATCGCGGCGCCGGCGATCATCGGGGTAAGCAATCCGAACGCAGCCAGCGGGATGGCGGCCGCGTTGTACCCGAAAGCCCAGAACAGGTTCTGCTTGATGATCCGCATGGTGCGTGCAGACAATCTCAACGCGGTCGGAACCGCGCGCAGGTCACCGTTGACCAGCGTGATGTCCCCCGCCTCGATGGCGGCATCGGTCCCGGTTCCGATCGCCATCCCGATATCGGCGGCGGCCAGAGCCACCGCATCGTTGACCCCGTCACCGACCACGGCGACCCGTCGGCCCTCCGACTGCAACGCCATCACCACCTCGGCCTTGCCGGATGGCAAAACCCCGGCGAAGACATCGCCCGGCGCGATACCGACCTCAGCGGCCACCCGAGCAGCTACCGCAGGGCTGTCCCCGGTCAGCAGTACAGGGGTCAGACCCATCTCCTTGAGCTGCGCGATTGCCAGCGCACTGTTCGGCTTGACCGTGTCCGCAAGACGGATCACGCCCCGCCTCCGGCCCGCCCAGCTGACCACCACCGCGGTCGACCCGTCGGCCACCACATCGGGCCCGGCCCGAACCACCCGCACCTCGACATCGCCGCCAGCCGCCTCGACGATCCCCCGCACTCCGGTTCCCGGGTCGTTGGCGAATTCCCGGACCTCCGCAATGGCGAGGCCGCGCCCGCGAGCCGCCGCAACGATCGCCGCCGCGACCGGATGTTCGGAGGCAGTCTCGACCGCGGCGGCCCGAGCGAGCAGGTCGTCACGGTCTTCGCCACGATCGGCCTCCACCGCGACGACACTCATCCGTCCAGTGGTCACGGTGCCGGTCTTGTCCAGGACGACGGTATCGATGGCACCGACAGTTTCCAGTACCTGCGGCGACTTGATCAGCACGCCGAGTTGGGCGCCCCGCCCCGTGCCGACAAGGATCGCCGTCGGAGTGGCCAGTCCAAGCGCACACGGGCAGGCAATGATCAGGACCGCGACCGCGGCGGTGAACGCTTCGTTCACGGAGTGCCCGGTGAGCAGCCACCCGGTCAGGGCGAGTACCGCGATCCCCAGCACGACGGGCACGAACACCGCGGACACCCGGTCGGCCAGCCGCTGCACCGAGGCCTTACCGCTCTGGGCTGCCGCGACCATCTGCGACATCCGGGCCAGCTGAGTATTCGAGCCCACCGCGACCGCCCGAACGCGAATCCGGCCATAGGTGTTGAGCGTTCCGCCGAGAACCGGGTCGCCGGGGCCGACGTCGGCCGGCACGGATTCACCGGTCATCGCCGAGGCGTCGAGCGCCGATACGCCGTCCACCACGACCCCATCGGTCGCGATCCGTTCGCCCGGGCGGACCACGATGACGTCACCCACCGCGAGTTCGGCTACCGGGACCCGGATCTCGACCCCGTGGCGGACCACGGAAGCGTCCTTGGCACCCAATGCGAGCAGGGCGCGAAGCGCCGCCCCGGCCGACCGCTTGGCCTTGGCCTCGGCAAAGCGTCCGGCCAGCAGAAATACCGTCACCGCGGCGGCGACCTCAAAGTAGACCGCCTCAAAGTAGACCTCGGTGTGCCCCTGGCCGTGCGGACGCCCGAACAGCACCACGACCGCCGACCACAGGTAGGCCGACACCGTCCCCATGGATACCAGCGTGTCCATGTTCGCGGTCCCGTAGCGGGCACGACTGAGTGCCGCCCGGTGGAACGGATAGCCACCCCAGAACACGATCGGCGTGGTGAGCACGAGCGCCCACCACTGCCAACCAGCGAATTGCCACGGCATCACCATCGACACCGCGATCACCGGCGCGGCCAGCAGCGCCGACCCGATCAACCGTGGGCGCACAACGTCGTCGGGAATGTCGTGGCCGTGGTGGGGCCCTTCCGCGTTGAGGGTGTGGTCGATCACCGAGGCGTGATAGCCGGCGGATTCGACCGTGCTGACCAACTCCCGCACCGACACCGCCGCCCCGTGGTCGACGTGCGCCTGCTCAAGGGCAAGGTTCACCGTCGCCGAGACACCCTCGATCCCGTTGAGGCCGCGCTCCACCCGTGCCGCGCAGGAGGCGCAGGTCATCCCGGTGAGCCGCAGTTCGGTGGTGGTCATGCCACCAGCATACCCCTAGGGGGTATCGCCATCAAGGGTGCGGCCCCGGCGCAGCCCAGCCAGTCCGAGTACGACCAACACCCCGGCCACGGTCAGCAACAGCCAGATCAGCAGCATCACCGGAGGGTGGTACACCACTGACACGGTGGACGGCTCACCCTCAGTGACCGGGGCCACGTCCACCATGGTGCTGATCCACGGCCAGCACACCACGGCGCCGGCGGCCGCGGCCGCGGCGAGCAGGAGCTGTACGCCGTGCCGGTTCATGTCGTTTCGCGCCGGGCGACCAGTTCGGTCAACGCCGCACGCAGCGCGTCGTCGTCACGGGCCCAGGCCTGAGCGGTCCGATCGTTGGTGAGTTTCAGCCCGATCGCGTAGCGACCCTTGGGAATCCCGTTCAGCTCGCCCAATGTGCGGGCCGACTGCCATGCATGCGGCGGCTTCGACGACTTCGGACTCTCCGCCGATTCGGGGTACACGGTCACGATCTCGCTGATGAGGATGGTCTCGGTGCCCTCCCGCAACGCCTCGGGGGTCAGTTCGACGCTGGTGTGGATACGCGCCGCCTTGACCTGACCGGTCAGCACCCCGCTCACCAGTACCAGGAACATCAGGGGCACCAGCGGCTGGAACCCCACGCCGGCGCCACGCTGGACCAGGATCATGGCTCCGGACGCCACCGGGCCCAGAAGGACCCACAACCAACTGGCGCCGGGCTCGGAGAAAATCGGTCCGGAATCCGCCGAAGCCGGCATCGGCTCGGGGCTGTGCTGACCCGGTATCTGCTCAGACATCGTCCCTCGTCCCGTCCTCGAACATCCCGGGGTCGGGGTGACCGGCGAACCATGCCGCCGCCGCCGGCCGGCCCAGCAGCACGATCCCCACCAGAATCGGCAGCACCCCGAGCAGTGCCAGGATGTGGGTGCCCACCAGCACCGCCGACAACGACACGACCACCACCACGGCAAGCGACAGCGCGGTGGTAGCCCGCCGGAACCGTACGTCGCCGCCCAAGGTCCGAACCGCCACGAACACCAGTCCCGCTGCGGCCAGAACGAACAGCGTGCCGACCCCGCGGTAGAGCCACAGCGTGGACCGCACCGTGTCGTCGGACACCGTCGGCACGGCAACCTGACGCAGCGTGTCGAAACTCACCCCGGCAGTGACCATCCCGCCGGCGGCCACCAGCACCGCCCCTCCGACCACGAACCAGATCGCCCTGGTGACAGCGCTGGGCCGCGAAGGCTTCGTACTCATCGCGCGTTGAGCCAGACCGCGGCCTCCGCCGCCCAGTAGGTGAGCACGATGTCGGCCCCCGCCCGACGGATGGCGATGAGCGACTCGTACACCGCCGCCTGCCGGTCCAGCCATCCGTTGGCGGCCGCGGCGGTGATCATCGCGTACTCCCCCGACACCTGATAGGCAGCCACCGGAACCGAAGACATCTCCGCGGCGGCACGCACGACGTCCAGGTAGGCCATCGCCGGCTTGACCATGACAACGTCGGCGCCCTCGTCGATATCGAGGGTGATCTCGCGCAGTGCCTCCCGGGCGTTTCCGGTGTCCTGCTGATACGTCCGCCGGTCACCCTCGAGACAAGATCCGACCGCGTCCCGGAACGGGCCGTAGAACGCCGAGGCGAACTTCGCGGCATAGGCCAGGATCACCACATCGGGGAACCCTGCGGCATCCAGTCCGTCCCGGATCGCGGCCACCTGACCATCCATCATGCCGCTGGGACCGACCACACGCGCGCCCGATTCCGCTTGGGCCACGGCGAGTTTCACATACTGGGCGTTGGTGGCGTCGTTGTCGACCCGGCCGGACCCGTCCATGATGCCGCAGTGCCCGTGGTCGGTGAACTCGTCCAGACAGGTGTCGGCCATCAGGACGGACGCGTCGCCGATGTCTGCTGCCAGGTCGCGCAGCGCCACGTTCAGGATTCCGTGTGGGTCCACCCCGGCGGACCCGATAACGTCCTTGTCCTCCGCGCGCGGCACCCCGAAGATCATCAGGCCACCCACCCCGGCCGCGACGGCGTCGGCCGCCGCACGGCGCAGCGATTCCCTGGTGTGCTGAACGACTCCCGGCATCGACGGGATCGGCCGGGGATCGGAGATGCCGTCGGCGACGAACATCGGC
>JAGQTS010000083.1 GCA_020438895.1 Mycobacterium sp.
AGGTGCCGCCGACGTCGGGGATGAAGCCGATGCCCACCTCCGGCATCGCGACCTTGGCGGTGTCGGTGACCACCCGGACGCCCGCATGCGCGCTGACACCCACACCGCCGCCCATCACGATGCCGTCCATCAGTGCGACATACGGTTTGGGGTAGTGGCTGATCAGCGAGTTGAGCCGGTATTCGTCGAACCAGAACGCCCGCGCCTCGGTGCCCCCGGACTTCGCCGAGTGGTAGATCGCCACCACGTCGCCGCCCGCACACAGGCCGCGGTCCCCGGCGCCATCGAGAACGACGGCGCCGATCTCGTCGTTGTCGGCCCAGGCCGTCAACGCAGCGCTCATGGCCGTCACCATCGGATGGGTCAGGGAGTTGATGGCCCTCGGGCGGTTGAGTGTCAGGAAACCCACACCGCCGTCGGCCCGAACCAAGACGTCGTCGTTGTCGGCGGGCACGGGTCATAGTATTGCGCGGCCGCCCCACGATGGTTGCGGTGCGGGTACTCTCGGTGAGACCGTCGTCACGGTTTGCGAAAGCCAGGTCGTATATCGGCCCGGGGAACGTATCCAGGCGGTCGCACGTTGACAACGGTGTACGACGAGCGCTTCACGAGCATGAATCTAGGAGAGGACCTACGGTGCGGGAGACCAGCAACCCGATTCTCCGCAACCTGCCAAAGCAGGAGGGCGGCTACGCACAGTTCGGTACCGGTGTCGCCGGTGCCACGCGGATGGGCTACCAAGCCGATCCCTACGTTTCCAGCCCCCCGCAGGCGGGGGTTTCCCGGCCGCTGACCATCGACGATGTCGTCACCAAGACCGGTATCACCCTCGGTGTGCTGTCAGTGGTGGCGGTCATCTCCTACTTCCTGGTGGGCAGCAATGTCGCCCTCGCGTGGCCGTTCACCCTCGTCGGGGCGCTGGGCGGGCTCGCGTTGGTGCTGGTCGCCTCGTTCGGGCGCAAGCAGGACAACCCGGCGATCGTCCTCAGCTACGCGGCTCTTGAGGGCCTCTTCCTTGGGGCGATCTCGTGGTTGTTCGGCAACATGCTGGTTCAGGGCATCTCCGCCGGGGCGCTGATCACGCAGGCCATTCTCGGTACCGTCGGCGTCTTCTTCGGCATGCTGGTGGTCTACAAGACCGGCGCGATCCGGGTCACCCCGAAGTTCACCCGGTTCATGGTCGCGGCCATGGTCGGTGTGCTGGTGCTGATGCTCGGCAGTTTCGTGATCGGTATGTTCAGCAGCGGACCCGGCCCACTGCGCGATGGTGGTCCGTTGGCCATCATCTTCTCCCTGGTCGTCATCGGCATCGCGGCGTTCAGCTTCCTCCTGGACTTCGACTCCGCTGACCAGTTGATTCGCGCGGGCGCGCCGGAGAAGGCCGCCTGGGGCGTAGCGCTGGGGTTGACCGTCACCCTGGTGTGGCTGTACCTGGAGATCCTGCGACTGCTCAGCTACTTCTACGCGAGCGACCGGTAACTCCGGTACCCGAGAAAGCCCCGCTTCGGCGGGGCTTTTTCGTTTTCGTGCTGCTCAGGACAGGCGCTCGACCACCATCGCCATGCCCT
>JAGQTS010000084.1 GCA_020438895.1 Mycobacterium sp.
GGAGGGTCGCCTGCGTCGGCAACCTGGCAAGGCTACTCCAGTGACCGGTCCGCGACGAAATCAGTCACGGGTGGCGAAATACTCCGCCGCAAGCAGGCGGGTGGCTGCCGAGGCTTTTTCCAGACTTCCGGAGTCGAACGGCGGCGCGGGGTCGTATTCGATCATCAGTTGGCTCGCCTCCGCGGCCTGCCGGTCAACCAGTAGCTCCACCAGACGTAACCCCATGTCGATCCCGGCGGACACCCCGGCGGCGGTGATGATCCGCTCCGAGAGGTTCTCCACCACCCGTTCCGGGATGTAGCGCGCTCCCCGGTTCCCGAGCAGGTCTGCCGCCGCCCAGTGGGTGGTGGCCGGAAGCCCGTCAAGCAGGCCCGCTGCGGCCAGGACCAGACTCCCGGTGCACACCGACGTGGTGAACAAGGTGGTGCGATGAGCCTGTCGGACCCACTCCAGCACCCTCTCGTCAGTCACCAGAGACCGGGTGCCGACACCTCCGGGTATCAGCAGCACCTCGGGGCTGGGCACTTCGTCGAAAGTGGCGTCGCAGGTCAACCCGAGCATCCCGTTGTCGGTCCGGACTTCGCCGCGGCGGTGTCCGACGAAGACGACGTCGATGCACGGGACTCGTTGTAGAACCTCGTAGGGGCCGACGGAATCCAGTGCGGTGTTACGCGGAAACAGGGCTATCGCAACGAGCATGGTCGGTCTCCTCGGGTTCGATGGCTTCGGTACCGGCGGGCCGCAGTCGCGACGGCAACCAGCGGGGGAACTGATCCCGCGCTCGTTCGAACACCCCGCCCGCCGGGTCATCCACATCTCGTTGGCGCACCAGGTCCGCACCGGGACGATAGATTTCGCGGATCACCAGCGCCACCAGTGCCAGCACCGCAATGTCGCGCAGCAGAACCGTCGCGGTGAACCACTGCTCGGGCAGACCCATGTTCTGTTCGCCGAAAAGATAGAGCATCCGCGGAATCCAGACCACCGCGTCGATGGTCATCCAGGCGAGCAGAATCCGGCGGTGCGGCAGGGCCAGCACCGCCAGCGGCACCAGCCACAACGAGAATTGCGGACTCCACACCTTGTTGGTCAACAGGAACGCAGCGACAACCAGGAACGCCAGTTGCGCGACCCGCGGCCTTCGCGGCGCGGTGAACGCGATGTAGGCGATTCCGGCGCATGCCGACAAAAACAGCACCGCCACAACCGCATTGAGCACCAGCGGCGGCTCCCAGAAGCCCAATCCAGGGTCGAAGCCCCGCCAACCGGTGAACGATCGGATCACGTTGTACACCGAATCCATGTCTGCGGACCGGCGGGAATTGAGCCGGAAGAACTCCGACCAGCCCCGCGGATAGAGAAGCAGCACAGGGAGATTCACTACGAGCCACGTCAACGCGGTCGCCGCGACGGTACGCGCCACCGGCACCCGACGACCTGTGCGAACCGCCAGCAACACCAACGGTACAAGGAGCAGAACGGGATACAGCTTGGCGGAGACGCCGAGCCCCAGCAGTATCCCGGCCAGCACCGGCCGGCGGCGCGCCCACGCCAACATGCCACCGGCGGCGAGGGCTGTTGCCAGTGCGTCGAAGTTGGTGAACGCCTGGAAGATCAGGATCGGCGAACCGGCTACCAGGGCCGCATCCCAGATCCGGCGGCCCGCCAGCATCGCTGTCGCCCATACCGTCGCCAGCCAGGCCAACGCCAGACCGAAGGCGGCGATGTTGAAGAACATCACCACCTCGGCGACCCCGTTCAGCATCGGCCACCCGGTTGCCACGGCGACCAACGTGTAGGTCTTGGCCAACGACATCGCCACGTACTGATAGAGCCCGGTGAGTACCGGGTACTCCATGTAGCGGACCGCGGGACTGCCGTCGTACTGCGTCTGCGGACGGCCCGCCGAGTCCAACTCCAGCCAACTCGACTTGTAGGGGAACTTGCCCTGGCTCAGCAGTTCCGCGCCGTAGAGCGGCACGGTGTCGGAGTAGCACAATTCGTAGTAGGCGCGTTGGTTGTCCCAGTTGGCGACCCGCTGGCTGGGCGCACCGGATCCGGTGGACTGAAGACAGGCTGCCTTGGTGGACCAGCCCAGTGCCAGCAACGCCAACGCGATCACAAACATCACCCGCAGCGGGGTGAACAGCCGGGTACGTCCGATGAGCGCACGACGTCCGACCGGACCCCCGACGACTTCGGAGAGCGCCGCACCGATCACATCGGTGCGGCTGGGCAGATCACGGTCGTCGACGCTGCGTCGACCCCCTTGTTTCACGCTGGCCAGCGGCCCGGGCGAGACCGTCGGCCGCGACGGCCCCGCTGTCACGGGGGCGGCGGGGGAACAGCCGGTACGGGTTCCGCCGGCGGCGCGGGCGGGGGCTCCACCGGGCCCGGCGGGGGCAAGGGCTCACCCGGCGGTGGAGGGGCCGGGGGCGGGGGCAAGAAAGGGTTACCCGGTGGCGGTAGTGGGATCGTGAGACCGGGAAGCACCTCGACCCCGTTGGCCGGCGGGGGGACGGCGTTGGGGTCCGGGGGCTGCCCAACCGGCGGTGATGGCGGCGGAGGCGGGGGCGGCGCGGGAACACCCGCGTACCCGCCGATCTCAGTCGGGGTCGGGAACGACTCGACGTCCGTGCCCGACAGGGCGCCGTCCATCGTGGCCTTCCAGATGTCCGACGGCAATCCCGCGCCGTAGACCGACCCACCCCAGCTGTTGACCAACGGGATGTCCCCTTTGACGGTGCCGACCCAGACCGCGGTGGACAACTGCGGGGTGTAGCCCACCATCCACGCGTCCCGGTTGGCGCCGGTGTCGCCCAATTGGTGGGTACCGGTCTTGGAGGCCGACGGACGACCGCCGGCCAGGCTGTGTCCAGACCAGGCGGCGATGGGTTGCATTGCGGCGGTGACGTTGTCGGCGACGGCGGCTTCGATGCGTCGCTCGCCGGTGCTCTCCTCGCTGGCCGCGTCGAACAGCACCTCGCCCTGAGCGTTGACCACCCTCTCGACGAAGTGCGGCCGGTGATACATGCCCGAATCGGCCAGCGTGGCGTACGCCGAGGCCATGTCGATGACCCGGGTCTCGTATTTGCCCAGCACGACACCGTCACCGGGTGGACCGCCCAGTCCGTCCTCGGACAGGGTGTGGTCCACACCGGGGAAACTTTCGGCGATCCCGGCGCGATGCGCGGCGTCAGCCACGTCGATGGCGCCGTTCTTGAGTTTCAGCATGAGCCGGTAGTAGCTGGTGTTCAGCGACTGCTTCAGCGCCTCGGCGATATTGCAGTTGCCACAGCCGGCCCCGCCGACGTTGTTGATGGTGAGATTGTCGTTGATCCGCAGGGGCGAACTGTCCACCTGATATCCCAGGCCCATACCCTGCTCGAGCGCAGCGACCAAGGCGAACACCTTGAACGCTGAACCGGTGGGTAGGCCGGCCTGCGCGAAGTCAAATCCCGTCGCATCGGAGCCGCCGTAATAGGCCTTCACCCCGCCGGTGCGGGGGTCTATCGAGACGACAGCAGCCCGCATCTCCGGCATCTGTCCGTCGAGATAGGTCGTTACCGCATTCTCGGCGGCTTTCTGCGCCTGCGGATCGATGGTGGTCGTGATCTGCAGACCCTGGGTGTCCAAGGTCTGCTGGTCGATGTTGAACAGTTCGAGCAGTTCCTTGATGACCTGCCGTTCGATCAGTCCGTTGGGCCCGGTGGTGAGATTCTCCCCGCGGACCAGGTCCGGGGAGACGGTCGCCGGGAACACCTGCTGGTCGCGCTCCTCTTGGGACAGCGCGCCGATGGTGACCATCCCGTCGAGAACCCAGTTCCACCGGGCCAGGGCACCTTCCGGATTGACCGCGGGATCCAGCGCGGAGGGCCGTTGTATCAGCGCGGCCAACAAGGCTCCCTCGGCGACGGTGAGTTGGTTCACCGGCTTGTCGAAGTAGGCGGCCGACGCAGCGGAGATGCCGTAGGAGCCGCGGCCGAAGTAGATGATGTTCAGGTAGGACTCCAGAACTTCATCTTTGGACCACTGCCGGCTCATCTTCGTGGAGATCACCAATTCCTTGGCCTTGCGGATGATCCCGCCGATCCCGGTTCGCTGGTCTCCCACGAGGGCGTTCTTGACGTACTGCTGGGTGATGGTCGATCCGCCCTGAGTGTCGCCGCCGAACAGGTTGTTGCGGATCGCCCGGGCGAAACCGGAGATGGAGAAGCCCGGATTGGAATAGAAGTCACGGTCCTCGGCGGCCATCACCGCATTGCGGACCTGCACCGGAACCTGGCTGATATCAACGTCTTCGCGGTTGCCTTCGGGCGGGACGATTCTGGCGAGTTCGGAGCCGTCGCTGTAGAGCACCGTCGAGACCTGATTGGTCCGAATGTCCCCCGGCTTGGGGACGGTCACGATCAGGTAGGCCATCCCGAAGGTGACCAGGGGCAGCACGACGAACACCACCGCAGCCACCGCCAACCAGCGTTGCCACTTCCAGCCGCGGAGTCGGCGTGGCGGCCGAGTGGCGGGCTGTCCGACATCACCGGACCCCGGGCTCCCGACCTCGGGACGTGGCGGGCTGGCAGGGGTGGGCCGGCCGTCGAGTGCGGCTTTGACCGCGTCCACCGGGTCACGCAGCGACTGCGCGCCGGGCCGATCGTCACGCACCGGAGCCATCACCGCGGTCAGCCGGTCATCAGGCGGCACCTGCCTGCGGATGATCCGAGTGGCTTCGGACGGCAGCTCGATACCCGCGGCCGGGGTGTCGGCACGGTGCCGGGGGCCGCCACCGGACGCACCAGACGACGGGACGTCGCTGGTGGATTGATCGGGGCCGGTGCCGCTATTCACTGGCGGTGCGCGCGCCTGAACGCGCGGTCCGGGTACGGGCGGCGCCCTTGGCGGTGCGGGGCAGACCCAGTACGTACGACTTGACCAGGTGGTTCCAACTGCAGGTGCGGCAGACCTCCACGACGTGCACCGCGAACTCCTCGAACCGGGTGGCCAACAGCACCAGTTCCTCAGCCGTGCGCGCCGAACCCGAGACGGCCCCCAGATGCTCGCCGAACACCCAGGACACCAGGGTGAGTTGCTCCTTTCGGCAGATGGGGCACATCACCGAACTCGTCTTGCCGTGGAATTTCGCGGCGCGCAGCAGATAGGGATTGGCGTCGCACACTTCGGCAACTCCGGTTCGGCCGGAGTACACCTCGGCCAGCAGGGAACGCCGCCGGAGGGCGTAGTCCACCACCTGTCGCTGCAGTCGCACGGTCACCAGAGTACGTCGACTGGCCTTTCCCGGGTGTGTGACCGACCGCGAACTTCTACGATCGGGCTGTGTCGAACGGTCAGAGACCCAGCACCCGCGCCAAGGACAGTGACCGTACGGATATTTGCCAGATCCTCGACACCGCACTCGCCGAGGGCCAACTGTCCATGACGGAGCATGCTCAGCGAGTGAAGACCGCGACCAGCGCGGCCACTCTGGGTGAACTGCGCGCACTTGTCGACGATCTGCAGACCGGCAACGCCCCCGTACAGCTCCGGGCACTGAAAACCCCGGGTTCACCGAGCAGCCGGCCGACTTGGGCGATGAGGCTGGCAATCGCCGGTGTGTTGATACTGCTGGGGGTCGGGGTGGGGTGGGCCCTCTACGGCAACACCAGTTCGCCGCTCAACTTCACAACTGATCCGGGCGCCAAGCCGGACGGGGTTGCCCCGGTGGTGCTCACACCGCCCAAGCAACTGCAGTCGCTGGGCGGCCTTGCCGGGCTTTTCGAGCAGATGCGTCAGAAGTTCGGCGACACCAACGGTTATCGGATGGTGATCTACCCCGAATACGCCTCCCTGGACCGCCCCGATCCGGCCAACGATCGCAGGACGCTCAGTTACAGCTATCGCGGCGGCTGGGACGACCCGTCCACCGGTCCCAAGAGCAGCGACGCCATGGTGGCCGACCTCGCCGCCTTCGACTTCAAGGCCATCATCGGGGTGCTGCGCGGAGCACCGGAGACCCTGGGCATCAGACCCGACGAGGTCTCGAGCACCTATCTGGTGATCGAACCGGGCGAAGACCCCACCGCACCGGGCACGTTGGAAGTGTTCGTGTATGTCTCCAGCGACTTCGGCGGCGGCTACGTCGCGGTCTACCCGGACGGTTCGATCAAGCGGATCAATTACCCCTGATTTCCGTCGTCTGATCTGCGTCGCCGCGCCCGCCCGGATGCCGGTGCTGTGCCCGTCGTGAGCCGCGCCGTGATGTTCCGCACCATCTCCACCAGCTGATTTGGCCACGAATATATCGGTTCGATACTATTGCCTCACGTGTCGCCGCATCGTAACGGTGCACCCAAGGGAGGTGAGGAGATGCTGGAACTTGCTGTTCTGGGCCTTCTCCAGGAGTCCCCGATGCACGGCTACGAACTCCGCAAGCGCCTTACCGGCCTGCTGGGGGCTTTCCGCGCCTTCTCCTACGGCTCGCTCTACCCGGCGCTGCGTCGGATGCAGGCCGATGGGCTGATCGTTGAAGATGCGGCCCCGGAGGGAACCACGGTGCTGCGTCGCGCCCGGCGGGTCTACCAGCTGACCGACGCCGGCCGGCGTCGCTTCGCCGAACTTGTCGCCGATACCGGTCCGCAGAACTACACCGACGATGGTTTCGGCGTGCACTTGGCCTTCTTCAACCGCACCCCCGCCGAGGCCCGGATGCGCATCCTCGAGGGCCGCCGCCGGCAGGTCGAGGAGCGTCGCGAGGGTCTGCGCGATGCCGTGGCACGCGCCAGTAATTCGTTGGACCGGTACACCCGCCAGCTGCACCAGCTGGGCTTGGAGTCCAGCGAGCGCGAAGTCAAATGGCTTAACGACTTGATTGCCGCGGAGCGGAGCGACTTGATCGCTGCGGAGCGGTTGGCCCAGAGCCAGCCCGAAAAAAGCTGAACCCACCACACGACCACCCGAAGAAGTACAAGAAAGGTAACGCCCATGACTGAGCACAACGCGTCTGACGAGGTGCGCGTCGCCATTGTCGGCGTCGGCAACTGCGCGTCCTCGCTGGTCCAGGGCGTGCAGTACTACAGGGACGCCGACCCCCACTCCGCGGTTCCCGGCCTGATGCACGTCACCTTCGGCCAATACCATGTGCGCGACGTGAAGTTCGTCGCCGCGTTCGACGTCGATGCCAAGAAAGTCGGATTCGACCTCTCCGAGGCCATCTTCGCCTCGGAGAACAACACCATCAAGATCGCGGATGTACCGCCCACGAACGTGGTTGTCCAGCGGGGCCCGACGCTCGACGGCATCGGCAAGTACTACGCCGACACCATCGAGGTTTCCGACGAGAACCCGGTCGACGTGGTCAAGGTGCTCCGGGACAACAAGGTCGACGTCATGGTGTCCTACCTGCCGGTGGGCTCCGAGGAGGCCGACAAGTTCTACGCCCAGTGCGCGATCGACGCCGGCGTGGCCTTCGTCAACGCGCTCCCGGTCTTCATCGCCTCCGACCCCGAGTGGGCCGCGAAGTTCGAGGCGGCCGGCGTGCCGATCGTCGGCGACGACATCAAGTCGCAGGTCGGCGCGACGATCACGCACCGCGTGATCGCCAAGCTGTTCGAGGACCGCGGCGTGACGCTGGACCGCACCTACCAGCTCAACGTCGGCGGCAACATGGACTTCAAGAACATGCTCGAGCGCGACCGGCTGGAGTCCAAGAAGGTCTCCAAGA
>JAGQTS010000085.1 GCA_020438895.1 Mycobacterium sp.
TGGCCGGCCTGCGGCCGTTGCTCGACGCATCGCCGGGGGTGATGTTCGTGACCGAGACCTACGTCAGCCGGCCGGAGTACTTCAACGTCAGCCCCGGCCCCAAGGCGGCGGTTCCGCAGGTCTAGCCCGCCGAACCAGCCACACCGATAAGCCCCGCACAGTAGAGAGGATCACCGTCGTGTCCGTCACACCTACCCCCAACCCTATGACCGCCTGGCAGCGACTCCGGGCCGGAAACGAGCGACTGTTCGTCCCGGTTCGCGGTCATCGCGGCGGCCTGGCCGCCGATCCGCCGGTGGCGGCAGTCTTCCGTTGCTCGGACTCGGGCCTGGCGAGCGAAATGGTCTTCGGCCAGAGCTGGGGATCGCTGATCGATGTCAGCACCTGGGGCCACGTGATCGACTTCGGCGTCCTGGGTGCCCTGGAATTCGCCACCGACGCCCTCGGGGTGCCGCTGATCGTCGTGCTGGGTCATCACGACTGCCACGCGATGCAGACGGCGGTGCGGGCCTGGAACGAGGTGACCATGCCCGAGGGTGCGATGCGGACGACAGTCGAGCATGTGTTCGGGTCGATCGTGCGCCGCGGATCCGATGGGCAATCCGTCGATGACGTGACGACGGCGCACGTCGTCGATACCGGGCTGGCGTTGCTGGAACGCTCGCCGTCGATTGCCCACCGGGTGGACGCCGGCACGTGCGGCATCGTCTGCGCGACGACCGATCCGGCCAACGGCCGACTCCGGGTGCTCTCGACGGTCGGGTCGCTCGGCGAGTCGTCGGGTGCCCTGCTCGAGTGCGTCTAGGGGCTCGTCTGGGGGCTAACGTCCGCCGTGCCCGCCACCGCCGGCATTGAAGCCCGGCTCGGCGACCTCGGCCTCGGTCAGGGGATCACTCGCATTGGGAATGACGTTCGGCGTGGCCACGAGCGCCGGGTCGCTCTCGGCGGGCATCGCCTGCTCAGCGGGTGCGCCCCCGGCCGGCGGCTCATAGGGCGGCGGAATATCCACCGTGTACGGCTCGGAGTAGATCGGGGCGTCCGGTGCCCGCGGTGGCTCGCCGGTCTTGGTCAATGCGAACGGGATGGCCAGGCTCCCCGGTTCGGAGCCGCAGGCACCGCTGCCGTTGAAGATGCTGGCATAGCCGTTCAGGGTGGTGGCGTTCCAGGAGTAGTTGTTCACGCCGGGCGCGGAGGAGCCGTTGTTGCACAGGATCGCGTCGGGCTGATCTACGAACAGTATCCAGGAGCCCACCGTCCAGTAGGCGTTCGCACTCCACGGCTTGCGCTTCTCGTTTCCGGTGGAACTCACGTGCACGCAGTGCAGCGTGTCCACCTCGCACGGGGTGACGGTCCATGTCGCGACCTCGCCACTGTCGGCCTCGAAGGTGTAGGTGCCCAGGGCGTTGGGATCGGCCAACGGCTGCGCCGGCCCTTCGGCCTGAGCAGGTAGCGCCGTCTCCAGCGACAGACCCGCAAGAACGGCCGTTACAGCCACGTAGCTGACCTTCATGACGCTCCTCATTCGTGCACCCTCGTATCGCCTGTCACGTGCGCATCGCAGTATGTCATCAAGTTCGAGGTTCGCGCATCACAGGCCACTGCCACCGGCACGTCGCATGCCGAGTCCCGGTGCTTATCCGACATTAAGCTTGCGCTCACCCCAACCTCAGGTATTGTTTGCTGTGCAGGGGTTGGTGGCCCCGTAAGGCTGTGGGGAGCTTGGGGCCACCGCTCTGCTTTCATGGCCATATGGTGATGTTGTCTGCTCAGTCGCAGTCCAATCACCTACATTATGCACTTTGCCAGAACGTCGTGAACGGGTAGCCACGTGGCCACCTGGCCAGCACATGTCGTACCGGCCGGGTGGCCACGTGAGCGGGTTACCCGCTACGTCTGGACGTCACACGTCGTAGTACAGCGAGAACTCGTACGGGTGAGGGCGAATCTGAATCGGCAGGATCTCGTTCTCACGCTTGTAGGAGATGTAGGTCTCGATCAGATCCGAGGTGAACACCCCGCCTTCGGTGAGGTAGTCGTGGTCCTGCTCGAGGCGGTCGATCACCGCCGACAGCGAGGTGGGCGCCTGCGGGATGCTGGCGGCCTCGTCGGGCGGAAGCTCGTAGAGGTCCTTGTCGACCGGAGGCAGCGGCTCGATCTTCTTCTTGATCCCGTCGATTCCGGCCATCAGCATCGCGGCGAACGCCAGGTACGGATTGCCCGAGCTGTCCGGGCAGCGGAACTCCAGGCGCTTTGCCTTGGGGTTGTTGCCGGTGATCGGGATCCGCACGCAGGCGCTGCGGTTGCGCTGGCTGTACACCAGGTTGATCGGAGCCTCGTAGCCCGGGACCAGTCGCTTGTAGGAGTTCACCGTCGGGTTGGTGAACGCCAGCAGCGACGGGGCGTGGTGCAGGATGCCGCCGATGTAGTGCCGGGCGATGTCGGACAGACCCGCATACCCGGACTCGTCGTGGAACAGCGGCT
>JAGQTS010000086.1 GCA_020438895.1 Mycobacterium sp.
CCCTGCCGGGCCCGGCCGGTGCCCTTCTGCCGGTACGGCTTCTTACCGCCACCGGAGACCATCGCGCGGGTCTTGGTGGCGTGCGTGCCCTGCCGCTTGGCGGCCAGCTGAGCGTTGACCACCTGGTGCATCAGGGCGATATTCGGTTCGGCGTCGAAGAGTTCGGCCGGCAGGTCCACGCTGCCGCTCTTCGTACCGTCCGGGGAGTGGACGTCAATCTTCAGAGTCACTTCTCACCTCGCTTGACCTCGCCGCGCTTGACTGAGGTGCGAACCATCACCAGACCACCGGTACGACCGGGGATCGCGCCCTTGATCAGCAGGACGCCGTTCTCGGCGTCGACCTTGTGGACCACGAGGTTCTGGGTGGTCACCCGCTCATTGCCCATCCGGCCCGACATCCGGGTGCCCTTGAACACCCGACCGGGGGTGGAGCACCCGCCGATCGAACCCGGCCGGCGATGCACCGCTTGCGCACCGTGAGCGGCGCCCTGGCCACGGAAGCCGTGACGTTTCATGGTGCCGGCGAAGCCCTTCCCTTTGGACGTGCCGGTCACATCGACGTAGTTGCCCGCCTCGAAGATCTCGGCGGTGAGCTCCTGGCCGACTTCGTACTCGCCGGCGGCGGCCTCGTCATCGAGCCGCAACTCGGCCAGGTGCCGACGCGGGTTGACCCCGGCGGCGGCGTACTGGCCGGTAACGGGCTTGGTGACCTTACGCGGGCTGATCTCGCCGTAGGCGAGTTGGACGGCGCTGTAGCCATCCTTCTCATTGGTCCGGATGCGGGTCACCACGTTGGGGCCGGCCTTGACGACGGTCACCGGGACGACCCGGTTGTTCTCGTCGAAGACCTGGGTCATCCCCAGCTTGGTGCCCAGAATTCCCTTGCGTGCACGTGCCATTGTTCGCCGACCCCTACTGGATGTTCACGTCGACGCTGGCCGGCAGATCGATGCGCATCAGCGCGTCGACCGTCTTCGGCGTCGGGTCGAGGATGTCGATGAGCCGCTTGTGGGTGCGCATCTCGAAATGCTCCCGCGAGTCCTTGTACTTGTGCGGCGAGCGGATGACGCAGTACACGTTCTTCTCCGTCGGCAGCGGCACCGGGCCGACCACGCTGGCGCCGGTACGGGTCACCGTCTCCACGATCTTGCGCGCCGAGGCGTCAATGGCCTCATGGTCGTAGGCCTTGAGCCTGATGCGGATCTTCTGTCCCGCCACGCTTCTCCTACCTTCATTCCTGGTGGTGGCCGCACCCGAGGCTGTCCGCCTGCAGGCGCTGGCTTCCGCCGCCGCTGTTTACCTGTCCTGGTCCATCAACCGACCCCACTGTTCTCGCTGACGAGTGCGGGGACCGGACGCGCCGGTGACGGCGCTGGTCGCATACCCTGCGCTGGACCGCTCCGCGGTGAGGCGAAGCCTGCTCAGGGCAACCCGAATAGTATGCCTCAGCGCCCGCCTTGATCCAAATCGCATGTCGGCCCGTACGGTCGGAGCGCATCCCCGACGCGATAGATTGTCCTCACCGGGAGGAACGATGATTCATTTCTTTTATGGGCTGCAGGAGAACTATCTCGACATCACCGACACGGTGCTGCGGTTCTGCTTCGACGGGGAGCGGTTCCGCATCCCGGCCGACGACTGCCTTCGCGCAGCGATGTTCTCCGACCCGGCCTATGGGCATCTCAAGGAGATCGTGGTGTTCTCCCACCACGAAGGCAGGTTGACGTGCACCGCCTATCCGCACGACGCCCGCGTTGATCTGGTGGCCCCGGCCGGGGTGGTGCGCCCAGCCCGCCGCAGGCCGGTCGTTCCGACCGGCCCGGTCGACGAGGTCGTCGCTCGAATCCACGAGCAGTTGCACTTCATCGGCGGCCGACTCACCGACGAGGGGCCCGAGCAGGCGATGGTCGTACGATTCCTCGACCCGGGTGCCACAGTCCTCGAGATCGGTTCCAACGTGGGGCGAAACACGGTGATGATCGCCTCCATCTTGGCCGACTCGTCGAACCTGGTCACCATGGAATGCGACCCCTCATCAGTGGAGATCCTGCGCTGCAACCGAGCAGCGAACGGCTTCGACTTCCAGATCGAGCCCTCGGCACTGTCCCGCCGTCGGCTGATCCAGCGCGGGTGGGAGACGGTTCCCGCCGAGGAGGTGCCACCCGGCTGGAGAGAGGTCTCGACCATCACCTTCGGGGAACTGACGGCCAAGTACGGTCTTGAGTTCGACACCCTGGTCGCCGATTGCGAAGGCGCGTTGTTCTACATCCTGCAGGACGAGCCGGCCATGCTCGAGGGCATCTCCACGGTCATCCTCGAGGCCGACTATCCCAGCGTCGAGCACAAGCGGGCCGTCGAGTCGGTGTTCGCCAGCAACGATCTGAGGCGAATTCATTCCGAGCCGCTGGTGACCGACTGGCAGCATCCCTTCCCTGACCAGGTCGCTGCCAGTTTCTTCGAGGTCTGGCGTCGAATCTGACGGCACGCCCCGCGCCACTGCCCGGCTTCGGTCACGACGGCCCGGTTCACCGGCTTGGTAACCTCAGGAGTGCCATCTAGGACCGAGTGGCGCCGAAGAACTGTCACTACCAGCAACGGACGCCGGAGGCCGGTCGTTCGCGGGCAGGACCGAAGTGAGCAACCAACAGGACGCCCCCGTGCGCAGGATGCTGCGCCGGGTCGCGGCTCCGCGCACCCTGGCGCGGATGGGCGTTGTGCTCGACGAACTGGACGTCGGCCTGGTGGCCATCGACCACGGCCGGGAGTCCGCCCACGTCAACGAATCCGCCTCGGCCATGCTGGGCATCCCGGCCGGGCTGGCGACTGCGGCCGAATGTGCGGCGGTGGTCCGGAAGTTAGCCGGGCGGGCCATCAACACCGAGGACACTGAAAGGGTGGCCGCCGCCCTGGAAGCCGGGTCGGATGTCGACATCAACGTGACGTGGGTGTTCTCCCAGCCGCCCACCCATCTGGGTGTGGTGTCCAAACCCGCGCCCTGGCTCAACGGGCGGATCTGGGCGTTCACCGACAACTCCAGCATGGCGGAGGCGACCGCTTCCGCCGATCGCGCCAATGCGATGCTGCGGGCCAGTTCCGATGCCATGTTCGACCCGCAGGTGCTGCTGGAAGGCGTGTGGCGCGATGATGTCGTCGTCGACCTGATCTACCGGGATGTCAACAAGGCAACCTGCGAGTATCTGGACCGGAGCCGATCCGAACTGCTGGGCCACAGCCTGCTCGAATCACTGCCCACCATCGGCGGCGTGTTGTTGGCGCACTACACCAGCGAAAAGCGCAGCGAACCATTGATCCTCGATGCGTTCCCGCACCACCACCACGACGATGACGACACCTACTCCTACTTCGATGTGCGGGCCAATCGGGTACAACCCGGCTGGATCGCCCTGACCTGGCGCGATGTCACCGATCGTTTCGAATTGACCCAACGGATCGCGCGTTCCGAGCAGCGGTTGACGTCCGAACTGGACAGCGCGGCGGACTACGTCGCCTCGATCCTGCCCGAGGACCTCGACGGCGAGGTGCGGGTCTCCTCACGGTACGTACCCTCCCGCCACCTCGGCGGGGACTCCTACGACTACCAGTGGATCGACGGCGACCACCTCGTGGTGTACCTGGTCGACGTCTCCGGTCACGGCGTCGGTCCGGCGATGATGTCGGTATCGGTGCACAACCTGCTGCGCTCGGGCACCTTCGACAAGGAAGTCCTGATGCAGCCCGGTGCGGTGCTCAGCGAACTCAACCGGCTCTTCCAGATGGACCGGCAGGCCGGCAACTACTTCACCATCTGGTACGGCGTCTATCAGGCTTCCACCCGCATGCTGCGGTTCGCCAGCGGTGGCCACCCGCCGGCGTTGGTGTTCACCGGCGATGAACTGGTCGCCGAGCTGACCACCGACTCACTGCCGGTCGGCATTCTCGAAGTGACCGAGTTCAGCACCGGCAGCTACCTGGTACCGCCGGATGCCGACCTCCTGCTCTACAGTGACGGCGCCTTTGAGCTCAGCCTGCCCGATGGCGGGTACTGGACACTGGCAGACTTCGTCGAGGTGTGCGCACGTGCCGCCGCGACCCCGGACTGGACCCTGGATACCTTGCTCGACGACCTGCTGCGGATCACCGGTTCCGACTATTTCGAGGATGACTGCACGCTGGTCAGGCTGAACATCCCCGGATAGCTCAGCCGTTCCAGAAGCCGCATCGGTGCCGATCGGAGAAGTCACCTCTGACCACGGACTCCCCGGTCTGTAACGTCATGCGTTGCGGTTCATCGGGATTGAGCGCCGGCCACCGCGGTTGGCCGTCCGCGTCGGGCGCCCCGGCGCGGACGAACGCGCTCCAGTAGTCCACCATCTGCTCGGAGAGCAGTTCTTGCGCCGCATCGAACTTCGGCGCACCCCCCATGTCGAAGAGATAACGCAGTTCCAGCCCGTGCCCGGCGCCGGGGGGGAAAGGTGTGTGCCGCAACGGTTCCGGGGCGGGAGCACTGCGGTCGTGGAATTCGTAGGCGAACACCGGGGAATGGCGGGCAAGGTCGGTCGCAAGGGCGTCAATGGGACAGGCGAACACCCCGTCGGTGACGGCGGCGGCGTAGGCCAGGCCGGGGCTACCGCCGTAGCGGTGCGCCGGGTACTGCTCGGCCACCGCAGCCGCCCGCAGACCGAAAGTCCGCTGCAGCAGTTCGGGGTACGGCGGCAGCATCTTCTGACGCAGGTAGCTGATCGCCACAAAGATGGTGAATTCATCTGCCGTGCTGCCGATCAGCACCGGCACCCGCGCCATTCGCCCGCTTCGGCCGGCGGCGACCGACAGCGCGACCGGCAGGCGCTCGGTGCCGGTGACCGGGCCGCTGATCACGTTATCGGCGCCGATGGACATGTATCCGGGACCGCCTTCGAGGCGGGACGCGGGCAGCGCCAACAGGCAGGCGCGGGCGCTCACCGGGTCAGCGCAGCCGGCCTGGGCCGCGAAGTCCACACTGACCCGCTTCGCATCCGGTAAGGAGGCCTGCGCCTGACACGGTCCGCTCTGCATGATGGCGGCCCGGAACAACCCCCACGACTCCGGCGCCACCAGGTGGTCGCACACCGACATCGCACCCGCGGACTCGCCGGCGATGGTCACCTTCTCCGGGTCGCCGCCGAAGCCGGCGATGTTGTCGCGGACCCACCGCAGCGCCTGCTGCTGGTCGGCCAGACCGTAGTTGCCCGGGTCGGCACCGGAGCGACCCGTCAGCGCGGGGTGAGCCAGGAAACCCAGCGCACCCAGGCGATAGTTGACGGTGACGACGACGATATCGCCGCGCGCGGCCAGCCGACGGGCGTGGTAGATATCGGAACTGCCGTTGAGGAACCCGCCGCCGTGGATCCAGACCATCACCGGCCGGCGCGAGCCGGGTGCGGCGCCGGCTGGCA
>JAGQTS010000461.1 GCA_020438895.1 Mycobacterium sp.
TTCGAGCCGATCCACCGCTCGGTCGGCCACCCGAAGGCGTTCTCCGCTGATCGCGAAATCCAGACCACCTCCTGACCGCGCAGGTGGGCGATGACGTCGACCGCGTTGTCCGCCAGGAAGCGGTAATGCACTTCGGCGTCCGCTCGCTGGCTGCTGACTCGCTCGTTTTCCAGCAGGGCCTTGCGCAGGCTGTCGCGCATGGATTCCGCCGCGGCTGCCAGCACGGCAATCTCGCGCAGACCGGCGCCGGAAATCGTCCGGTCGTGATCGCCGGCCGCGACGGTGGTGACGTCCTCCAGTGTGCGGGCGACCGGCCGCGTCAGGAGGTGGCGCAATAGCCAGTCGGAGAGGATCAGGGCGGCCAGCAACAGGAGCGCCGCGGCCACCTGGGCGATCGTTGCCCGTTGCTGCGCGTCACGAACCTCATCGAACCTCTCGGCGACGAGGTCGTCGGTGCTGCCTTGCAATGCCGACAAGTGCACCCTGAGTCGGTCGAACAGACTCTTGCCGGCGATCGTCATGACAGCGAGCTGATCAGGCGGTACGGATCCCTCGCGCCGAGCGGCGATCTGGGGCTCGGCGGCCTCGTCCGTCCATGCCTGAGCGGCGGCGATGACCGCCGCGAGGTTCCGACTGGCCTCCCCGTCAGTATCCAGCTGGGTGTTCAATTCGGTGACCAGGCGATCCGCCGAGGTTCGTCCCGCGAAGTACGGTTCGAGGGAAATCGGGTTCCCGGTCAACAGGAATCCACGCTGACCCGTCTCCTGATCGAGGTACGCCTTGATCAATTCGGCCACCCTCGACTGGGGCGGCAGGGCCTGGTTGCTGAATTGGCCGATCGCGCGGGTAACGGTGCCAGCCGCGAGCATGGAGGCGGCCTGCGACACCAGGAAAATCACGGTAATCATGCCCAGGCAGAGCCAAATCAACCGTCGCAGTGACCAGTTCGACAGTGCCTGTTTGACACGCTTCATCAGGCTCCTCACCGATCCCCAAGAACATTATGCGAATGTTCCGGCTACGCCGCCTGCAGCCGAGGAAAGATACGGAAAGTTTGTTCGGCCTATACGCTCCCCATCGAGATCACCGATTCCGCAGAGGTTCTCACGCTGCTCGGGTAGTGGTGGCCAAGCGCTGAGCGCGGTAGTCGAGGACACGGTAGGCGAGCAGCTTGATGCGGTCACTGATGAGGAACCACACCAGGGCGTAAATCCACACCACGCCGGCCCACACCCAGCCCAGCGGGGCCATGAACAGTCCGTAGACCGCAATAAGGGTGGCGATCGCCTGAGTGCCGAGGACGGCGATCAGCAGGATGCGGGCGGGTCGGATGGACCAGAACGGTCCGCGGGTGCGCGTCAGGAAAATCGTGAGGTGTCCGGC
>JAGQTS010000087.1 GCA_020438895.1 Mycobacterium sp.
ACGTCGTCGCCGCGCCGGCCGCCGGTGTGGCGATGGGGATGTACAACCTTGACCAGTCGATCATCGACTTCGCCCGATCGTCGATGAATTACGGCCTCATGAAGGGCTGGCCGGTCTATCGGTCGACCAAGAACACCATCCTCAAGGCCTACGACGGCATGTTCAAGGACGAATTCCAACGTATTTTCGACGAGGAATACAAGGACGAGTTCGACAAGCGTGGGCTGACCTACGAGCACCGGCTGATCGACGACATGGTGGCCTCCTGCCTGAAGTGGGAGGGCGGCTATGTGTGGGCGTGTAAGAACTACGACGGTGACGTGGAGTCCGACATCGTCGCGCAGGGGTATGGGTCACTGGGCCTGATGACGTCGGTGCTGATGACTCCCGACGGTCAGACCGTCGAAGCCGAGGCCGCGCACGGCACGGTGACCAGACACTACCGGCAGTACCAGCAGGGCAAAGCCACCTCCACCAATCCGATCGCGTCGATTTTCGCCTGGACCCGGGGCCTTCAGCACCGCGGCAAGCTCGACAACACCCCGGAGGTGATCGAGTTCGCCGAAACCCTGGAGGAGACGGTGATCCACACCGTTGAGGGCGGTCAGATGACCAAGGACCTGGCCCTGTTGATCGGCCCCGAGCAGCCGTGGCAGACCAGCGAGCAGTTCCTGGCCACCTTGGCCGAAAACCTCAAGCAGGCTCTCGGCTGATCTGGCGGTGCTCGTCGACCCAGGGCACGATCAGGTCGGCGATCAGCTGCGGGGCTTCGAACATCGGGATGTGGCCGACGTTGTCCAGGGTGGTGACTTTGGAGATGTCGGGGATGTTCCGGAGGAAGTGCTGGGTGAACCGCGGATGTGGCAGCACCCGGTCGCGTTCGCAGATCACCAGATGGGTCGGGATGCCGGTGTCGGCCAGTTCCATCAGCCCCGGTAGCAGCAGGGCCTTGACCAGCAGTTGGTAGTAGGCCGGACAGTGCGTGACGTCGTCGATCACCTCGCGCAGGTCGGTGTCGGACAGGCCGGCCGCGGTGGCGCTGATCGGAACGCTCGCCAGGTGTTTCGCCCCGGGGAGCCGGGCCGCTCGGCGCCCCAGCGCCAGGGCGGTCAGCCACACCGGAAGGCCGGCGACGAACTTGCCGACGATCTCGTACTTCACCGGCGACCAGCGGTGCCAGCCGCCGGCCGGGGCGATTGCCGTCAGCGTTCGGGCCCGGCCCCGTCGCTCCAGCTCGAAGGCCACCCAGCCCCCCAGCGAGTTGCCCACGATATGGGCTGTATCCCAACCTAATTCGTCTAGTTGACGTTCGACGTGGTCAGCCAGGGTGGGAGTGTCCAGGAACCAGGACCGGCTGCGGGGCCCACCGTTGTGGCCGGCCAGCGAGGGCGCGAACACCTCGATGCGGCCGGTGCGGGCCAGCGCCGGCGCAACGTCATGCCAGACGTACGACGACATCATGAAGGGATGGAGCAGCAGGACGGGCTCCCCCGAACCGAGGTGGATCGGTTCCCGGCCGGTCATGGTCTGACGGTAGGACTGGCGGTGGCCGCCGTCAACGGGGCAGCGCTTGCAGTACCGCGAACAGCGGGTCGCTCGGCCCGATGTCCAGGGTGCACTCGTCGATCCGCGGGTCGGGGACGAAGTTCCAGAACAACGCGCCGGCCGATCCCGCCCGGCGCTGAGCTGACAGCAGATCGGCGAGGTCCTCGGCACGGTCGTGGACCGGCAGGCAGGTTCCGGCAAACCGCCCGATCTCCGCGATCACCAGTGGCTTGCCGATCTCGGCGGCTTGGCGCAGCCGGATCTCGATGTTGGTTCGCCCGTAGTCGTGCACGTCCAGAACGTCGACGAAGGGTGAGCGGCCCACGGTCGCGTAGTCCTCACCGGCAGTGCCGCACTGGTCACCGCCTGCGACACCCTCCCAGATCGGGGTGTCGTCATCGATGGCCCGCAGCCGTGCGCCGGCGGCATCGAAGAAGGCCCGTAGTGTCGCCGCCGCGTCGGCCGGGCAGGTGCGCTGTTGCCAGCCGCAGTCGGCGCTGCCGCAGAGGCTCGGTTCGGGCTCGCCAACCAGTTCCCAACCGGCCAGGGCCGGGGAGGCGCCCCACCGGCCCACCGCGGTATCCAGCCACTGGGCGTAGTCACCGGTCCAACCGCCCGCGAACCAGGTCTCGTCCTTGAAACCGGTGCTCTCGCAGCCGCCTTCGCCAGCGGCCAGGACGGCGACCAGCAGCTGGCCGTGTTTCTGCGCCGCGGCGAACACCGCGTCGATGGCACGCAACCCCATCGAGGAGAACGCGTTGAATCGGGTGACCGAGTTCGGTGGCAGCGAGGCGAAGTATCGGTCCAGGTCGACCTGCGCCCCGCAGCCGCGGTTGAGTTTCCAGTCGGTGGCCAATTCGTAGGCGTTGAACCCGCTCGGCCACCACGGTCGGCCGTCGAGGGTCAGTGTTTGGCCGGCGACTCCGACTCGACTGGAGGCGTGCGCATGCGGGGCGGCGCCACAACACGTCAACAGGACCGCTGAGACGAACGCCGCGACCGGGCGCGCTAACTTCACTTGCGTGATCGTATCCACTGTCAACGTCAACGGGGTGCGTGCGGCCGTTCGGCAGCGTTCCGCGGAGAACCTGGGCCTGCTGGACTGGCTGGAGCGCACCACCGCTGACGTGGTGTGCCTGCAGGAGACGCGAGCCGACGACACCCAGCTGGCCGAGGCGCTGGCACCGGCTCTGGCGTCCAGGGTCGCCGGGGGTTGGCAGCTGGCCTCCGCCGAGCCGCACCTGAAGGGCCGCAGCGGTGTTGCGGTGCTCAGTCGCACCCCGTTCGAGGCAGTCCGGGTGGGACTCAGCGGTTTCGAAGAGCACGGCCGTTATCTCGAGGTGGACCTGAGCGGCGGCCCTACCGTCGCCAGCGTCTACGTGCACACCGGGGAGGCCGGCACCGACCGTCAGGCGGAGAAGGAACGGTTCATGGCCGCGCTGGGGGACCGTATGGCCGAGTTGGCCGCAGAAGGCAGGCACGCTGTGCTGTGCGGGGATTGGAACATCGCTCATACCGAAAGTGACATCAAGGCCTGGAAGGCCAACGTCACCAAGGCCGGTTTCCTGCCCAGCGAGCGTCAGTGGCTGACCGGCCTGACCGACTCCGGGTGGGTGGACGTGATGCGCCGGATCCACCCGGAAGGACCCGGGCCGTACACCTGGTGGTCATGGCGGGGCAAAGCCTTCGACAATGACGCCGGCTGGCGCATCGACTACCACCTGGCGACGGAGCCGCTGGCCGCGCGTGTGCTCTCGGCCCGAGTCGAGAAACCTGCCGCCTACGCGTTGCGCTGGACCGACCATGCCCCGGTCACCGTGGAGTTCGGGGACTAGCGATCGCCCCGGCACCCCGTTGTTTGCCTAACGGGGCACCGGGGCCACGCCTGCATTACATGGCCATCATGCCGTTCAAACCGGTGAGGTTGTTGCCCCTGGGATCTCCGAGGGTGACCATGCTTTGGAAGTACTCGATCACGCCCTTGTTCGAGACGCTCAACGCCGCCCACTGCGGCCAGTCCCAGGTGTCGTTCATGAACGGCTTGGTCTGATCATGGCTGAGCACGGTCAGGTGGTTGACGTCATGGGCGGTGGCGATGCCCTCGATGGTCAGGCGGCCGTGTGCGCGGTCGTGCATCCACCCCGCGTAGTGCGGTTCCATCTTCAGGGTGTTGATGAACGCCGTCTCGTAGCCGGCGTTCGCGCGCAGATAGTCGCCGTAACCGGGATGGCCGTACTGGTCGACCATCGCCATGACGTCGGCCGGCGACCCCAGCCTCGCCGTCCGCTCGATATCGGCGATGATCTGCGGGTTGTACTTGTCGTCGGCGATCCAGCCCACCTTGGCGCCCTGCATGGCGTAGAACATGCCCACCCCCTGCAGGTCGTTGCCCCAGGCCTGGGTGTTGTTGGTCATTCGGTTGTCGAACGCCCACCGGCCGACATCCTCCAGGGTGGACGGCGCAAGTCCGGCGAAGTGCCGCAGGTTGTTGTAGGCGACGAGAGCCTCCGACGTGATGGCCGTTCGTCCACCTTCGAGGGCGTCGTGGCCGGTGTGCGAACTGCCATTGGAGGTACCGAGCGTCGCCAGGTCGATGTGCTGGCCGGTGTCGCCCGGTGTCGGGGTGTGACCCGAATGGTCCATCGGGTCGGTGGGATCGGTCGGCTCCGGATCGGGGGGTGGGGTTGTCCCGCCGCCGGTGGCTCCACCGGTCGAATCCCCCGGGGTGGTGCCGGTCGGCCGGTCGATGATGGTGCCCATCCCCATCGCGTCGGTGAGTGTCGCTCCCGTCGGGTTCGACAGCATGACGTGGAAGTTCTCCGTGCCCTCGGTCAGGGAATCGCTCTTCACGGCAACCGCGATGGTCTTCTGGGTCTCCCCGGGCGCAAAGGTGAGGGTTCCCGACGACGCCGCGAAGTCGGCTCCCGCCGTCGCGGTGCCGTTCATCGTCGCGTACTGCACCGTCACCGTCTGGGAGGACGGGGCGGCGAGGGTGACGGTGAACGAGGAGAGTGACGTGCCACTGCCGCCGGTGTACTGGATCGGCGTCAGGTAGGCCATCTTGTTCTGGTTCACCGTGCGCCAGTCGTCGGCCAGAATCCCTCCGGTATCACCGGAATTCGGATTCCACGACCAGTACGCCCAGCTCATGTCCTCAGTGCCGGCCGGGATGTCGATGGTGCCGTTGTTGTCGAAGTCGCCCGACAGGTACGACGTGATCGCCTCGAACCAGACGACGTCCTTCGGGTCCTGCAACTTGGTGCCGAACTCGCCGACCCAGATGGGCGCGATGTTGTCCTCGTAGATGTAGCCCCAGGCCTGCCGGAACACATTGGGCAGGTTCGCCCCGAAGTCAGCGGTCTGGAACCACGGTTGCGGCCACACCGAATTCGGGTAGTCGTGCGGGGAGTAGACGACCCGGTTGGGCACGTCGAGAACGATCGGCCGGTCCTTGACTCCCATCAGGTTGCCGCCCCACCAGTAGTTCTGTCCCTGGTAGCTGCCGACGCCCTCGACGAAGATCAGCAGGTCCGGGTTGACCGACAGGGCGGCGTTCCCGGCCCGTTCAGCGGCCCGCGCCCAGTCGGTGGCGCCGCCGCCGCCCCAGGTGCCGTTGTAGGGCTCGTTGTGCAGATCGAATCCGATCACCGTGGGGTTGCCCTTGTAGTGGTCAGCCAGCATCTGCCAGTCGGCGACCCACTGGTCCTCGGTGTATTGCGAGTTGTACCAGAGGCCGTTCTCGCTGGTGCCGGCGCCGGCGGTGCTGCGATGGTGGTCGAGGACCACCCGCATCCCCTTCTCGCCGGCGTACTCGACGACCTTGTCCATCACCTGAATCGCGTTGAGCCCCTGCAGATCCGGGTTCTGGTAGAAGTCGATCCCGTTGGGTTGGGCGGTGGTGTGGAGCATCTCGCTGGAGTACGGCAATCGGATGGTGTTGAACCCCTGGTCGGACATCTGGTCGATCATGTCCTTGTAGTTGCGGGTCCAAAGGCCATGTGGCGAGAGGTTGGTGCCCTCCGCGCCGAACCAGTTGACGGAGGCCAGCTGTACCGGATTGCCCTGGGAGTCGATGATCTGGTTACCCGAGGTACGCAGGTAGCCGGCTGCCATTCCGCTGCCGCCGGGTTCCGTCGCCGAGGCGTCGGAGATGCTCAGGCCGGGCGTCGTCGTCGGCGTCGAGGTGTCGTCGTTGACGATGGTGCCGGTGGCGACGGCGCGGGAGATCGTGCCGCCGGCCGGATCGGAGAGCGTGACCTTGAACGTTTCGTCCGGTTCGACCGCGGCGTCACCGATGACGTCGACGTGCACGGTCTGTGCGGTGACGCCGGGTGCAAAGGTCAGCGTGCCGGCGGCGGACTGATAGTCGGCACCCGCGGCGGCCGTGCCGTTGGAGGTCGCATACTTCACCGTCACCGGTGTGTCCGACGCCTTGTCCATGGTCACGGCGAACATGAAGTGGGTGTTGTTGCCATTTCCGCCACCGTTGCCTTCGGCCACCGACAGGTCGGCGATGGAGATAGCCGGGGCCACCGGCGGCGTGGTCGGGTTGGCGACCGCAACACCGTTGACCGTGAGGTTGGTCGGTGCGGATGCGATCGCTCCGGGGGTGGCCTGGAAGCCGAACGAGGTGCTCCGACCGGCGGCGACCCTGCCGTTGTACGGCATGTTGGTGATCACGTAGTGATCGCCCACATGGCTGGTGATCTGGGCGTTCCAGATGTTGACGATCTTGGCCGGGGAGTCGAATTCGACCGTCCAGTTGGTGAGGTTGGATTGGCCCGCGGTGACGGTCATCGCCGCGTTGTGGCCGGAGCCCCAGTCGTTGGTCACCGCGTAGTTGACGGTGGCGGCGCCCTGCGACGGTACCGGGGCCGCGACGTCGTCGTTCTTGATGGTGGCCGTTGCGGTGGCGCGGGACAGGGTGGCGCCGCTGGGATTGGCCAGCGCGACGGTGAAGGTCTCGTCGGGCTCGACGGCGGTGTCGCCGGTGACTGCGACGGCAACCGTCTGGGCGGTGACTCCGGGCGCGAACGTCAGGGTGCCGGACCTGGCGGTGAAGTCGGCACCGGCGGTTGCCGTCCCGTTTGCGGTGGAGTAGCCGACGGTGACCGGGGTGGTGGCCGCCTTGGACAAGGTGACGGTGAAGTTCGCGTTGGTGGTGCCGGCGTTACCTTCAGACACGGACACGTCGGCGATCGACACGCTGGGCGGGGTGACCACCGGCGGGGTGCCGGTGCCGACCGGGACCCCGTTGACCGTGATATTCGTCGGCGCGGATCCGGGGGCGCCGGGGCTGGCCTGATAGCCGAAGGTGGTGGTCTGGCCGGCCGCGACCTGTCCGTTGTAGGACATGTTGCTGATGACGTAGTGGTTTCCGGTGCGGCTGGTGATCTGACCGTTCCAGATATTGACGATCTGCGCCGGTGAGTCGAACTCCACGGTCCACCCGCTCAGGTTCGACGAACCCGCGGTGACGGCCACCTCGGCGGTGTGCCCGGATCCCCAGTCGCTGACGACCCGATAGGCGGCGGTGGGAGCGGCGGCCGTCGCCGCGGTGGCGGCTGGGATCACCTGTTGCGCAGACTCGGTTCGACGGAACAGGCCCCAGAGCAGTTCCCCGATCGGACTCACGATCGGTGCGGCGGGACCCGCGGGGAACAACCCCAGGGCTCGCAGGACGGTCTGGGCGGGAGCGACGGCGACCGGTGGCACGGTGCGCAGTGCCGCGGCAGCGTGGGCCAGAACGGGTGTCGACACGCTGGCGATGGCGGCGCCGATGTTCGGGCTGCCGACCGTCGTCGCCGCAGGGGCGGGGGGCTCGATCGCCGGCAGGATGCTTGCCTGAGTGGAAGGGGCCGGCGTCAGTTGGGCGAGGTTCGGCGTGACCGGTGAGTCCATGACATCGGCCACGATCGGGTCTCGTCGTTCCGCGCGGGTGGCGCTGGCAGGCAGGGGATTTCGCCTGGATTCGGAGCCGGCCGCCTCGGCTGCCCGGCCGGATGCGCGGATCAGTCCGGCGTTTGCGGAGCGGGAAACGTTCTCGGTGGGGCGCTCGGCGAGAGCGTCCCTCGTTGCCGCGCCCCGCTGTCCGCGGGCACCCCTCTCGGCCGGCGAGGATTCCGACGCGGTGGAGTTCGCGGCCGGGCCGTTCGTGCGGTCGGCGGAGTCCGTTCCGGTGTCCGCGTGGGCCAGACCTGATCCCGACGCCAGCGCTGCGCTGAAGCCCAGGCTCAGTGCCCCGGCGCCCAGCCAGGAATAGGGCTGACGTCGGTTCTTCGGTTTTCTCCCCCTGGGACTGTCTCCCCGCAGTGCCCGGTGTTGGCCGCTCATCCCCATCTCCTTTGGTCATATCGGCTGTGGTGACCTTCTGGTGAACGTCGCCGAACGGGCTTCCCAGGCTGCGGCGATCGCCGCGTGAACGCCAACTTTGGTTACACCCGTGGCCAAAATTAACACGGCTGCGCGATATCCTCAACGGGTGTCGCGGCCGGGGAGATGGAGTGGGCTATCCCAAGCCGATCGCCAAGCCGAGCGACGGCGGTTGCTGGTGGATGCGGCGTTTCAGTTGTTCGGCGAGGCCGGCGAGACCGCGGTCACCGTCAGGTCCGTTTGCTCCACGGCGTCGCTCAACACCAGATATTTCTACGAGAGCTTCACCGATATCAACGAGCTGCTCGGCGCCGTCTACGACGTGGTGGTGGCCGAGCTGATCAGCACCCTCGCCGACGCCATGTCGGATCTTCCCGACGATCGATCTCGGCTTCGGGCCGGTATCCGCTCCGTTCTGGACTTCAGTTCCGACGATCCGCGACGGGGCAGGGTGCTGTTCACCGAGGCGCGAACCAATCCGGTTCTCGCGACGCGCCGCGCGGCGACCCAGGAACTGCTCCGCCGCTCCGTCGTCGACGACGAACAGGGCGTTTCGCCGGTCGCTCGCACCGCGAACCTCGTCAGCGCCGCGATGTACTCCGGGGCGATGGCCGAACTGGCCCAACAGTGGTTGCTCGGCAGCCTCGGCGGGGATCTGGACGCGGTCGTCGATGCGGCGGTACGGGTCATCATGCCGCCGGAACGCTAGGCCGCCGGGCACCCCTCGCGATTCGGACCGTCGAGCGCGGTGGGTGCGTCGGCGATCGCCTGGGCGACGACATCGAGAACCTGAGGATCCCAGGTCAGCGCGGTATCCCAGGCCAGTCCGGCCTGGTCGGAGACAAAGATGCTGTGGGTGTCGTCGAACAGGTGGCATCGGCGATGCGGCAGCACGGGGTCGCTGATAGTGCGGGCCAGCGCGCTGTCTTCGGCCACCAGTCCGTCATTGGGCCAGACCTCGGGGTTGGCCGGGCCGGGCACGGTGAACCGTTTGCCGGCGATCAGGACCACCGGAATCCGGTCGAGCACGCCGGACTGGAATTCATTCCAGCCGCCTGAGCCCATCAGGAAGGCTGTGTTCACCTCCCGGCCGGAGCCCGCCATCAGTTTCAGCACCAGTTGGCGGAAGTCCTTCATCGCTCCTTCGCAGAACGTGTCGCCCTGGCATTCGGTGATGGGGATCAGACCATTGGCGTAGTCCGACAGGTAGGAACCCTGCCACGGGGTGCCGATGGTGGTCAGCGAGCGCACCACGACGGGGCTGCCGGTGGTGGCCAGAACCCGGATCGCCGCCCGGGAGTACAACCCGCCCATCGAGTGGGCGACGAAGTCCACCTCGGTGACGCCCTTGTTGTCGTGCAGCCAGTTGATGAAGCGGGCCAGATGTTCACCGGCGGTGTCGATACTCCCGGTGGAGTTGACGGTCATGTTCTCCGGCAGCGTGACCGGGCATACCCCGAACGCTCCGAATCCGGTCTGATCGGTCACCTGTCCGCGGCCGGCCATCGCCGGCGAGGTGTAGACGGTGTATCCCTTGTCCAGCAGGTGTTGGCGAATGGCGGTGTCGGTGTTGCCGGCAGCCAGGCCGGTTGCGCAGGTGTCATCCGGGGTGGTGAAGGGGCTGGTGGCGTTGCCGCCGGAAACCACCACCACCGCGGCCGACGCGGGCCGCTTGGTCCCGGTTCCGGCGTCGTCCGAACAGCTCACCGCACCGGCCGCCGTCATCAGCGCAGCAGCCATCACGGCCAGGATTTTCCGCATGACAGGATTGTTCCATCATGAGCCAGCAATCCCGTGTCGTTTTCTCCGGAGTCCAGCCGACATCCGACTCCCTGCACCTGGGCAATGCGTTGGGCGCGGTTCGGCAGTGGGTGGGTCTGCAGGACGACTACCAGACCTTCTTCTGTGTGGTGGATCTGCACGCGATCACCGTTGCGCAGGACCCGGCGGTGCTGCGCCGGCGCACCCTGGTGACCGCCGCGCAGTACCTCGCTCTGGGCATCGACCCGGACCGTTCGACCATCTTCGTGCAAAGCCAGGTCCCGGCACACGCCGAACTGTCCTGGGTGCTGGGCTGTTTCACCGGATTCGGGCAGGCATCCCGGATGACCCAGTTCAAGGACAAGTCGCAGAAACAAGGCGCCGACTCGACGACGGTCGGCCTGTTCACCTACCCGGTGCTCCAGGCCGCCGACGTTCTGCTCTACGACACCGACCTGGTTCCGGTCGGTGAGGATCAGCGTCAGCACCTGGAACTGGCGCGCGATATCGCGCAACGCTTCAACGCCCGGTTCCCGGAGACGTTCGTGGTACCCGACGTGATGGTCGCCCGGGAGACCGCGAAGATCTACGACCTGGCCGAGCCGACGGCGAAGATGAGCAAGTCGGCGGCCACCGACGCCGGGCTGATCGGCCTGCTCGACGATCCGAAGGTGTCGGCCAAGAAGATCCGATCGGCGGTCACCGACAGCGACCGCGAGATCCGCTTCGACCCCGAGACCAAACCCGGGGTGTCCAACCTGCTGTCCATCCAGGCTGCGGTCAGCGGGCGTACCGTCGACGACCTGGTCGCCGGATACGCCGGCCGGGGCTACGGCGACCTGAAATCCGAGACCGCTGACGCCGTCGCGGAGTACGTGACGCCCATCCGGCGCCGGGTCGACGAGTTGCTGGCCGACCCGGCCGAACTCCAGGCGATCCTGGCCGACGGGGCCCGGCGCGCGCGGGAGGTGGCCGGCGCCACCCTGGGTCGGGTCTACGACAGGTTGGGTTTTCTGCCCTGAAAGCGACACTGAAGGCCGCACTGCGCCGGGTGATGCGAGCCCAGCGGCGTTACAGCAGCGCCCAAGGTGACTTCTACGCGGCCGGGATCAGTTACTTCACCATCTTCGCGATCTTCCCGCTCCTGATGGTCGGTTTCTCTGTCGTCGGATTCGTGCTGGCGAGCCGCCCCGACCTGGTTGCCGAGATCGACGGCTGGGTCAAGCGTTCGGTGACCGGGGACTTCGCCGCCGACATCGGCGGTCTGGTGGATTCGGCCATCGCATCGCGCACCTCGGTGTGCGTGATCGGCTTTGCCACGGCCCTCTGGGCCGGGCTGGGGTGGATGACGAACCTGCGCATCGCGCTCTCCGAGATGTGGGGAAAACCCACGCAGACAGATGGTTTCGTGAAGAAGAAGATCTCCGATCTGGGTGCGCTGGTGGCGGTGTTCCTGGCGACCCTACTCACACTGGGATTCACCGCGGCCGCCAATCCGGCATTGCAGCTTTCCGGTCCACTGCGGTGGGTGTCGCTGATCTTGTCCGTGCTGGTGGCGTGGGTGATGTTCACCGCGATCATCGCCAAACTGCCCCGTCGGCCGTCGCCGATGCGGGCTGCGCTACGTGGCGGGCTGCTCGCCGCGGTCATATTCGAGGTGCTCAAGCAAGTCGCCTCGGTGTATCTGGGCGCGGTGTTGCACGGTCCGGCGGGTATCACGTTCGGTCCGGTGCTCGGCCTGCTGGTGTTCGCCTATCTGACCGCTCGGCTGGTGCTGTTCTCCACCGCGTGGGCGGCGACCGAACAGATGCCCGCTACCGAACAGTTGCCCGCTGATTCAGCGAGCGGGCAGCCATGATGAGCGCGAAGACGATCACCGCGCCGATGACGGCGACACCCACTCTGACCGGTACCGCGTCGGCACTGAGCACTGGACCGGTGCTGAGCGGACTGGAATCCGGCTTCGGTGGCAGTAGCGACGGGTCCGGCTCGATCAGGGTGCCGATCTTCGTTCCCGGTGCGGTCGCAAACCCGTAGTCGAGCAACCGGGTCGCCTGTTCCCATGGGGCGATCGGCTGTCGGGTGCCCCGCAACAGCACCGCGACCAGGCGCCGCCCGTCCCGTTCTGCGGCGCCGACGAAGGTCTGCCCGGCGTCATCGGTGTATCCGGTCTTGCCGCCCAGCGCTCCGGGGTAGTTGGCCAGCAGCTTGTTGTCGTTCTGCACCGGGTACGGCGCCCCGGCGGCGTCCGGGAACTGGTATTCGCGGGTTCGGACGATATCGGCGAAGACCGGATTGTTGAAGGCATACCGGTAGAACAGCCCGATGTCGTAGGCGGAGGTGCTCATCCCGGGTCCGTCCAGCCCGGAGGGAGTGGCGGCGCGGGTATCGCGGCCGCCGAGCTTGGCCGCCAGGGTGTTGATCTTGCCCAGCGCCGGCTCCATCCCGCCCATCGCACCGGCGAGCGCGCGGGCGGTGTCATTGCCCGAGTACATCAGCAGGCCGTGCAGCAGATCGTTGACGGTGTAACGGCCACCGGGCTTCACCCCGACCCGGGTGCCCTCGGAGTTGGCGTCCTCCTGGCTTCCCTCGATCATTCGGTTCAGCGGCAGTTCGTTGATCGCGGCCATGGCGGTCAGGACCTTGATGACGCTGGCGGGCCGGTGCCGGCCGTGTGGGTCCCGGGCGGCGATGACGTCACCGGTGTCCAGGTCGGCCACCAGCCATGCTTCGGCCGAGACGTCGGTCGGTACCGGGGGGGTACCGGCAGCGACGATCACCCCGCAGCCGCTGAGGGCATCGCCGCCGACCGGCGTGGCCGGTACCGGCAGTGGTTGGGGCGGATCGCCGGCGACCGGCACTTCCGAGGAGTCGACCGCCGGTGGTGTCGTCACCCGGTAGGGGCAGTTCTCCTGTTCGGGTGCCGCCTCCGGATCGGCCGTGGCCATGGCCGGCATGGCGGTCGTGAACAGGACCATGACCAGTACGGCGACGCGGTGCCAGCTTCTCCGGGGACAGCTGTGGGACGCTCCGGTCATCCTCGCCACGAGTCGTCACAGTAAGGCACTCCGACGCCGTTTCCGTGGAGCCGCGCTGTGACTGGTGTTGCTCAAGGGGTAATTGTTATTGACCGGTTACCGCGGCAGCGGGCAATGCGCCAGGGCCGGATACCCGATGCTGGACATCCACAACCGGTCGTCGCGCTCGACAAGTCCGGTCACGACACCGAAGGCCGGATGCGTCATCCGTAACCCGGCGACCGCGTCACCGGTGTCGGGATCGAACGCCACTGCCCACACCTCCGGGGTGATCTGCGGTTGCAGGCGGTCGGGCAGCCCCCAGATCAGCTTGCGCAGGATCGGCGCGCGCGGGGCGAGTACGTCAGCGGCGGCGTTTCGCCGGCTGACCATCGCCACCCAGATCCGTCCGTCGGCCCCGGTGCAGATGTTGTCGGGCATCCCCGGAAGGTGTTCGGCCAGTCGGGTGACGGTCCCGGCCTTCGGTCCGGTGAGCCAGTATCTGCTCAGCCGTCTGCCCTGGGTTTCGGCGAACACCAGCGCCGACCCGTCGGCGGTCACCGTCACGCCGTTGGCGAAGTAGAGGCCGGTCAGCACGGGTTGGACCGTGCCGTCCGGGTCGAGGCGGTTCAGCGCGCCATCGCCGCGGGCTTCGAGGATGGCGCCCTTGAAATGGGCGTAGCTGAACTTGGCCGTCGATTCCGTGAAATAGATTGTCCCGTCGGGTAACTCGACGACGTTCGAGCAGAAGTTCAGCGGCCGGAAGTCGACGGAATCGGCGAGCACGTCGGTGCGTCCGGGGTTGTCGCTGATGTCCATCGCCACGAGCCCACCGGGGCTGGTGCAGATCAGCAGCCGTCCGTCTCGGGCCACGGCCAGGCCGAGTGGCCGACCGGAAACACTTCCGACCACCTCCACCTCGGCGTCGGCACCCGGGCGGGGGTCCGGGCGGACCCGCACGATGCGCCCGTCGACCAGGCCGGTCCACAGCGAACCGTCCGGCCCGACGACGACATCCTCCGGCGCGTCGCCGGGCATCGGGACCACCGTCAGTTCGACCGGACCGAATTCGGGCAGCGACCCCACCGGTGGCGGGCGCCACCGCGCCGGGTCAACCCGGGGTCTGGCTGCCGTGCTCACAGCAGCCGACTGGCCTCGCCGAGCACGCGGTGCAGAATCCGGTAGATGTCCTCGAACTCGTCGGGACCGCTGATCAGGGGCGGCGCCAGCTGCACGACCGGGTCGCCGCGATCATCGGCGCGGCAATACAGGCCCGCCTCGAACAGGGCGGTGGACAAGAAGCCGCGCAGCAGTCGCTCGCTCTCGTTCTCGTCGAAGGTTTCCTTGGTCGACTTGTCCTTGACCAACTCGATGCCGTAGAAGAAGCCTTCGCCGCGAACGTCACCGACGATCGGCAGTTCCAGCAGTTGCTCGAGCTTCGCGCGCAGCACCGGCCCGTTGGTCTTGACGTGGTCGTTGAGACCCTCGCGTTCGAAGATGTCCAGATTCGCCAGGGCCACCGCCGCCGACACCGGGTGGCCGCCGAAGGTGTAGCCGTGGGCGAACGTGGTGGTGCCGTCGTCGAACGGTTCGAACAGCCGGTCGGTGGCAATCATGGTCCCGATCGGGGAGTAACCCGAGCTCAGCCCCTTGGCGGTGGTGATCATGTCGGGGACGTACCCGAAGTCCGAGCAGGCGAACATCGACCCGATCCGGCCGAACGCGCAGATGGTCTCGTCGGACACCATCAAGACGTCGTAGTGGTCGCAGATCTCGCGTACCCGCTCGAAGTACCCGGGCGGCGGCGGGAAGCAACCGCCGGCGTTCTGCACCGGTTCGAGGAACACGGCCGCCACCGTCTCGGGACCTTCGAATTCGATCGCCTCGGCGATCCGGTCGGCGCAATACTCGCCGAAGGCCTTGGCGTCGTCCTGGAACTGTTCGGGTGCGCGGTAGAAGTTGGTGTTCGGCACCCGGAACCCGCCCGGGGTCAGTGGTTCGAAGGCCTCTTTGAACGCGGGCAGACCGGTGATGGCCAGAGCCCCCTGGGGAGTGCCGTGGTAGGCGATCGCCCGCGAGATGACCTTGAACTTGCCCGGTTTGCCGGTCAGCTTGAAGTACTGCTTGGCCAGCTTCCAGGCGCTCTCCACGGCTTCGCCGCCACCGGTGGTGAAGAACACCCGGTTCAGGTCACCGGGGGCGTAGTGCGCCAGTCGCTCGGCCAGGTGGATTGCCGGTTCTGTGGCGTAGGACCACAGCGGGAAGAACTCGAGTGTCTCGGCCTGCTTGGCGGCCGCCTCGGCGAGTTCCTTGCGACCGTGGCCCACCTGGCAGGTGAACAGCCCGGACAACCCGTCGAAGTAGCGCTTGCCGTAGCTGTCGTAGATGTGGACACCCTCGCCGTGGGTGATGATCGGCGGTGTGATGCCCTTCCCGTGCCGGGCGAAGTGCCCCCACAGGTGGCGGTTGGCCTTCGCCGTCAATTCGTCGGTGTGGGCATAGTCGGCCTTTGTCGTCATCGGGTTCCCCAATTGTATTGTTGCTTAACCAATTTCAGATAAACCAGCGTTTCGGTGGAGGTTACTCCCGGAACCGCGCGAATCTCGGTGTTGAGCAGGTTCAGTAGTTCGCCGTCGTCCTCGCATACCACCTCGACGATGGCGTCATAGGTGCCGGCGGTCAGTACCACGTACGACACCGCCTCGATGTGTGCCAGCTTCTTGGCGACCTCGGCGGTGTCGCCCTGGCATCGGAGGCCGATCATCGCCTGTCGGGAGAACCCGAGTTGCATCGGGTCGGTCACCGCGACGATCTGCATCACCCCGGAATCGACCAACCGCTGCACCCGTTGGCGCACCGCCGCCTCGGACAGTCCGACGGATTTACCGATGGCCGCGTAGGAACGCCGTCCGTCCTGCTGCAAATTCTCGATAATGGCTTTGGACATGTCGTCGAGTTGTACCGCGGCCGCGGCCCGGGAGGACGGCGCGCGCATGGCGAACCGGCTGACGGGCGAATCGGGCATGGCACCCATTATGCACGAAATCCGTTGTTTTCTGCATCGAAATCTACGAAATGCGTAGAATCGGCTCGTGATTGCGAGCAGCTGGATAGACGGAGCGCCGGTGTTTACCGCCGGAGCGGCACATCGGGTCATCAATCCCGCCGATGGGACGGTGGTCGCCGAGCTGGCCCTCGGCCAGGCCGGTGACATCGACATGGCGGTGGCGTCCGCGCGGGCCGCGCTGCGGGACTGGTCGACAGCCACGCCCGGGGAGCGCTCGGCCGTCCTGTTCAGGCTGGCCGGTCTGCTGGGGGACCATGCCGACGACGTGATCGCCGAGGAGGTCAGCCAGACCGGCAAGCCGGTTCGGCTGGCAACCGAATTCGACGTCCCCGGCAGCATCGACAACATCGCATTCTTCGCCGGCGCCGCACGTCATCTGGAGGGCAAGGCCACCGGCGAATACTCCGGCGATCACACCTCGTCGATCCGCCGGGAGGCAGTCGGCGTGGTCGCCACCATCACGCCGTGGAACTACCCACTACAGATGGCGGTATGGAAGGTCATCCCGGCTCTGGCTGCGGGCTGCACGGTGGTGATCAAGCCCGCCGAACTCACTCCGTTGACCACCCTGACTCTGGCCCGACTCGGCAAGCAGGCCGGTCTGCCCGACGGCGTGCTCAACGTGGTGACCGGCGCCGGGGGTGACGCCGGGCAGCGGCTGGCCGGACATCCCGACGTCGATGTCGTCACCTTCACCGGGTCGACCCCGGTGGGTCGTAAGGTCATGGCCGCCGCGGCCGAGCAGGGCCATCGCACCCAACTCGAGTTGGGCGGCAAGGCGCCGTTCGTGGTCTTCGACGACGCCGATCTCGACGCCGCCGTGCACGGCGCGGTGGCCGGGGCGCTGATCAACTCCGGTCAGGACTGCACGGCGGCGACCCGGGCAATCGTTGCGGCCGACCTCTACGACGACTTCGTCGCCGGGGTGGCCGAACTGATGGGCAGGATCGTCGTCGGTGATCCGCACAACCCGGACACCGACCTGGGACCGTTGATCTCCTTCGCCCACCGCGACAAGGTGGCGGCGATGGTCGCCCGGGCACCCGGGCAGGGCGCGCGCGTGGTGACCGGCGGCTCGGCGCCCGATCGGCCGGGGGCCTACTTCCTGCCGACGCTGCTGGCCGATGTCGCCGAGGACTCCGAGGTCTATCGCGACGAGATCTTCGGGCCGGTGCTGACCGTCCGCCGGCACACCGGTGACGACGACGCGCTGCGCCAGGCCAACGACACCGACTACGGCCTGGCCGCCTCCGCCTGGACCCGAGATGTCTACCGCGCCCAACGCGCGTCCCGGGAGATCAACGCCGGGTGCGTGTGGATCAACGACCACATCCCGATCATCAGTGAGATGCCCCACGGCGGCGTCGCGGCCTCCGGGTTCGGCAAGGACATGAGCGACTACTCCTTCGAGGAGTACCTCACCATCAAACATGTGATGAGCGATATCACCGGTGTGGCCGAAAAGCCCTGGCACCGGACGATCTTCGCGCTGCGGTAGTCGCGGCCACGATCTGAGAGCGTCACGCCCGGGACATGCAGTGTCCAACCGGCGGTTTACCGGGCGCTGAACATGAGCGCCCGCTTGACTTCCTGGATCGCCTTGGTCACCTCGATACCGCGCGGGCAGGCGTCGGTGCAGTTGAAGGTGGTGCGGCAGCGCCACACCCCGTCGACTTCATTGAGGATTTCCAGTCGCTCGGCGGCACCCTCGTCGCGGCTGTCGAAGATGAACCGGTGGGCGTTGACGATCGCCGCCGGGCCGAAGTAACTGCCTTCGTTCCAGAAGACCGGGCAACTGGTGGTGCAGCACGCGCACAGGA
>JAGQTS010000462.1 GCA_020438895.1 Mycobacterium sp.
CCAGGGCGTTGTATTTCACCGGACTATCTTTGGTCGACCGCACCTGGGCGTGCGCGGCGGTGACCGCTTTGCGGTAGGCCTTCTGCTGTTCGGGCGTGCCCCGGGTCGCCACCGCCAGATAGGTGAAGGTCGTGCGGGCGCGTTTGATGGGGTGCCGGTCGATTCGTCCACTCTCCACCCGACTTTCCTTGACGCCATAGCCCACGCCCGGACGGCCGAGTTGCATGATGACGTTCGCCGGTCCTGCCAGCAGTGCGATGCCCGGGATCCCATCCTCGAAGCTGCCCGCTCCGGTGAGCCGGTCCCACAGGCTCCGGCCCGTCGCGCGGTCGCAGGACACACTGACCGGCCGGTCGACCAGACCGAGGGGCGGACGGTCGGTCGCGCTGGTGGTCACGGTGTCCCCTGTCTGCACAATCTGACAACGTTTGTTTCCTGATATTGTGACTCGCGCCACCCCGGTGTCAAGATGACGCGGTGACCCAGGCGCGTCCGTACGCGGGAGTGGAGGCCTCCGCCCGGCTTGCCACGCGCCGCGACAGGTTGCTCAAGGCCGGGTTGCACCTGCTCGGGAGCACCGTCGATCCACCGGAGCTGACGGTCAGGGGCGTCTGCGCGGAGGCCGGCCAGGCTACCCGCTATTTCTACGAGAGTTTTTCCGACAAGGACGAGTTCATCACCGCCGTGTTCGACTGGGTGGTCGCAACGTTGGCCGGCTGCACACAGGCCGCGGTCGACGCCGCACCCACCGGCGAGCAGACCCTCGCGGCCATGACGGCCATTGTGCGCAGCATCGACGCCGACCCGAGAATCGGCATGCTGATGTTCAACTCACGGTTGTCCAACGCCACCGTGATGCGCAAGCGGGTGGAATCCAGCGCGTTCTTCGCGATGCTTTCCGGACACCACGCCGAGACGGTGCTGCAGCGCCGAGCCTCCGAGCGGATCAAGGCCGGGGCGCAGTTCGTCGTCGGAGGAGTCGCGCAGACGATCAGCGCCTGGCTGGCCG
>JAGQTS010000463.1 GCA_020438895.1 Mycobacterium sp.
GTGGTCACCGTGGTCGACGGCAAGGCCACCGGCGAGCTCCCCGGAACCGTCCTACGCAGCGGAACCCACACCGAAACCGTCGCCACCCGCTGAGCCCGGCCCGACACGAACCAGGTCAGGCGGCTTCGGGGGGTCTGGGGTCTTGGATGCGCTCTTGGAGGGTGCTGTCCATGCGGGCTTCTTCGATGGGGCCGGACGGCGCGGGGTCTGGGGCCAGCCATGGTGGGGTCGGTCTATGAGTCAACACCTTGGCGAAACGAGATCGTGGCGGCCCGACCGGGGTCTTGAGCCCGGCGACCAGATCGGGCGGGGTGTTGGGCGGGGCGCCTGATAGTTCGGTTCCGTCGGGTCTGGCGACCCTGATTTGGCCGGTCACCGATCGTGACAGGACGAATCCGTTGTGCACGGCCCGGTGATGGAACGGACACAACAAGACCAGTTCGTCGAGCCGGGTCCGCCTTCCGATCTCATAGGGCACGGTGTGATGGGCATGACACCATCGGGGTGGGGCATCACAGCCAGGGAACACGCATCCCCGATCTCTTTGGTCCAGCACCGCCCGTTCCCGGCGCGTTGGGTGACGGCGGGTATGGGTGGCTCCCAAGATCTCTCGTGACCCGTCGAGACCGAACCGAACCAGAAGGTCGGTGACCTCGGCATCACACATCAACTGATCCGCGATGGCTCGGGCCAGTGCGGTGCCGCCATCTAGCAGGCAGCGCCGCCGGCCGATCTCGGCCAGATCTGCCACTTCTTTGCCGACCATGTCGTCCGCGTCCCATGCCATGCTCACATGTGCCCTTGACTGGGCTGCACCCGGCTGGGCATGGATCCCGGCCCCAACCAATGCTGCCAACGCGTCGGCACGGTGCGCAGCACGAGGTTTGGGATCCTCAGGGCGGATCGCGCCCGCCCGAACGGCGGCATCGATCCAGTTCTCGAGCATCGTGGACATGGCAGCACCAGTCACCGCGTCGAGATCACCGTCGAGATGCCACCGGCCCTGAAAGGTCTGCGAACACCTGAGGGTGTTGCGGGTGGTGTCACCGGACGGTTCGGGGCCGTCGTCCTTGCCAGCCGTCGCCAACGCCAGACGCCGCCAATGAGCCACCGCCACCCGGGCCTGAGCAACCGTCAACCCCGCGATCAGGTCGACCAGTTCGCTCTCATGCTCAGCGAACAGATCCTCCACGCCCCGCCGGGCCTCTACCAGTAGACGCACCTTCGCTGAACCGAGCCGACCAGATGCAGCCGCCGCGTCCACCGCCGCGCAGGCCCGCAATGCCCGCCCCGTCGACACCAGAGCGCCCGCCACCGGGCGGGACAGCTCGCTGCGAGCCGCCAACCACCCCGCCGCCGACCGAGCCCCGTCCACCGCGGCCAAGCCCCGCGAGTCGAACGAATCCGCCAGACGTGCCAACAGGGCATCCAGACGCCCCGACAATTCGGCCACCCCGAGCAGCGCATCCTGCACCTCGCCATCGGTCAGATCCCCAACCGATACCCCCAACAACTCCAACACCGCGTCAACCGCGTCACCGCAGTCCCGACCCTCGGGCCCCACACCGCCACGGCCACCGCCACCGCCACCGCCACCGCCACCGGGGTCGAAATTGGTGGGGTCCATACCGTGAGTGTATCGAACATGTGTTCGATACACAAGTCGAATACCCCGGAATCCGGGGATTAGTTGGCCCGCCCAAGACAGGCGAAGGAAGGGTCGCGTCTGCCCGAGGGATGCCGAACGGCAACGGTGTCCGTCAGCCGTCCCGCTCCCGTGCCGCGCTGAACTGGTCCAGGAATCCGCGGGCTCGCCAACCTCCACCGCTTAGGGTTCTGGCGGATTGGTCCAGCCGTCGTCGCTGCGAGGGCAACCAGACCGCGGCTTCGCCTCGGTTTAGCCATGCCGTGCTCATGGCTCGGATCGCTTATCCCCTCGCCTCCTAGTTGACACCGCTGCCGTGAAGGAACCCCAGATGAGCGAACCCACCCACTCCGCCGTGGAACCGTCAACCCGGGCCGCGCTCGACGCCTTCACCCAGACGCTTCCCTTCGACGACACCCAGGACTTCGACGATGCCCGCCGCGGTTTCGTTGCTCGCCGAGTCGAACGCCAGATCCATGACGCAAACGGCCGGCTGGTGTGGGACCTCGACGCCTACCGGTTCCTCGACGGTGACCCCGCCGAGACCGCCAATCCCAGCCTGTGGCGCCAGGGGCAGCTGCTCATCGAGGACGGCCTCTATGAAGTGGTGCCCGGGATCTACCAGCTCCGTGGCTTCGACCTGTCGGTGATGAGCGTGATCGAGACCGACAACGGCGTGATCGTGATCGACCCGCTGATCAGCAAAGAGACGGCGGCGGCAGCGTTCGGCCTCTACACCCAACACCGCGGTGAACGGCCCGTGGTGGCCATGATCTACACCCACTCCCACATCGACCACTTCGGTGGTGTCAAAGGGATCATCACCGACGACGACGTGACCTCGGGTCGCACCCAGGT
>JAGQTS010000088.1 GCA_020438895.1 Mycobacterium sp.
TTCCGTAGACGCCGCGCTGCTCGTCACGAACGAGCCGGCCCAATGAGAGCTCCACCACCCGTTGGCGCATGGAGTCGACGATGTGGTGATCGTGGGTGGCCATCAGCACCGTGGTGCCGGTCCGGTTGATCCGGTCCAGCAGGTCCATGATGTCTCGGCTGGTTTCCGGGTCGAGGTTCCCGGTGGGCTCGTCGGCCAGCAATACCAATGGCCGGTTCACGAAGGCCCGCGCAATGGCGACCCTCTGCTGCTCACCGCCGGACAGCTCAGCCGGTAATCGGTTGGCCTTGCCGGATAGACCGACCATATCGAGCACCTCGGGCACCACTTTCTTGACCAGATCCGGCTTCTTGCCGATCACCTCCAATGCGAAGGCGACGTTCTCGAAAACCGTCTTCTGCTGGAGCAGCCGGAAATCCTGGAAGACACAGCCGATGACCTGCCGCAGTTTGGGGATGTGCCGGCCCGCCAGCTTGTTGACGTGGAACTTCGAAACCTGCACTTCTCCCGAACTGGGTGTGTCCTCAGCGAGGAGCAGTCGCATGAAGGTGGACTTCCCGGACCCGGACGGCCCGATCAGGAAGACGAATTCACCCTTGTCGATCTTGACGCTGACGTTGTCCAGCGCCGGCCGAGCAGACGACTTGTACTGCTTGGTGACGTGGTCGAGGGTGATCATCACGGCTCGCCAGTCTAGCCGCAGGTCCCCACCCCGAGCGGTCGACGCGAGCTAGAGGGCAGGGGGAGGCTGCGGAGCGCTCTGCTGATTGATCGCAGTACCCGGCGCGGCCGCCGGCGGAGCCGACGGTGTTGAGGCCGGCGCGGTTGCCGCCGACGAGCCCGGCCCCGCGGTGGTGGGCCCAGACGATGACGCGCCGGATCCCGTTGTCGGTGTCGGCTGAGCCCCACTCGTCGCCCCACTCGTCGCCCCGCTCGTGGGCGTGTCCGTGGCGGTGTCGTCGGCACCCGGAGACGTCGGGGTGGTCGAGGTCGTTTCGGATGTCGTCGGCGTCGTCGACGTCGTGGAGGTATCCGATCGTTGGACGTCGGTGCGCGGTACCCAGGTGTAGGCCGGGTCGGGGATGAACCCGGGTGGCACCACATTGCTGGCCGGCACCTGCGTCGGCTGCGTGCCCATGTCATAGGTCTCGTACAGCCACCAGCACCCGATGAAGGCGATGAGCAGCACCACGGTGGACGTCCGCACCCGTCCCCACAGGACGTGGCCGGGCCAGCCCCGGCCCTCTTTCGGAGGGATGTTCTTCTTCATGACTGCACCGGTCCCTGAGTCTGCTCGGCGCCGCCGGCCGTCGCCGGATGCACCAAGGCCCCGACCATCGGCGAGTTGTCGGCGGGTGTGACGACGCCGGCGCGGGTCAACGCAGCGATCACCAGCAGACGCAACCCGCGGCCGACCTCGAACTGCTTGCCGGGCAGAGTCCTGGCGACCATCCGCAGGTTGACGGTGTCCAGACCGATGCTCTCCACCCCCATCAACTGCGGCTTGTCCAGCAACAGGTCGGCCAGCTCAGGGTCGTCGGCTGCGTTGTCGCACACCCGGTGCAGCACCTCGTTCACCAAGTGAAGATCCGCTGACGTCGGAATCGGGATGTCGATGACAGCGCGGGCCCAGTCCTTGGACAGGTTCAGCGACTTCATGATCTGACCGTTGGGGATGGTGTACATCTCCCCTTCCGAGGTGCGCAGTTTGGTCACCCGCAACGTGACGTCCTCGACGGTGCCCATCGCGTCATTACTCGAGCCCAGGGTCAACTGGACCAGGTCGCCGAATCCGTACTGCTTCTCGGTGATGATGAAAAAGCCTGCCAGCAGGTCCTGCACGATCCGCTGCGCACCGAAACCGAGGGCGGCACCCAGCACGGCGGCCGGGGCTACCAACGAGCTGACGGGGACATCCAGCACGTCGGTGATCTCGAGGGCCACCACGACGCACAACATGCCGATGGCGACGTAAGAGATCACCGATGCGACCGCCTGGCGGTGCTTTACGCTCTCCGAACGGACCAGGGCATCGCTGTCCTGGAAGTTGGCGTCGATGCGCCGCGTGATGCGCTGTGCGGCCCAGTTGATGAAGCGGGCGGCCAGGACGCCGCCGATCACCAACAGCCCGATCTTGAGGCCCCTGGAGAGAATCCAGTTGCCGATCTCACTGTTCCAAAAGTCGTGCCAGCGTTGGGCCACCGGCAGGGCCAGAATGTCAGTCGGCAAGTTCAGTCATCTCGTCGGTTGCGCCACCGGATTCCCGCTTCGAGGAATCCGTCAATGTCCCCATCCAGAACCGCCGCGGGATTGCCGACCTCGTGCTCGGTCCGCAAATCCTTGACCATTTGGTAGGGGTGCAGAACGTAGGACCGCATCTGGTTACCCCATGAGCTGCCGCCGTCGCCCTTGAGGGCGTCAAGTTCGGCGCGCTCCTCGGAACGCTTGCGTTCCAGCAGCTTGGCTTGGAGTACCCGCATCGCAGAAACCTTGTTCTGCAGTTGCGACTTCTCGTTCTGGCAAGTGACGACGATACCGGTCGGGATGTGGGTGAGTCGAACCGCCGAGTCGGTGGTGTT
>JAGQTS010000089.1 GCA_020438895.1 Mycobacterium sp.
TCGGCCACCATGAAGCCGACGTTGTGCCGGGTCCTGGCGTATTGCGGTCCGGGGTTGCCCAAGCCGACGACCAGCAGCGGCTCGGCCATCACACCCTCCCGGGGTTGGCCGGCCTATTCGCCGGCAGACTCGGCTGCCTCGGCGGCGCTCTCGGCAGCCTCCGACTCGGCAGCGGCGGCCTGGTCCTCGAGCGACTCGCCGCCGCCTTCGGACTCCAGGTCCTCGGCGCTCGGCGCAGCGACGATGTTGACCACCAGCATCTCGGGGTCACTGACCAGGGTCACGCCGGACGGCAACGGGACATCCGCGGCAACGATCTGGGTGCCCTCCTCGGCGCCCTCGATCGAGACGGTCAAGCTCTCCGGGATGGACAGCGCCTCGGCCTCGATCTCAATGGCCGTGGCGTCCTGGGTGACCAGGGTGCCGGAGGCCGCCTCGCCCTCGAGGGCGACGTTGACCTCGACGGTCACCTTCTCGCCGCGCTTGACCACGATCAGATCGGCATGGGTGATCGAGCGCTTGATCGGGTGCACCGCGATGGACTTGGGCAGCGCCAGCTGCTCCTTGCCGTCGATCTGCAGGCTCAGCACGGCGTTGAGACCGGACCGGCGCAGCACCGCGGCGAAATCGTGCGCGTTGAGTTCGAGGTGCTGCGGATCGGTGCCGTGGCCGTAGAGCACCGCCGGCACTTTGCCCTCACGCCGCGCCTGCCGTGAGGCGCCCTTGCCGGTGCGGGTGCGCACATCGACGTGGAGCTTGTTGGTGGTGGCGCCTGCGGCCATGATGGTGTCCTGCCTTCCGGGTGGTCATATCGCACGGCGAAGGCGGATGCCTCGTCGATAACGGTGGCCGGACCACCCTCGCCGTGACGCGGGTGCCAGGGTAGCCGATCGACGGCCCGCGGCGGAAATCGGCGGGCGCCGACCGTGTCTCCGCGGTCACTTCACCGACACGTCGAAACCATCGATGATCTGCTGGATTTCCGGCGCCTGCTCGGCGGCCTTGTTCGCCATCCCGGTCACGGTGAACTGCACCAGGTACCGCTGGAACTCCGGTGCGCCGGTCACCGGAATGACGACCCGGTTGTAGGTGTGTACCCGTCCGCCGGGCTGGTCGTAGCTGCCCTCGATCATCGCCGAGGGAAACCCATTGAAGTCGTCGTTCGAATAGTTCAACTGGGTGAAGTTCTTCGACAGCTTGGCATCGTCGTCGGCGTGTGCCAAGGCGGCGGGCACATCGAAGTTGCCGCTCAGTTTGAACACCATCACCATTGCCGTCGGATAGGTGTTGTTCCTGGCTATGGCCTCGGTGCCGGGGGAGAAGTTGGGGTTTGTGTAGGTGGTCCACCCGGGCGGGCGGGGCAGGGTCACCTTCACGTCGGTGAGCTTGTTCAACGGGATCTGCTCGCCGGTGACGCCCACACTGGCCAGGTACTCCGAGAGCGAGACGGGTCGGGCGTCGGGAGCGTCCTCGACGCTGGTCTCGGTTGGGCTGGTGGGCGTGGTCCAGATCGCCGAGTAGTCCGCGGTTTGGGGTCCGCACGCCGCGGTCAACCACGCCGCGGCGAGGGTCAACACCACCGCGGAGGCACCGCGAGTTCTAGGCATCCCCGTCGAAAAGTCCTGTCACTGAACCGTTCTCGAACACCGCGCGGATCGTGCTGGCAAGTAGCGGGGCGATGGACAGGACCGTCAACTGCGGGAATCGCTTGGACTCGTCGATCGGCAGGGTATTGGTGACAATCACCTCGCGGGCGCCGCTGCCGGCGAGTCGCTCGGCGGCCGGGTCCGACAGCACACCGTGGGTGGCGGCGATGATGACATCCCTGGCGCCGTCCTCGCGCAGCAGTCGCACCGCGCCGGCGATGGTCCCGCCGGTGTCGATCATGTCGTCGGTGAGCACACAGGTTTTTCCCTCGACCTCGCCGACCACCCGGTTCGACACCACCTGGTTGGGCACCCGGGGGTCACGGGTCTTGTGGATGAAGGCCAACGGTGAGCCGCCGAGAGCATCGGCCCACTTCTCGGCCACCCGTACCCGGCCCGAGTCCGGGGACACCACGACGATGTCGGAGGTGGTGTAGTTCTCCTTGATGTAGCCGGTCAGCAGAGGCTGGGCGCGCATGTGATCCACCGGGCCGTCGAAGAAGCCCTGAATCTGGTCGGTGTGCAGATCGACCGACACGATGCGATCCGCGCCGGCGGTCTTGAGCAAGTCGGCCACCAGCCGCGCCGAGATCGGTTCGCGCCCACGGTGTTTCTTGTCCTGCCGGGCGTAGGGATAAAACGGCAGAATCGCGGTGATCCGCTTGGCGCTGCCCCGCTTGAGGGCGTCGATCATCAGCAGCTGTTCCATCAGCCAGGTGTTCAGCGGTGCCGGGTGGGACTGCAGCACGAACGCGTCGCAACCGCGGACCGACTCGTCGAAGCGGACGAAGATCTCGCCGTTGGCGAAGTCGCGGGCCGTCTGGGCGGTGACCTGGACATCGAGTTCCTTGGCGACCTGGTCGGCCAGCTCCGGGTGGGCCCGACCGGAGAACAGCATCAAGTTCTTGCGGTTGTCTATCCAGTCCGTGCTCACAAACCTGCCCTCACCTCGGATCGGCTACCGGGTCATCCTAGATGTTCGCCCTTTTCGCGGGCTTCCAGGGCCTGTCGGGCTGCGGCGGCAGAGTCGCTGTTCGGGCGGTTGCGCAGCACCCACTCAGGGAGGACGCGCTGGGTGCCGGCCGAGACGGCCAGCGCACCCGGGGGGACATCGTCGCGCAGGACGGTGCCCGCTCCGGTGTAGGCGCCGTCGCCCACGGTCACCGGTGCCACGAACATGGTGTCGCTGCCGGTGCGCACATGCGAACCCACGGTGGTTCGGCTCTTGTTCTCCCCGTCGTAGTTGACGAACACGCTCGAGGCGCCGATGTTGCTGTGCTCGCCGATGTCGGCGTCACCGACGTAGGTCAGATGCGGCACCTTGGTACCGGTGCCGATGGTGGCGTTCTTCGTCTCGACGAACGCACCCAGCTTGCCGTCGGCACCGAGGCTGGTACCTGGGCGCAAGAAGGTGAACGGACCGACGTCGGCGTGGTCGCCGATGACCGCCCCGCTGCCGTGGGTGCGGATCACCGACGCGGCCTCGCCGATCTGCACGTCGGTGAGGGTGGTGTCCGGGCCGATCCGGCAGCGCCCCCCGATGCGGGTGCCCGACAGCAGCTGAGTGCCGGGGGCGATCACCGTGTCACGCCCGATGGTCACGTCGACGTCGATCCAGGTGCTGGCCGGGTCGACCACGGTGACCCCGGCCCGCTGGTGGCCCGCCACGATGCGCCGGTTGAGTTCGGCGGCCAACTCGGACAATTGCACCCGATCGTTGACACCGGCGACCAGGGCGGCGTCATCGACGTGGTTGGCGTGGACGCCGCGGCCGTCGGCGCGGACGATGGCGATGACGTCGGTCAGATACAGCTCATGCTGGGCGTTGTCGGACGACAACCGTCCCAGCGCCGATCGCAGCGCATGGATGTCGAATGCGTAGATCCCGGAGTTGATCTCCCTGATGGCCCGCTGCTGGGGGGTGGCGTCGGTCTCCTCGACGATGGCGATCACCTCGCCGTCCTGGGTGCGCAGGA
>JAGQTS010000090.1 GCA_020438895.1 Mycobacterium sp.
CGGCGCCTTCTTGGCCGGCGCCTTCCTGGCCGGCGCCTTCTTGGCCGGCGCCTTCTTGGCGGGTGCCTTCCGGGTCCGGTAGAGCTCCGCCTCGGGGACATCACTGATCGGCCAGTCCATCAGCGTGTCGACGTACAGCTGGCGCACCTCGGCAATCCGCTCGGTCAGGTCCTCCAGCGTCCAGTCGGCGACTGACAACGGCGGATAGACGACAACGTCCACCGTGCCCGGGTGCAGGGTCGAGGAGTTCCTGGCCGAGATCACCTCGGCATTGCGGATGACGATCGGAACGATCGGCACTCCGGCGGACATCGCCAGCCGGAATGGCCCCTTCTTGAAGGGGCCCACGGAACGCGTGTCCAACCGGGTGCCCTCCGGGGCGATCACCACCGACAAACCCTTCTGGGCCAGTTCTCCGGCAGTTCGCAGCGACTCCACCGCCGCCTTCTGGTCCTCCCTGTCGATGAAGACGGTGTCGACCAGCTTGCCGATGGTGCCGATGACCGGGTCGTTTTGCAACTCCTTCTTACCCACACCGGTCCAGTTGTCCTTGACCAGCGCACCGACGATCACCGGGTCGAAGTTGTTGCGGTGATTGAAGATGAAGACCGCCGGCCGCTTCTTCTTCAGGTTCTCCGCCCCCAGCACGTTGAGGCTGACCCCGTTGATCATCAGCAGCAGCTGGGGAAACGTGCTGGTGAAGAAGTTGACGCCGCGGCGTCGGGACCGGGTGAGCAGGCCCCAGCCGAGGGCTCCGTACGCGGTGGGGATGATGGATCCGGCGCCGAGCAGGTTGCGGACCTGACCGACGAGTCCGCCACGCCCCCGGCTGCTGAACTCCAGAATCGGCCAGCCGCGCTTTCGGGCCACCTCACGCATCTTGTCGCCGGGATTGGTGGGACGCGGATGGCCGACCAGGTGCATCAGTGCGACGTCTTCGTCACCGTCGGCGTAGAAGTAGCTGTCGGCCAGGTCGATGTCGTTCTCGGTGGCGAACTTCTGCACGGCGTCGGCCTTCCCCGGACCCCACAGGATCGGAGTGATCACCCTGCCGGTCAACGCACCGTCGCCGTCCACCTCGAATCGGTTGGTGAGGGTGTTGGGGATGCCGAGGAATCGTGCGACCGGCTCCGCCTGAATGGTCAGGGCCGACGAACTGAGGACGACGGTGTGTCCGCGCTCGAGATGCGCCTGCACCAACTCGCGCATCTCGGGGTAGATCCGCTTCTCGATTTGTTCGACGAACAACCGCTCGCCGACCTGCAGGAGATCACTGTAGGACCGCCCCCGCAACGCACTGGAGGCCTTGTTGATCAACGTCTCGAACTCCATACCGCCGAGCTGATGGTTGAGCCCGGCGGCGATCATGCTGATCAGCTCGCCGACCCCCATGTCACGCTTACGGAATCGCTCCCTGGTCAGGATGACCGCAGTGAATCCGGCGACCAAGGTGCCGTCGAGGTCGAAGAATGCTCCGACCCTCCGTCCCGGCGGGCTGGCTGCCACCTCGGCAACCGAGCCGGGGACTCGCATGTCACGTGGACGGGTTTCGCTCATGAGTAGGCCACCGATCCGTTCTTCGGTTTCGGGTGTGGATGGGCTGGTTCGGAGAAGGACGCGGGGGTGACCCGGACACCCGGATCACCTGACAAGGCCAGCACCTCGTCAAAACCTTCACGCAGGCACTGGGCGAACAGGTCCGGATCGGCGATCGCGGCGCAGTCATAGCGGGCGGTGACGGTCGCGAAACCACCCCGCGACACCAGGACCACCATCATCGCGACTCCCGGAAGCGGCCCGATACCGTACTGCCGCAACACTTTGGCACCGGCGACGTAGGTATCGCCGGGAAATACCGGCACGTTGCTGGCTTGCACGTCGGAACTGATCACCGTCGAACTCATCGCCTCGAGCGCGACGTCGGGCAGCAGGCTCAACAACGGCGCCACCGCGCCCATCACGTCGATAGCCGCTTCCTCCCGCCGGGAGATCATCTGCTTGCGGATCTTCTGGATCCGCACGCCCGGGTCTGCGACGCCGACCGGGGCTGCCAGATTGACCCCGGCGAAGCGGTTGCCGCCGGCCGGGTCCGCCTCGGCCCGCAGGTTGACCGGGACCGCCATCGGCAGCGTGGCTATCGGTACCCCCAGAGCCTCGTGGTACCTGCGCAGCCCACCGCACAGACCGGCCAGGTAGGCGTCGTTGATGGAGCCTCCGGCGGCGTGTGCGGCCCGGTGCAGATCACCCAGTCGCATCTCGACCGCCTCGGTGCGGGTGGACAGGCTGCGACGGCGCAGCAGCGGCGAGGGCTCAGCGGCACGGGTGACCATCCGTCGGCCCAAACGCACATAGTCGATGGCGCCGAACAGCGCCGAGGCCGGATTGCGCAGCGTCCGGCCCAGGAGGGACAGACTGTTGGCGACGCCCTCGGAAACACTGCCGACCAGGGTTCGGGGCAAGTGGGTGACTCCGGCTCGCATCAGGTCGGCGGCGGTGACATCCTCTGGCACCGGGATCGGCGGCGCCGGCCGGGACGGCGGGTTGCGCTCGAGATCGTAGATCTCGCCGAACATCGCGGTGGCCCCCACTCCGTCGGTGACGGCGTGGCTCAGATGGAGCAGCGTTGCGGCTTTTCCACCCGCCAACCCCTCGACCAGGGTCACCGTCCACAACGGACGGGAAATGTCCAGGGGCGACTGCAGCATCACCTCCGCGAGGTCGAGAACCTCGCGCAGGGTTCCGGGTTCAGGGACGCGGATCCGTCGGACATGGAAGTCGAGGTTGAAATCGGGGTCGACGACCCAGCGGGCCGGGGCAACCGGGAGCGGCGGCACGACCACCCGTTGGCGCAACCGGAGCGCCTTGCGGGAGGCGTTGTCGAACCGGCGGCGGAATTCAGCCCACTCCGGAACGGTGTCCAGAATCTCCAGCGCCATGATGCCCGAACGCGTTCGCGGATTGGCTTCCCCGCGATGCATCAGCAGGTCGAAAGCGCTCAACTCGGGCAGCAGACCCGGCGCCTCCCCAGGGCTGCTCATGGACACCGCCTCACCCGGTCAACACCCTCAAATCTCGGATTGCGTCATTCGCCCCCAACGCTAGACCGAAAGCGGCGATCGGCGGGCTGTATCAGCACACCCGGCCGGCTCGACCACCGCGCCGCTTGCGGCAGTGCGCCGTCGGAGCGATTTCGTCCAGCGCCCCCGTGGGACGTCGCCGAAGTACGACATAAACTGATGTCCATCACTGCCTCCGTAGCTCAGGTGGATAGAGCAAGGGCCTTCTAATCCCTAGGTCGCACGTTCGAGTCGTGCCGGGGGCGCAGGGTAGCCTCATCCTCCGTGGGGGAAGCCTCACACGCTGAGAGAAAGTCCGAATCCGTGTCGTACCGTTTCCACATCCTCGCGGTTCCGCATGCCGTCTCCGTACCGGAATACTCGTCGTGCGCTTTCACGCAGAAGGTCGTCAAGCTCGGCAAGATGCTGGTGTCCCGCGGCCATACGGTCATTCACTACGGTCATCAGGATTCCACCGTCGAGTGCACCGAGAACGTCGCGGTCACCAACGACGACGACCTCGAGATCAGCTATCCCGGCCATGACTGGCGCACCCAGGGCTGGCCCACCTATCGCCTCGACGACCATGCCTACCGGCAGTTCTTCAGCAAGACCATCGAGGAGATCGGCAAGCGCAAGCAGCCGGGCGACTTCCTGCTGTGCACCTTCGGGGCCAACCACAAAGCGGTCGCCGAGGCGCACCCCGACATGATCGTCGTGGAACCCGGCATCGGATATCCGCATGGCGGCTTCGCCCGGTTCAGGGTGTTCGAGTCGTACTCGACACTGCACGTCTACCGCGGGATGGACAACGTCGCCCGCGGCGCCAACGACATGTGGTACGACACCGTCATCCCCAACTACTTCGACCTCGACGACTTCGACTACTGCACGGAAAAGGACGACTATTTTCTCTTCCTCGGCCGGGTGAACTCCGGCAAGGGCATCCACATCGCCCTGCAGATCGTCCGCGACGTCGGAGGCAAGTTACTCATCGCGGGGCCGGGTGGCCTGACCGGCCAGGAGATCGACGGGGACCCCTCGGAGTTCGCGACACTACTCGGGGCGGTCGGGCCCGCCGAGCGACGCAAGCTCCTGTCCAAAGCCAAGGCTGTGTTGACGCCGTCGATCTTCCTGGAACCGTTCTGCGGCGTTCAGGTCGAGGCGATGCTCTCCGGCACCCCGGTGATCAGCACCGACTGGGGCGCCTTCGCCGAGTACAACCTGCACGGCGTCACCGGGTATCGCTGCCGTACCTTTGAGCAGTTCGTCTGGGCGGCCAACAACATAGGCAACATCGACCCGGTGAACTGCCGGACCTGGGCCGAACGCAACTTCTCCCTCGACCGTGTCGCCGACATGTACGAGGAGTACTTCACCTCGGTGTCGCACATCTTCAACGGGAAGGGTTGGTACGAACCCAACCCAGGCCGTACCGACTTGAACTGGCTCTACAAGTACCCGCCGGAGCATTGGGGCGGAACCGCACATGACCATCCCGCGCTACGGGGTTGAGCCCAGCGGCCTGAGGCGGTTCTCCGAACAGGTCGGGGGCCGCGTCGACCTTGTCCTGATCGCCGCACTGGTGGTCGGCGCCGTCGTCCGGATCTGGGATTTCGGTTCCATCCCGCCCGGGCTGAACCAGGACGAGGCGTCCACGGCGTACGACGCGTTCTCGATCCTGAACTACGGGGTGGATCGGAACGGTTTCCACATCCCCCTGGTCCTGAATTCCTGGGGCTCGGGCATGTACGCGTTGGCGTCCTACCTGCAGATGCCTTTCATCGGAGTCTTCGGTCTGAGCATCACTTCGGCGCGACTGGTCTTCCTGGTCGCGGGCCTGGTCGCCATTCCGGTGTTCTTCTACCTGCTGCGCGAGTCGGTCGATCTGCGCACCGCCCGGATCGGCGCTGTTCTGCTCGCGATCAGCCCCTGGCACATCATGGTCTCCCGGTGGGGTCTGGACTCGAATCTGTTCCCGTTCGTGTTCCTGCTCGGTGCGGCCTGCCTGGTGCGCTCGGTGAAGTGCGAACGCTGGCTGATCCCCGCGTTCGCCTTGATCGCGTTGTCGCTCTACGGATACGGCACCGCCTATATCGCCGTGCCGGTGTTCCTGGTCTTGTGCTTGGCCTACGGCATCTGGCACAAGCTGTGGCGGGCAGCGACGATTGCGTGGTCGATCGCGGCGTTCACCCTCGTCGCCGTGCCGATCGCGCTGTACGTGATGATCAACCGGTTCGGCTGGAATTCGATCGAGACGCCGCTGTTCAGCATTCCGCGGCTGACCGGGGTCCCGCGTTTCGAGAGCATGAGCAATGTCGACGTGCTCGACAATCTCGGGGTCGCCATCAAGCTCTTCGTCACCCAGGACGACGGGCTGATCTGGAATTCGATTCCCTACTTCGGCATCATGTACGTGTTCAGCACCGCACTGGCCGTTCCCGGCCTGGCTATCTTGTGCTACCGAATCTTCGCCAGGAACGGGATCAACCAATTCGACCCGGCATTCGTCATGGTCGCCTGGTCGTTCGCGGCGATGGCGCTGTGCGCGTTTCTCCCGGTGAACATCAACCGGGCCAACATCGCGATGTTCCCGTTCATCGCGTGCACGGCGGTGACGGTGTCCTGGCTGTGGAAGCACCGGTGGGCCGCGGCGGCGCTGTGTGTGGCGTTCGCCGTCTCCTTCGGGGCGTTCCTGCACACCTACTTCGGGTCCTATCGGACCCAGGCCGCCGGCGCGTTCTATTCCTCGTTCGGCGAAGCGATCAGCTACGCCGCCGCCCAGACCCAGGGCGAGATCTGCGTGACCGGCGATGTGAACATGCCCTACATTTTCGTGCTGTTCCACACCAAGGCCGATCCGCGGAAGTTCTCCGAGACCGTGCGGTACGACAATCCCGGAGCAGAGTTCCAGCAGGTCGGCGCTTTCGACCGCTACACATTCGGGTTGAACCGCTGCCCGTCGGGGACCGACGTCGTGATCGCGACCAACGCCGAGGCGCAGCAGATCCGCGCTCCCGACTTCACCCCCCGCACCTTCGAGCGCTATACGGTGTTCACTCGCCAGAGGTGAGGAATTGGAATAACCACCACATGAACCCGGGCGTGGCAGGCGGGTAACCACGCTGGCGGCGGCAACAATGGGGCAGTGCTTCGGCGCAGTCGCAGACCCGAGTTCCGGCCCGATATCGAGGGTCTGCGCGCCGTGGCGGTGCTGGCCGTCATCGCGTTTCACACCGGCGCGGTGACCGGCGGCTTTGTCGGGGTCGACATCTTCTTCGTCATCTCCGGATTCCTCATCACCCGGCTGCTGTGGGTCGAACTGGGCCAAACCGGGCGAGTTGATCTGGTCCGCTTCTACGCCGCGCGCGCTCGGCGCCTGCTACCCGCGGCGGGAATCGTCCTGCTGGCAACCGCACTCGCGGCTGCCGTCATCCTGCCCGCCGTGCATGCCCGGGCCGTCCTCGACGACGGCCTGGCCAGTGCGCTCTACGTCGGCAACTACCGGTTCGCGATCACCGGCACCGACTACCTCGCGCATTCCGGTCCCTCGCCGTTCCAGCACTATTGGTCGCTGGGGGTCGAGGAACAGTTCTACCTGCTCTGGCCTGCTGTGTTACTGGGCGCTGCGTTCGGTCGCAGCCGGGGGTCCGCCGTCGCCGCCCTGTCCATCCTGGCGGCCGGCTCGCTGTGGCTGTCGCTGAGCTGGACCCATACCCGGCCACCGTGGGCGTTCTTCTCACTTCCGACACGGGCCTGGGAGTTCGCTGCGGGAGCGCTGATTGCGCTGACCGCTACGGCATGGCGCCGGTTACCGCCCGGTTTCGCCGCTGCGGCCGGTTTCGCCGGACTGGGTCTGATCGGCTGGTCGTGCCTGGAGTTCGACCAGCAGACCCCCTACCCGGGCAGGGCTGCGCTGGTCCCCGTCCTGGGCACGGTCTTGGTGGTGGCCGCCGGGTGTTCGACACCCCAGCGCGCAGTGGGGCGTTGCCTGTCGCTGCCGGTAATGCGTGCCCTGGGGCGGCTGTCGTATTCGTGGTACCTGTGGCATTGGCCGATCCTGGTGTTGGCGCCGGCGGCGTTGGGCCATCCACTGGACTGGCCCGCGCGACTGGCCGCCGTCGCCGGTTCGCTGGTGCTGGCGATGCTGACGTTGCGTTATGTGGAACAACCGGTGCGCTACGCCGTCGGCTTGCGGCGGTCCTCCGGACGCAGCCTTGCGTTGGGCAGCATGATCACGGCCGTCGCCGTCAGTGCCGCACTGCTGCTCCCGATCCTGGTGCCCGCCCCGGTCGGCCCTGGGGCTCCGGCGACCGCGGCGTTCGTCCAGCCCGCCGAACGTTCCCGCCTGATCGCCGCCGGCGCCACCGACCCGGTGATGGTTGCGGCCGGCCCGATCCGCACCCTGGTGACAGCCTCGGCGGATCGCCGCCAGGTACCCGCTGACCTGTCGCCACCCTTGGATGCTGCCGCGGCCGACAAACCGGACGTGTTCTACAACGGCTGCGTCCGGTCCTGGCTCGAGGTGGGCGCGCCGAACTGCGACTCCGGGGATCTCTCATCGCCGACGACGGTGGCGCTCGTCGGTGACTCCCACGCAGCGATGTGGGAGCCGGCGTTGGAACCCGTTGCACGACAGCAACACTGGCGGCTGAGCACGATGGCCAAGGTGACCTGCCCGCTTCAGGATCTGCCGATCCACAGCCCCTATCTGGGGCGCGAGTACAGCGAGTGCGTGCAGTGGCGGGCAGAGGTGCTGCAGCGTCTGGCCGCCGAACGGCCGCAGTTGGTGGTCGTCGGCATGTCACGGCGCTACGGATCGGACTTCGGCTTCACCAGTTACTCCCGGGAGTGGCTGGATTCCCTGAACACTTTGGTGTCCGAACTACGCGCGGCCAGCGGTGGGCGGGTGCTGGTGCTCGGACCCGTCCCCGACCCGGATTCGGTGGTTCCGGTCTGCGTGTCCGGCGAGTTGGGTGACGCCAACGCTTGCTCGCCACCACGGGCTGAGGCGATCAACGCCGACGGGATCACCGCCGAAGCCGCCGCCACACGGCGCGGCGGGGGACGGTACGCCGAACTGACGGACCTGTTCTGCGCCCAGGCGATCTGCCCGGTCATCATCGGCAGCGATCTGGTCTTCCGCGACGACAACCACGTGACGACGACCTACGCCCGGAAGCTGGCACCGGTACTGGGAACAGTTGTCGGGCGAGCACTATCGCCGGACGGCTAGGCATCTACGCTGTTCATTCATGGACGATGCCGCAGCGAACAGTCGCGTTGACGATGACGTGGTTCGCTACGAGGTTCGCGAGCGGGTGGCCGTCATCACCGTCAACGATCCCGACCGGCGCAACGCGGTGACCGACGCCATGTCAGCCCAGTTGCGCGACGCTGTCGAGCGTGCGGAACGGGACTCCGGAGTCCACGCGGTGGTGGTCACCGGCGCCGGCCGGGCGTTTTGCGCGGGCGCCGACCTGTCCGCGTTGGGAGCGGCGACCCGGGATGGACTCGAACGCATCTATGCCGGGTTCATGGCGGTCGGCCGATGTGTGCTGCCGACCATCGCGGCGGTCAACGGGGCCGCAGTCGGTGCGGGGATGAATCTGGCTTTGGCCGCCGACATCCGCATCGCTGGACCACGTGCGGTCTTCGACCCGCGATTTCAGCAACTCGGTATCCATCCCGGCGGTGGGGCCACCTGGATGCTGCAACGCGCGGTGGGCCCTCAGGTGGCCCGCGCGGCACTGCTGTTCGGGATGCGCTTCGACGCCGAGCAGGCGGTTCAGTACGGACTGGCATTGCAGGTCGCCGACGACCCGCTCGCGGCGGCACTGCTGCTGGCCGCCGGACCCGCGGCCGCGCCAAGGAAGGTGGTGCTCGCGACCAAAGCCTCGATGCGCGCCACCACCATCCCGGGATCCCTCGACACCGATCTCCACGCAGCCGCCAAGGACATCGAGTTGGGTCCGCAGGCCGCCTCGATCGAATCGCCGGACTTCAAGGCTCGATTGGCGGCCGCGCGGCGACGCTGAACGACATCCGGCGGACGCTATCCGCCGCTCAGGCGGCGTGGGCGGCGTCCCGGGAAGTGGTGGCGCCGTGGAGGTGTAGCGGGCTCCGGTTGGGGTGGTGAATTCGGCAGTATGCCTGCCGTTGTCGGTGCCGGTGGCTGTGACGGCCCAGCCGGGCTGCTCTTTGAGGTAGTTGCAGACTTCGCACTCACCCGGCATGCCCGCGGCGGACCCACCAGCGCCGACACAACGGGTTGGGGGATCGATCAACGTCAGTCCGGGGCATAGAGTCGAACTGTGACCCACCGCACACGTTGCTCCCGGTACGTCGGACGCGTCGGGGCCTTGGCGTTCGCACTCGGCGCCGGGGTGGCTATCGCGCACAGCCCAGAGGCCGATGCCGACACCGGATCCGCCGAACAGACGGCAGCAGCCACCTCCACCCGCCCGACCGCGACCACTGCGACCACACACAGAACCAGGCCCGCTGACACCCGAACCCGGACGGTCTCCCCCGTCGCTTCGGCCCACGCGGTCCTTCCGGGCGTGAGGCCGGCTAGGTCCGCGGCGCCGGGTAGCACCCTCTTCGCGCGCCGACCGACGCTGGCCTACAACGCCGCCCAGAATGTGCAATCCCCCGACGGCTCGATAGCCGGCACTCTCAACCCCGCTCAGCCTGACGGCTACGCGTTGACCTATTCGGTCGACCGGCCACCGACGCGCGGCTCTGTCGAGGTGCGCCCGAACGGGACATTCGAGTACACACCGGATGCCGCGTTCGCCACCCTCGGCGGCACCGATTCCTTCACCGTGACCGCCGACGACAGACCGGGTAACCCCTGGCACCTGCATGGCTTGCAGTCGCTGTTCGCCCCGAACGGCGGCCACACCGTCACCACCTCGGTACCGGTTCTGGAGAACCCGGGTGCACCGCTGCCAACGAGTGTGCTGGCCACCACCGACCAACTCAACGCCGAGAAACTCGCCACCGAACTGGCCGGTTCGCCGATCGTGCAACTGGCGGGCCTGATCCTCAAGGCCGGCTGGGTTCTGTCCGCGCGCAACAACTTCGCCCTCGTAGGGGGCCCCGATGCCGCCAACATGGCCCGTCTCGACCAGGCCGTCACCGAGTACGCCCATCAGGCGGCTCTGGAGGTGCAACTGCTCGATTCGATGAACCCCACGGTGATTCAACAAGTAGCGCCCCCGCACGACTGGTACCTGCAGCCGTTTGCCGGATCGCGAATCTGGTACGACAACCCCGATACGATCTACCGGTTCATCGGCGTCAACAGCGCGTCGTCATATGTGCTGACCGGCCGATTCGACGGATCCCTGCCGGCCGACACCAATTTCAGCGTCCTCACCGGGCTGAGCGGAACCACCGCCGCCAACATCAACGGCCGCGAACTGGAACTGAACCCCGACGGCAGCTTCACGATCACCGCGAGTTCCGCCCCACCCGAGCCGGGACAGCCCAACCACCTTCAACTGGTACCGGGCACAACGCTGATCACGACCCGAAACACGTTGACCGACTGGAACTCCCAGGAACCGATGAGTCTGTCAGTGCTGCGCCTCAGCGGTCCACCGCCGAGTCTGTTCGCCCAGATCGGGGGATTCGCGATTCCCGGTATCGGGCCGCTGGTGGCGAGCAACGCACTGCTGACATCGCTGGTGTCGATCATCCCGCCGCTGCCGTCGGCCCGGCTGGTGCAGGAGATCGAGACCGCGGTCATCATGCTGCTGCTGGGCATCAGCGGCGAGAATGAGTACATGTCGGTGGCGACCACCGACCCCGTCACCGGTCAGTTACGTCCGCCGAACACGCTGTCCCAGCCGGACCGCAACGCCTCATTCCTATCCACCCAGTTGCAGAGCGCCGGCTACTTCCAACTCGAGGACCACGAGGCGCTGGTCGTCACGATCGACCCACGCAATGCGCGCTACTTCAACCTGCCGATCACCGACGACTGGACGATCACGGGCAACTACTGGGACGAGCAGACCAGCCTGAACATCGACCAGGCGGTGGCGAACCCTGACGGCACCTACACGTTCGTGATCTCGACCACGGATGCCGGGGTGTGGAACTGGATTTCGACCGGTGGACTCAACCAGGGCACCATCTCGATCCGGTTCCAGGACATCGACTGGACCGTCGAGGACACACCTGCCGTCGGCACCGAGGTAGTGCCGTTGGCCGACCTGGGCGCGGTACTTCCGGAGGGAACGGTGTGGGTCAGCGACGAACAGCGCGCCGAGCAGATCGCCCAGCGCCAATTGGGCTATGCGCGCCGCTGGGCACCCTATCCCCAGGCCTGAAGAACCCTAGAATCCCAGTTCCCGTGCGATCAGCATCAACTGTACTTCCGTTGTGCCCTCGCCGATCTCGAGGATCTTGCTGTCCCTGTAGTGCCTGGCTACGGGGTACTCATTCATGAACCCGTAGCCGCCGTGAATCTGGGTGGCGTCCCGCGCGTTGTCCATCGCCGCCTCGCTGGCGATGAGTTTGGCGATCGCGGCCTGCTTCTTGAACGGTTTACCCGAGAGCATCAGCGCGGCCGCGTCGTAGTAGGCGCTGCGAGCCGCATGGGCTCTGGCCTCCATCCTGGCGATCTTGAACGCGATGGACTGATGACCCCCGATCGGCTGACCGAAGGCCGATCGTTCCCGGGCGTAGCGCACCGACTCATCGACGCACCCCTGCGCCGCTCCGGTTGCCACCGCGGCGATGGCGATGCGGCCCTCGTCGAGAATCTGCAGGAAGTTGGCGTATCCGCGACCGCGTTCGCCGAGGAGGTTCTCCGCCGGAACCCGGAGGTCGTCGAAGCTCAGCGGGTGGGTGTCGGAGGCGTTCCACCCCACCTTGTCGTAGGCCGGTTCAGCGGTGAAACCGGGCGTCGGGACGGGCACCATGATCGCAGAAATCTCGCGGCGACCGCCTGCGTCACCGGTCACGGCGGTGATGGTGACCAGTCGGGTGATGTCGGTGCCCGAGTTGGTGATGAACTGCTTGGATCCGTTGATGATCCAGTGGCCGTCATCGAGGCGGGCGGTGGTCTTGGTGGCACCGGCGTCGGTGCCACCACCGGCTTCGGTGAGACCGAACGCGCCCAGTGCCCGACCGCTGGTCAGCAAGGGCAGCCACTCACGCTTCTGAGCGTCGGTACCGAAGCGATAGATCGGCATCGCGCCGAGTGACACACCGGCCTCGAGGGTGATGGCGACGCTTTGGTCGACCTTGCCCAGTTCCTCCAGTGCCAGACACAGGGCGAAGTAGTCCCCGCCCATCCCGCCGTACTCCTCGGGAAAGGGCAATCCGAACAGACCCATCTCCGCCATCCCGGAGACGATCCCGTAGGGGAAGCTGTGGTCGGCATCATGGCGCGCCGCAACCGGCGCCACCACCTCGCGGGCGAAATCCCTAACAGTCTTGGCCAGTTGGGTGTACTCGTCGGGAAGCATCCCGGTGCTCAGGAAATCAGTCATCTACTCGGGCTTTCTGTGTTGACGATTCGTGCCAGGATTTGCCCCCTGGTGACCTGGTCGCCCACGGCGACAAGGAGTTCCACCGTTCCGGCTACCGGGGATCGCAGCGCGTGCTCCATCTTCATGGCTTCCACGGCGACCACCACCGTCCCGATGTCGGTCTGCTGACCGTCGGCTGCACCGATGGCGACGACGGAACCCGGCATCGGGCTGATCAATTCCGCGTCGCCTCTGAGTTCCTCGCCGGGGCGGACCGCAGCCTCGCGGACTTCCTCGACCACCATGGTGCCGCCGTCGCCGGCCAGCCAAATCTGCGGACCGGACGTCGCCGCCGTGTACACCCTGCGGACGCCGTCGACGGTGACCACCAGTGTCGTGTCGTCTCGATGTGCTGTGAGCGAGTGATTCTCCCCACCCTCGACGGCGGCGTAGGCCCGCTGCGGCGTTCCGGTGATGTGGACATGCGCAATCCGCTCCCCGCACCGAAGCCGAATTCCGGTCGGGGCGTGCGCGCCGAACCGCCACCCCGAGGGAATGTCCCATAGGTCGGCAGTCCCGCCCGGCCAGCGATCCAGCCAGCGGTGCGCCGCCGCGGCCAGGAAGACCTCGTCGCCGGGTTCCGCGGGGGTGAAGTGCAGGCGTTCCAGCAGACCGGTGTCCAGGCGTCCCCCGGCGACGTCGGGATCGGCCAGAACGAACCTCAAGAAGTCGATGTTGGTGCTCACGCCGAGGACCGCGGTGTCAGCCAGGGCGCGGTCCAGGGCACGCAACGCCGCGGCCCGGTCAGGACCGTGGGCGATGACCTTGGCGAGCATCGGGTCGTAGTCGCTGCCGACGGTCATCCCGGCCCGAAGACCGGAGTCGACCCGCACCCGGGTGCTGCGATCGGCTCCTGCGGAAGTGGCCGGTTCGGTCACCGCGAGCACCGGTCCACCGGTCGGGAGAAACCCGACGGCGGGATCTTCGGCGTACACCCTGGCCTCGACGGCGTGGCCGCGCATCGTGATCGCGTCCTGCCCGCAGGTCAACGGCTCGCCCGCGGCGATGCGGACCTGCCACTCGACAAGATCCCAGCCGGTGACCATCTCGGTCACCGGGTGCTCGACTTGCAGTCTGGTGTTCATCTCCATGAAGAAGAAGTCGCCCGGCCGATCCGCCGAGACGATGAATTCGACGGTACCGGCGCCGAGGTAGTCGACGCTGCGCGCCGTGTCGCAGGCTGCATCTCCGATCCGGGCGCGAGTCTCGGCGTCCAGGAGGGGCGACGGCGCCTCCTCGATCACTTTCTGGTG
>JAGQTS010000091.1 GCA_020438895.1 Mycobacterium sp.
CGGGAATCGATCGCACGAAGTGCCGTGGACACCGGACCGGGGACGACATCTGCTCGTGCGGTGAGCCCGGAGGGCGAAATCGTCGCCGTCCGGGACAACGGCGTGGCCCGCGACCTGCTGCTCATCGGCACCGACAGATCCGTCCGCGAGTTGTACACCCTGCCGGATCCCGATGTTTCCGTCTTCGGCTACGTCGGCATCGATCAGCGATGGATCGTTATGGCGATCGATCGTCTCCCGCGTAATGCCAATGGTGTGCTGCCGGCGGTCAGCCGTATCGAGGTGATCGACAGGCGGACCGGGGAACGGCGCATGGTTGACGAGCGGTCCGTTGCCGATCGGGCGACCATCCCCGAGCGGAACGTGCTGGATTCGGTCGTGCTGTTCGACGGCAAGGTCTATTGGATCAGCCGCGACACGTACAACGGGGACACTGGCGCCGCCCACATGTTCGACCCGGCAACGGGGACCCGAACAACGATCGCATCCGGCCCGATACACGACATCCAAACCGGACCGGACGGCGCCGCCTGGTCGAACACCCCCGCTGCGCTACCGGCCCCTGTGGCGGCCGTGCCCGCAGTGGACATGACGTCGATCGGAACCGATGGCGTTGCGTACGGTTGGGTCAGGACAGCGACTGAGGGCGAGACCGGGATCGGCTACTGGTCACCCCAGTCGGGCGAGATCAGGATCGCCGGGCTCGACATCGATACCGCGGACTTCCGCCGGCCGGTGCTGGTCTTCGACTCGTTTGTGATCCTCGACCCGGGCGGTTCGGCAACGACACTGGAGACCTCCGCGGTTGTCATCGACACCCGGTCGGGGGCGGTGGTGACTCTGGGCCCGCGAAGCCCCGGGGAGTACGACCAGATGGTGGCTTCTCAAGGTGGGACGCTGGCGATGTCACTGGCAGACGGTCCGGGCCGTGGTGTCAAGCAGACGAATTACCGCGCCGGCATGCTCCGCTCGGACGACCTCAGCCCGGCGACATGCTGAGCTGCGACGGCAGCGATTCCGTTTACACCCAGTAGGGGACGCGCGCCCGGAACTGGCGCAACGCGAGCGCTGCCGCGCACCACCCCAGAACCGTCAATACGATCACCACGACCCAGTGCCGCGGCTCCTGGTGCGCTCCGAGAAGCGGTGCCCGGAGGATGTCCAGGTAGTGCAGCAACGGGTTGAGCTCAATGATCTTGGTCCATTGACCGGCGCCCTGACGCTGGAGCGTCTCGGCGTTCCAGATGATCGGAGTCATGAAGAAGAGCAGCTGTACCAGCGCCGCCAGCAGCGGGCCGATGTCGCGGTAGCGGGTCGCCAGGATCCCGAAGCAGAAGGACACCCACACGCAGGTCGCCATGATCAGCATGATCGCCGGTATCGCCATCAGATCCGCCAGCGACCAGGGCTTGGGGTAGACGATGGCGATGATCACGAAGATCACCATGTTGTGGGCGAAGAGGATCATCTGCCGCCACACAAGTCGGTAGACGTGCACGCTCAGTGGCGTGGGAAGTTGCTTGATCAATCCCTCGTTGGCGATGAAGACCTCTGAGCCCTCCAGGATCGCGGCGTTGATCATGTTCCAAATGATCAGTCCCAGAGTCACATAGGGCAGATGCTCGGAGAGTTCGAGTCCGAACAGCTTCGAATAAAGCAGGCCCATCGCGATTGCCGTGGTACCGGTAGCGATGGTGATCCAGAATGGGCCCAGAATCGAGCGGCGGTATTTCTGCTTGATGTCCTGCCAGCCAAGGTGAAACCACAGTTCGCGGCGTGCCAGTCCTTCGGTCAGGTCACCCCAGGCCCGCCGGAATGTCTTGGACTGGCTGGCCGCTTCGACGATCGTCATTGCTCGTTCCCGCCTGGGCGACGAAAGCGCTCTCGCCGCCCCAACCGCCGCAGCTGAATCCATTCCCACAAACCGGCCGGGTCGCGTCGGGTCACCAGGAAGAACCAGCCGAATCTCAACCATTCCTGCGGCAGCAGTCTGCGCAGGCCCGGCTGTGCCAGAACGTAGCCTCGATTTCGGTACGTGAAGAATCGCTTGACCGGATCGCCGGGGTACTGGGTGTGCATTCGTCCGCCCAGGATCGGCTTGAACTCGTCACTGCCGTATGGGTGCAGGTAGACGGTGTCCAGACAGGTGCCGAACGGCAGACCGCTACGAACGAGGCGGCGGTGGACGTCGTACTCGTCTCCCCGAATGAACAGTCTCAGGTCCGGAATCCCCACGGCTTCAATGGCTTCCGCGCTAAACAGCGCACCGTTGAACAAGGACGCATAACCCGGCAGCAAGTCACCGTGACGAGAGTCGCGGGTGCGTAGTTCGTCCACGCGACGTCGCCACGCCAGTCCCCGACGCAGCGGGAAGGCCAGACGGTCCGGATCGTCCAGATCGCAGACCATGGGCGACACCTCCGCCAGCCCGTGGCGGTGAGCGCTGTCCAACAATGTGGCCAGCACTTCGGAGTCGCGCGGCCGACCGTCATCGTCGGCCAACCAGACCCAGTCGGCGCCGAGTGCCAGCGCATGCAGCATGCCCAACGCGAATCCTCCTGCGCCGCCGAGATTTCGACGCGACCCCAGATAGGTTGCAGGAACCGGTTGGTTGTCGGTCAGCTCACGCACCCGATCGTCGTGATCATTGTCGACGACGATGAGATGGTCGATCATCCTGCTCTGGGTGGTCACCACGTCCAGCGACTTGGCCAGGTCGTCCGGTCTGCGGTGGGTGACAACCACCGCGCACACCATCTTCGTCACCGCTCCGCGTCCGTCCACTCACCTCGGTGTTCGGCCAGCACCTCACGAACGTGCCGTGCCGCATCCTCACCCTCGTAAGCCCCGACAACCTCCTCGATACCGCCCGTCATCCGGATGGTGCCGTGATCGATCCACATCGCCGTCTTGCACAACCGCGCCAGGAACTCGTTGGAGTGACTGGCGAAGACCAGGATTCCGGACCTTTCGACGAGAGCCTGCAGACGGCTCTGCGCCTTCTTGAGAAAGTCGGCGTCGACGGCGCCGATCCCCTCATCGAGTAGCAGGATCTCCGGGTCGATGCTGGTGACCACCCCCATCGACAAACGCACCCGCATGCCCGTGGAGTAGGTCCGCAGCGGCATGGACAGGTACTCACCCAGTTCGGTGAACTCGGCGATCTCATCGACCTTGGCCGCCATCTGCTTTCGGGTCTGACCGAGGAACAGCCCCCGAATGATGATGTTCTCGTAGCCGGTGATCTCCGGGTCCATACCTACGCCGAGATCGAAAACCGGCGCCACTCGGCCGCGAACAACAGTGCGGCCCCGGGTGGGTTCATAGATTCCGGACAACAACCGCAGCAGGGTGGATTTACCGGCGCCGTTGTGCCCGACGAGGCCGACCCGGTCACCCATCCGCAGGGTCATCGTGATGTCGCGCAGCGCCTCGATCACCACGACGTTGTCGGTGTTGCGCCCGATTGCGCCCCCGGCGGCGCCGAGGAATGTCTTCTTCAGCGACCGGGTCTTGGCGTCGAAGATCGGGAACTCGACCCAGGCGTCGCGGGTTTCGATGGAGGGCTCGGCGGGCACCGGGAATCTCGAATCTAGAGGTACTGGCCGGTTCCGTGACCCGAACTCTGCGGTCCAGCCGGCGGGGGCATCCCGGGGGGCAGCGCCCCCTGGCGCATGTGTTCGAGTTGGGCCCGAGCGGCCATCTGCTGGGCGAACAACGCGGTCTGAATGCCGTGGAACAGACCTTCCAGCCAACCCACCAGTTGAGCTTGGGCGATCCTCAGTTCGGCATCCGAGGGTGCGGAGTCCTCGGAGAACGGGAGCGCCAGCCGGCGCAGTTCATCGCGCAGTTCCGGAGCCAGACCGTCCTCAAGCTCACTGATGCTGGTGGCGTGGATCTCGCGTAGCCGGCTGCGACTGGCCTCGTCCAGCGGCGCAGCCTTCACCTCTTCGAGGAGTTGCTTGATCATCGTGCCGATCCGCATCACCTTCGCGGGCTGCTCGACGAGGTCGGTGACCGACCGTTGCCCGTCACCGTCACCGTCGGAAGCGACCTGCGGGTCGCCCCCGTCAGGGCCCGGAATGACCTCGATGTCGTCGTCGGCGTTGTCCGTCATCGGCACAGCAATCCCTCGTATCCAGGTTCCACATTCGAACGCGTCATCGGCCGTCCTGCGGTCCGGCGCCCCGCCACTCGTAGATGCGGGCACCACCGTTGTCGTAGATCTGCGCCCACGACGCGGACTTGTCCAGTGACACTAACCCGTCGGGTACAACGAAGCCCCGGACCACCGGACTGCTGGTGATGACGTAGCGGATATTCAGTGCCCGCACCGCGTCGGCGACCCGCGGATCGCGATCTGCGTTATCTGCGTAGGCCCAGAAGATGAACCGGTTATATCCGGGGCCCTGTTGGACCGGGTAGTCGTAGTGGGTCCACAGCGGGTGCAACCCGGCGACCGCGTACATCCACGCCGTTCCGTCGACGTTGGCGTTCCCGATGACGGTGTCACGGGCGCCCGGAAGCGTGGCGAGATAGGCGAACGCGGCTAAGTCCTCGTCGCTGACGATCACCTTGTCGTACTTGTCACCCAACAGAAAGCGATGCCGGGGGAAGTAGTGCCAGGCCAGGCCAACGCTCACCACGATCAGCAGGACGGTCGTCGAGCCGATCCACAACGGCCGGCCGGGAACCCTGTCCGCATAGCGGCAGGCCAGCCGTTTCACCTGTGCTACCACCACAACCACGAGACAGAACACGGCGTAGCCCGCCATCGGGGTCAACAGCAGGGTCGCCACCGCCGAGAGACGGCGCGGATCGCTGTAGAAGAGGTCGCTGTAGACCCCGGTCAGCCTGCCGATCGGGCCACCGAACGGGGCTGAGGAGTGGACGATGGACACCACCAGCAACAGCCACACCGCTGCCGGCCACCAGATCCGTTTGACCAAAAACAACACGAAGCCGGCGCCCGCCAGGGCGATGAGGATGTTCTGGATCGGGAAGTCGTTCAGGTGCCGCGTGTGCTGAACCACCGCGTCAAAGACCGCCCGCAACTTTCCCTCGTGGGTGACGAAGGTGTGGCCGGTGATGATCTCGGTCTGCCGCAGCAACCCGGCGAACTGTGGCAGCAGCACCACCAATGCCGGGACGGCAACAGCGGCAAGGGTGGCGAAATCCCGGCCGCGCCCGGCCACCGGGCGCGGCAACGCCTCGAACAACCACCAGGCCACCACGAAGGTCACGACCACCACCCCCCCGGTGGTGTGCACCGAGAAGACCCCGACCAGCGCCAGCACCGCCAGGGGAATCCGCTCGCGGTGCGCCGTGGATGTGGTCACCAGGCAAAACGCTGGCACGACCAGTCCGTAGGCGGTCAGGTTGGGCATCGAAGCGGTACCGAACTCGACGTAGGGGACCGCGGTGAACGACGCGGCCAGGACGGCGGCCGTCCCGGCTGATGCGGCAGTGCGCCAACGGCTGGCCCTGCCGGTGAGAACGTGCCAGGTGAGTAGGCCGGCAGACAACGGAAACAGCCAAACTGCCGAGGCCAGTGAACTGAGCGTGTAGGCGGTAGTGGGCGCCGCTCCGATCAGCTGCGCGAGGATGGCGGCCAACGCGTGAAAGGCAGACGGGTAATACAGCGGTGTCTGTGTCTCGACGTTCCGCAGCTCACCCATGTGAGTGGGGGAGGCCTGTCCGGTATCGAGAATCCAGCGAACGGTGTTGGCGTGCCACACCGCGTCCCATGTGCTGGGCACGGACTGCCAGTTCGGCAAACCACGCCACGCTGCCACCGCGATTGCCAGCGCCCCGAGTGCGAGCCCGGCGGCCACAACGAGTTCCGGTCCTGGCGAGCCGCCGGTTTCCGCCGGTTTCCGCCGAACCAGAAGATGCCGAAGAACCCCCGCCAGCACAGTCACGCCTGCCAGGGCCGCCGCCGCGGCCGCCGTGTTCCACCTGACCCCGAGAGCCCCGAACGGCACGATCGCCGCCCCGACGACGCCGTAGGTCAAGACCGGGCCCACTGCCAGGGCCGCCGTCGTCCGAAGCCCGCCGACGCGGGCCACGATCGCTCCGGGGAGGGTCAGCAACAGGACCGCGACAAACAGCCCGGAGCCGAAGTTCACTGCCCTAGTATGGGTGAGCCTGTCCGGCGGGCCCCTCGGGTGGGTAACGGTGGCGGGTGTTCGTGACCTTCAATTCGTGGTGCATCGAAGGTGGGGATTCCATGGCCTACGACGTGGCCCGAGTGCGGGGCTTGCACCCCGCTTTGGGCGACGGGTGGGTACGCTTCGACGCCCCGGCGGGGATGCTCTTCCCGGATTCCGTCGCGACCACCGTCTCGACGGCGTTCCGGGCCTCGACAGCCAACATCGCCAGCCCGCATCCCGCAGCGCAGCGCAGCGGCGCGGTTCTGCACGCGGCGCGTCAGGCCGTCGCGGATCTGCTCCACGCCGACCCCGCCGGGGTCGTGCTGGGCGCCGATCGAGCGGTACTGCTCACCTCGTTCGCCGACCTGGCGACGGCCCGAGCCAGTCTGGGCCACGAGGTGGTGGTCACCCGACTCGACGATGAGGCGAATATCGCCCCGTGGCTGCGGGCCGCGGACCGCTACGGCGCCCGGGTCCGGTGGGCTGAAGTGGACATCGAGAGCGGGGAATTGCCGACGTGGCAGTGGGCTGATCTGCTGTGTTCCGACACCCGAATCGTGGCGATCCCGTCGGCTTCGTCGACTCTGGGCAGCATCACCGATGTCGCGACGGTGAGCGAGCTCGTGCATGACGTAGGGGGCCTGGTGGTCGTCGACCACACTGCGGCCAGCCCCTACCAATTGCTGGACATCAACGCCGCCGGAGCTGATGTGGTGGCCGTCAACGCAGCCGCGTGGGGTGGTCCCCCGATCGGGGCGCTGGTCTTCCGTAACCCTGAACTGATCGACACGTTCGGCTCGGTGTCGACAAACCCGAACGCCAGGGGACCGGCCCGGCTGGAACTCGGCGCGCACCAGTTCGGACTGCTGGCGGGCGTGGTCGCCAGTATCGAGTATCTCGCCGGCCTCGACGAGGCGGCCGCGGGCACACGGCGTGAACGGCTGCGGCGCTCCATGGCCTCCTCCCAAGCGCATTTCGACAGTCTGCTGGACTACCTGCTGACGGCGCTGAGATCCCTGCCGCTCGTGACGGTGATCGGGGAACCCGGAGACCGGATTCCGGTGGTCAGTTTCGTGGTCGGCAGCGTGCCCGCCGAGCGGGTCGTCCAACGACTGGCCGACAACGGGGTCTTGGCCATCGCCGATGCCACAGCGCGGGTCTTCGATGTGATCGGGGTGACCGAGATCGGCGGCGCGGTGACCGTCGGGCTGGCCCACTACACCACGGTCGGCGAGATCGACCATCTGGTTCGGGCGCTTGCCTCACTGGGTTGACGGCTTACGCCCGGTTCGCACCCGTCAGCCGGCCGAGACCGTCAGAAGGACCTTCCCGCAAACCTGGCCGGATTGCAGCAATCGGTGGGCATCGTCGGCCCGATCAATCGGAAACCGCGCCCCAATCACCGGACGGACCCGACCGTCGGCAACCATCGGCCACACCTCGGACACCACGTCGTCGACGATCGCGGCCTTGCCATGTCCACCTGCGCTCGGGCGACCACGCAACGCCGTTCCACTCACGCTGAGCCGCTTTCCGATCAGGGTCGCGATGTTCAGTTCCGTTTTGACGCCGCCCTGCATCCCGATGATCACCAAGCGACCGTCGGCACTGAGGGCAGCCAGATTACGCTCGAAGTAGGTCGCGCCCATGATGTCGAGGATCACGTCGCATCCCGCCTCGTCGGTCGATTCGCGAATACGCTCGACGAAATCCTCGGCACGGTGGTTGATGAGGATCTGCGCCCCCAATTCGGCGCACTGCCGCAGTTTCTGCGCTGACCCCGCGGTTACCGCGACGGTAGCGCCCAGAGCGCGGGCGACCTGAACGGCGTGAGTACCGATTCCACTCGCTCCGCCGTGCACCAGCACCACTTCACCGCGCGCCAGCCGTGCGGTCCGCACCAGGTTCGACCACACGGTACAAGCTGCCTCCGGAAGCGCCGCGGCGTCGGCCAACGTCACCCCGGCAGGAACGGGCATCACCTGCCCCGCCGGGACGGCCACCCGTTCGGCGTACCCACCGCCGGCTAGCAGCGCACAGACCCGCTGCCCGGCGACGAATCCGCCGACATCCACACCCACCTCCGCAACGGTGCCCGAGACCTCAAGTCCCAGAACATCACTGGCTCCTGGTGGGGGTGGGTACTTGCCGGCGGCCTGCAGCAGATCTGCCCGGTTGACCCCCGCCGTATGGACGTCGATCAGCACCTCAGCAGGGCCCACGACGACATCCGGCACATCCTGCCACCGCAATTGTCCCGTCCCACCGGCGAGGATGCCGCGCATGCGCTCCAAACTACGCCTGCTCACGCGACCGCGGCTGATGGTGCAGTGCAGCCCGCGAGAGCCCGCCGTCGAATACCATCAGCCGGGTGGGCGGGATTATTGCGGGGCGCACAGCAAGCGAGATGCCGGGCCTGGACATCGCCGAACAGCGCTCCTGGCAGAACTTTCTGGAGGCTGCCATCCGGCTGTACGGCACGCTGAACCGCGGCCTATCCGAGCAGCACAAACTGAGTCTGGTCGACGTTCGATTGCTCGAGATTCTGCACCGTTCGGAGAACGGTTCGGCGCGAATGGGCGACCTTGCAGAACAGCTGCTTTCGCTGCCCAGCCGAGTCACCCGGCAGATTCGCCGGCTTGAGGCGGTCGGTCTGGTCCGGCGCGAAGCCAGTCCGGACGATCGACGCGGCGTGCTCGCCAGCATCACCGATCACGGCCGGATCGCCGTCGAGGAGGCAATGGTCACCTACGCCAACGGTGTGCGCGATCTCTACCTCGGGCCGCTGACCCGACCGCAGATGTCGGGGATGGGGGAGAACTGCCGACGAATCAGCGCCGCCCTCAAAGACAGTGCACCAGCATCCAAACTCGGTGGGGACTGAGGCGTCGGGTAAACCGGCCCCGCATGTCGCGGCACGCTACCCTTGCCAGCGGTGGCGTGGCAGAGCGGCCTAATGCACTCGCCTTGAAAGCGAGAGACGGCTAACACCGTCCGGGGGTTCAAATCCCTCCGCCACCGCAGTCCCGAGCTGTTGGTCAGCATTGTCCGTGGCCGGTGGCGGTTCATCGGGTTCCGGAACTCGCACGCATCTACTCTCGGCTCGTTGGATCAGCGCCAAGACGCGAGAAGTGCGCCCCCCGGCATCCGAAGGCGCGGGTTCGTCGAGCAGTTGCGTCGACGGGCCAAGCTCCCAGTCGATATCCAGGAGGCTGAGGGTGTCGGTGTCACCCTGAACGCATCTGATGAGGCGCTGCAGATCACACCAGTGCTCGTGCATGCACCGCGCCACGACACTCTCGCAGGTGGAGCCGGTGATCGGGATGTGCTCGTCGAAGACGCCGCCGTTGTAACGCGCGAGAGTGACGTCAGAGAACCCGTAACCCGGGTCGTCATCAGTCACCTCGGTGAGCACATGGACCACCCCGACTCCTTCGATCGGCACCTTGGTGTGCCGCCGAAACGGCTGATTGCCGTAGCTGTATCGGGCTAAGTCGCGGCGCAAATTCGGATATATACATAAGTTTACCTGCACTTATTAATTCTATCGGGCACCACCGACAGATTCGGCCATAGTTTGCTGCGCGAGAAAGCCCCTACCCTCGGCCCGGAAGAGCTCTGCGGTCTCCGATCCCTCGTCGACCCCCTCCTCGACGCTCACGTTGCCGACGGCAGGTCCAACGCTCTCAGCCAGCTGGTTAGGACACCGCAGGCGAGGTCGAGGTTTCCCATCTGGCAGTGCTGGTCGGCGTGCTCCTCAGCGGTGAACTCGCGCATCGTCAATGACCGGGCATTCGTCAACGCCCCCGCCTGAGCTCGTGCGAGCCGGGCAGGCTGGAAGCGGTCGCGCTCGCCGTACATGAGCAGGACATCCTGCTGGACGCGCTCACTGCCTAGGTGGGTGGGGTTCATGGCGAGAAACCAGTCGACGACGTCGAGGGGGTCATCGCTGTCCTGAATGTAGAGGGCCTGGTCAACGACGAGACGCACGGTTGGCACGAGTCGAGCCCGGGTACGCACGCTGCACCGCATGAAGTGTCGTCGTCGCAGCATCGCCCGAGTCAGGGGGCGGGCCGGCCCAGGGACAAGGAGCAGCCAGTCATAGACCGGCGGCCAGGACACCACCGCACGGATGCGGGGTTCACGACTGGCCGCCCGCAGTGCCCAATAGCCCCCCATCGACACCCCTACCAGCACTGCGTCGCCGATCATGAAGTGGTCGAGCACCGCACCCACCGGCCGCTCCCAGTCATGCTCGAAGCTCAGCCCGCCGAGTGTGCGCGCACCTCCCTGACCAGGACCCTCGAACGCGATCACGTCAAACCCTGCGGCGGCGATGCGCATCCAGATGGCGAGGAACTCTTCGATCAGAGAGTCGAAACCGCCGTGGAGCACCACGGCCCCCCGCGATCGACCGATTGCCGGCAGCCAGTAGGCCGGCAGGCTGGACCCTCGGTAGGGCACCTCGTGGCGAACGAATCCGACCCCGTTGAAAGCTTCGTCGAAGAGCGCCCGGTAGGCGGTGTAGCGGCGCCGGTTGTCTATAGAGCGGGGCGGTGTGAAGAACTCCGCGATGCGCAGGTAGCTGGCTGCATTCCGCAGCCGACCCTCCCCGACGGCGACATGACTCAGCGCCTCGAACGACTGGGCGGCGTCGGCCGCCGTTCGTACCTGCTCGGCTGTCGCGCGAAGTTCCGAAGCCTCGGCGAACCCCAGTGCGTGAGCCCTGTTGAGTTGGTAGTTGATGAACGAACGATGGTGAAAACGCTCGAAACCTACCGGCAGTACGGGGGCGGCACGATCGCCGAGCGCCATCCACCTAGATTAATAATTGGCCTGAATTGCCTCGCCTTCAATCGAGCGTTTCCCGTCGCTAAGGCCGCATCATCGCTGCGCGCAGAGACTCAGGATTAACGTCGGGCCGGAGGTCGGATAGATCGTCGCCGCACTGTACTGATGTTGTTTGCCGAACGGAAAGCTGGATAATATCCGTCTTTCGTGTGATCTTCGGCACAGATGGGAATGTCGTATGGCTGGGCGTTGCAGGAGTCGCGGGAAGACATTCGGTGTCGATTATCGGGAAGGCAATTACCGTCCTGGTCTTGGTCGACGTCGTCGGACACTCGCCGTGACGACGTTTCTGGGTGCCGGTGTAGTTGCAATGGGTGTAGGAGCGATCGTTGCAGGGCCAGGCATGGCTCAAGCAGATACCGGAACCTCAATTGACTCCTCGTCGGAAGCAATCGGTGGTCGCGTGTCGTCGACCCGCCTTGCGAGGGGGGTTGGGGAACAAAACCGTTCGGCGCAGTCGGCTCGCGCAGGGCTGGGCAAGCCAGTCGGGGCGGCGAAGACGCCGCCGAGTTCAGGGCGTTCTCGCGAGGTGAGTCGAATCGCTGCGAATAGTTCCACAGCTCCGCCGATGGGCGTGCGCGGCGAGACCTTCGGTGACGTGGTGGCTAACAGACTGCTGAACCGCACTATCGGAGCGCATCGAGCAGCGGCCACATCTGCGCCAGCTGCTGTGCTGAACCGACCAATATCGTCACTCGGTGTCAGCACGTCGAGTGCATCGTTGTCATTGGGCGCGTCGGTGACCAGCACCCACGGTGCTGCCGAACCGCCGTGGACGAACCTCGTGCGCATGTTTGTGTCCGACGGCACTGCTGAACACCCTGACGCCGGGCTGCTCCTGGGTAACGGCTACAGCTGGAACGCGACCACATGCTCGGGGGGGATGGTCTGCTCGGGCGGCAACGGCGGGCTGATCGGCAACGGCGGAAACGGATACAACGGCGGCGCCGGCGGCGCGGCGGGCTGGTTTGGTAACGGCGGCGACGGTGGAGATGCGATGCTGCCGGGGCTGGCTGGTGGTGCGGGTGGTCGCGGCGGATGGATCGCGGGCAACGGTGGTAGCGGCGGCGGCGGCGGAATGGCGGCCTGGCCTGGTGGTTCTGGTGCCGATGGTGGCGCCGGCGGTGATGCGGGATGGTTCTCCCTGGCCGGCGATGGTGGCGCAGGTGGCGCCGGAGGTGCAGGCGGTGACGGAGGGGAGGGCCAGGTCGGCGGGGACGGCGGGCGCGGTGGTAACGGCGGGCGCGCCGGACTCTGGTCCGGGACCGGCGGAGTCGGCGGCGCCGGTGGTGCCGGTGGTGCCGGAGGAATTGGGTTCCCTGAACCAACGGTCACCACCCCCGCCCCGAGCGGCCCCGGCTTTCTGGGTGTCTCCGACGCTCAAACCGCCGTAGAGGGGTCGACTGCCGCAGCCGGAGAGTCGGGTTCCGGTGGGAGGAGTTCCCAGCATGGCGGCTCTGGTGGGCGCGGGCAGGACGCCTACGGGTTGACTGGCGTGAGCACTGGGGGTCAGGGTGGTAGCGGCGGTATCGGGGGAGTAAACGCTGATGGAGGGGCCGGCGGGGCTGGGGGGTCCGGTGCTTCCCACCATGGCGTGGCCAACGGCGGTAACGGCGGTGATGGTGCCGACGGTGGTGTGGGGGGGCATGGCGGCGACGGCGGCACAGGAGGCCTCGCCGTATACCGCGGCGCTGGCCAGGGCGGAGCCGCTGGTCAGGGCGGGAACGGAGGAAACGGAGGCGCTGGCCACGCTGGGCTACCCGGCGGGAACGGCGGCGACGGCGGCGACGGCGGCAGATCCTCGATCATCGGTGGCGGGGGGGATGGCGGCGCGGCAGGCATTGGTGGCCGCGGCGGGACCGGCGGGACGGGTGGAGATGGCGGCAACGGCGCAGATGGCGGTGTCGGCTACTTCGATGCCGTCGGCGGGCACGGCGGAAGGGGTGGCCTCGGTGGTGCCGGCGGGCCGGGTGGCAGCGGCGGCCAAGCAGGCAACCCGGGGAGGGGAGGGGCAGCCGCCCTACTCGGTTCCGGCGGAAGCATGGGACTCAGTGCCGACGACGGCGCGTCTGGCGCCAACGGTTCCCGTGGAGCCAACGGGAACGACGGGCGGGTCGGCGCGTCCCATCAAAGCGAACTCGTCGAAAACGGAGTGCTGATCATAGGAGACGGCGCGGACGGCGCTGCCATCGGAGCGGATGGTCAAGACGGCGGCGTCCTGTTCGGCAACGGCGGCAATGGCGCTGACGCCACGGCACCCGGACAAGGCGGCGGTGCCGGGGGAAACGCCGGAAACTTCGGAAACGGCGGAAACGGCGGCAACGGCGCGAACGGCGCCAACGGCGCACCTGGCCAACCTCCACAATCTGGTGGCAACGGTGGTCGTGGGGGCAACGCAGGCCTGTTCGGCAATGGCGGAGCTGGGGGAGCGGGCGGCGCGGGCGGTGCCGGCGGCGGTGCCGAGCTTGCCGCGGAGGATCTTGCGGAGGTCCCAGAGGGCGCCGCCGATGATCCGGCCCTCGTCGTGGACCTCGCCCTGATCCTCGGGCCAGTGCCACTCGAGGCCTACGGGGTCGAGCTCGCGGAGGGGCTCGTCGGGGCTGTCGGAGAAGAAGCCGGGGGCGAGCGAGGCGTCGTTGGTGATCGTCGCCGAGAGGTAGTCGGAGATGCCCTCGCTGAGCGAGGGGTGGAAGGCGCCGACCCCGGGGATCAGGGCCTGGAAGTGAATCGAGTGCCCGAACTCGTGGTAGACGACATCGGCGAGGCGGGCGGTGTTCTCGCAGCCGAAGCCGGAGACGAAGAAGTTGATCGAGTCGCCGTCGGAGAAGGCGTTGCAGATGTCGTCGATGTTGACGGTCGCCTGGATCTGCTGATCCATCCACGGGACGGTCGCGCCGATCTTGCGGACGTAGTCCTTGACGATGTTGGTGTGGATGCTCGCCGAGAGCTGGGCGTCGACGAGCTCGTCGGCGGCCTGGTTCCAGATCAAGGTGTCGCCGGGGCCGACCACCCAGTCGACGGTGGTCGGGCTCCCCTGGGCGGTCTGGACCGCGACCAGGGGCCCGGTGGTGGTGGTGGTGATCGCCACCGGGGCGTCGATCGGCAGGTTGCCGGCGGCGTCGGAGACCTGCGGGGCGCCGCCGACGACGAAGCCGGTGAGGGCCGCGGGCGCGTCGTAGCGGGCGGCGGCGGGTTGGCGGCGGGGGACGTTGTAGCGGACCTGGACGGCGAAGCGGAGGAGCTGCTCGCGGGCGATCGGCGCGCCGCTGCGGGCGTCGACGTGGACCCGCCAGCGGCCGATCGGCCCCTCGGTGGCGACGATCACCTC
>JAGQTS010000092.1 GCA_020438895.1 Mycobacterium sp.
CCACGTCGGCGTCGGTCTGCTTGAATCGGGCGTGCTCCCGGCTGGCCAGCGTGAGATCACAGACCACGTGCAGGCTGTGGCCACCACCGGCCGCCCAGCCGTTGACCAGGCAGATCACGGGTTTGGGCATGAACCTGATCAGGCGCTGCACTTCGAGGATATGGAGCCGACCGGCCCGGGCGGCGTCCACGGTGTCGGCGGTCTCACCGGCGGCGTACTGGTAGCCGGTCCGGCCGCGGATGCGTTGATCTCCCCCGGAGCAGAACGCCCAGCCGCCGTCCTTGGGGGCTGGACCGTTTCCGGTGAGCAGAACCACTCCGACGTCGGGTGACATCCGGGCGTGGTCCAGCGCTTGGTAGAGCTCGTCGACGGTGTGCGGGCGGAAGGCGTTGCGCACCTCCGGCCGGTTGAACGCCACTCGTACGGTCGGTTGCGCGACACCGTCGAGGACGTGCCGGTGGTAGGTGATGTCGGTGAGGGCGGCGAAGCCCGGCACGGGCTGCCACAGCTCGGGTTTGAACGGGTTGTCGCTCACCGGCTCGAAGTTACGCCCAGCGGTGCGTCCGCCTTCGAGCGACTCGGTGTCCTGGGTCAGCGACTCTGGATCTCTGCCTCGATCTCGGTTACCTGTCTCTCGGTTACCTGTCTCTCGGGTATCTGTCCCGTGGGCTGCGGTCCCTTGGGTGTCCGTCCCTTGTGTACCGGTCACTCTCGTCCCCACGGCCGGGTCGGGTGATCCTGCGGCGGATCTTGGTGGGTGGATGTTCCCGCCTTCGAGCGACTCCGTGTCCAGGTTCAGCGACTCTGTGTCGGATGTCAGCGACGCAGCTCCTCGGGTTGGTGACTCCGTGTCGTGAGTCAGCGACGCGGCTCCTCGGGTTGGTGACTCCGTGTCGCCGGACAGCCACCCGGCTTCTCGGGTCAGCGACTCCGCTTCCTCAGTGAGCGCCTCAGCCTCCAAGGCCAGTGCCTCGGCTTCTCGGGTTAGCGCCTGAGCCTCTCGGCTAAGCGATTCGGTGCGCCGCCCGGGCGATTCCGCTTCGGCGCCGGGCGTTTCCGCTTGTGCGCGGAGGGTGTCGGCTTCCTCCCGCAACGACCTGACCCGGTCGATGATTCGGTATGCGGTACCGCCCGGTGCGCATCCTGCGCCGTAAAGGCCGTGGCCCCGGCGACGAACCCGTCCCCGGCGCACTTCCCACCGCAACGCGTCGGAGACGACCTTCGTGGGCCGGCCGTCGACGGTAAAGCCCCAGTTGTCGAGTTCGGTGCAGAGTTCCGTCACGGTCAAAGGTCCGAGAACCTGAAGCAATCGGGTCAGGGTGTATCGCAGGTCGGTCCCGCGCAGCAAACGTGCCATACCGGCAAGTTCGCACAATGCACCGACATCTCCGCGGTCAGTCGTTGAGAGTCGCTCGGAGGTGGGGAGTGATTGGTCATGGGTACTGGCGTCGATGGGTGAGTCGCTCCGAGGTGGGCATGAACTGGGCACGGGCGCGCGGACTTGGCCCGGTCGCGGACTGGGTGCGGACTAGGCGCGGCCTGAGCCCGAGCGCGGAACGGGCATGGACTGGGTGCGGGCGCGGACCGGGTGCGGGCGCGAACGGGGTGCGGACTAGGCGCGGACTGGGTGCCAGCAGGGCCGCCGGTGCCGATGGGGGAGTCGCTCAGAGGTGGAAAACTCTCGTACCGACGATCCAGCGGAGCATGGCGAGTCGCTCAGAGGCGGGAAAATCTACATTCGGACGCCGCGCTCACCCAATGCGTCGAGCAACCCGGTCGGGCGCTCGGCGACCGGCAACGGATCCACCAGTGCGAATCCGCATCCCACGCCGAGGGCTGCGCCGTCGTTCTCCAGGCTGTCGCCGACCATCAGCGCGTCGGCGGCCTCGACGTCGAGTCGGGACAGGGCGATATCGAAGATGCGGTGATCCGGCTTGGCGACGCCGACCTGATAGGACAACACGTATTCATAGGCGTCGGCACCGGCCGACACCAGAACGGAGCGGACGTCCCACGCGATGTTGGACACCACGGCGGAACGAATTCCTTTGGCACGCAATCTATCCAAAACCTCGACGGTATCCGGGTACACGGTCCACTGGTCCGGGTCGACACAACGGGCGTACAGCGATTCGGCGTGCGGCCCCGCCAGACCGGCATCCAGTAGCACATGGAGGTAGGCCTCGCGGTGCATGCTGGTGTCCAGATCCCGATACCCCCAGGCGTGGTGATCCACCGCGGCTGTCGGGTGCGTCAACCGGTCCATCACGTCCGCTCGCCGGCCGGCGTCAAGTCCCATCCCGTCGAACCAGCTGTCGTCCTCCTCCAGGCGCGCCAGCGTCCCGGAGAAGTCGAACAGCACCGCCTTAACCGATCGCACGTTCAGCACCCTGCCAAAATCGGGCCCGAACCGCCTTCTTATCGGGCTTTCCCAGCGGCGTCGTCGGCACCGAATCCACCACGATCACCTGCTTGGGCGCCTGCACCGAACCCTTACGGTCCTTGACCATCGCCTGGATCTCGGCGGTCACCGACGCGACCGCCTCACCGTTGCCCGCATGGTCGGGCCGCAACACGATGACCGCCGTCACCGCCTCGCCCCATTTCTCGTCCGGGGTGCCGATCACGCAGACTTGCGCGACGGCCGGATGCTCGGCGACGACGTCCTCCACCTCCCGCGGAAAGACGTTGAATCCGCCGGTGACGATCATGTCCTTGACCCGGTCGACGATGTAGAGGAAGCCGTCGTCATCCTCGCGCGCCATGTCGCCGGTGTGCAGCCAACCGTCGCGGAAGGTGTCCGCGGTCGCCTCGGGCAGGTTCCAGTACCCACCGGCGAGCAACGGGCCCGACACACAGATTTCGCCGACTTCTCCACGGGGGACGGCATTTCCGTCCTTGTCGCGCAGGGTAACCCGGGCGAACAGCGTCGGTCGTCCGCATGATGTCAGGCGCTTCTCGTCATGATCCCGCTTGGCCAGATAGGTGATAACCATCGGCGCCTCGGACTGACCGTAGTACTGGGCGAAGATCGGGCCGAACCGCCGGATCGCCTCGGCGAGCCGAACCGGGTTCATCGCAGAGGCGCCGTAATAGACCGTCTCCAGCGTGGACAGGTCACGGGTATGGGAGTCGGGGTGGTCCATCAGTGCGTAGATCATCGACGGCACCAGCATGGTCGCGGTGATGCGGCGCTCCTCGATCACCCGCAGCACCTCGGCGGGGTCGAACTTCGGCAGCACGATCATCTCGCCGCCCTTGACGATGGTCGGAACGAAGAAGGCGGCCCCGGCGTGCGACAACGGAGTGCACATCAGGAACCGCGGGTGCTCGGGCCACTCCCACTCAGCCAGCTGCACGGTGGTCATGGACAGGATCGAGCCGACCGTCCCGATGACCCCTTTGGGTCTGCCGGTGGTGCCGCCGGTGTAGGTCAGGCCGCCGATGTGATCGGGCGGTAGCTCGGCGGCGGTCAGCGGTCGCACCGGGTAGCGAGCTGCTTCGGCGATGAGGTCGACACCAACCTCCGCCAACTCCGCGGGCACCGGTCCGAGCGTGAGCACCCTGGACAGCGACGGCACCCGGGCCAGCAGTCCGAGTGCGCGTTCGACGAACATCGGGTTGGGGTCGATGATCAGCGATGTCGCACCGGCGTCGGTCAGGACATAGGCGTGGTCGTCCAGCGACCCCAACGGGTGCAACGCAGTGCGCCGGTAGCCCTGGGTCTGACCGGCTCCGATGATCATCAGCACTTCTGGCCGGTTCACCGAGAGCAGACCGACGGTGGCTCCGGCGCCCGCGTCGAGCGCCTCAAACGCCTGGATGTACTGGCTGATCCGATCGGCCAGCTGTCCACCGGTCAGGGTGGTCTCGCCAAGGAACAGCACCGGACGGTCGTGGTGGCGCCGCAGCGCGCCGACGGTGAGATGACCGGTGTGCAGCGGATGGCGGAGCAGCTCCGCCGGTGAGTGGCTGCTCGGAGGTTCGTCATCCCGGGGCATGCCTGCAACATTAGAACGTGTTCCAATTCCCGGCCAGGGTATCGGCGCCCACGGCGATCTCAACCGGTCCGGCCTGAAGCGCGCATCCGCCCAGCATCGGACACTAGCATCGGGCAATGGCCCAAACCCTTGTCAGTGGCCGGGCGGCGACGATGACCATCGTCGCGATGGGCCTCGGGTACAGCTTCACCGCGGCCGACCCGACCACACTCTCGGCGAACCTGGCCGAGGTCCGGCGCGCTTTGGATTTCACCCCCGCTACCGCCAGTTTCCTGGCCAGCCTCTGCACGCTCACATTGGCTGCCGCGGTACTCGGGGCCGGCGCCCTGGGGGATCTGGCCGGGATGAAGCGGATGTTCGCCATCGGCTGTTACGGGTCCATCGCCTTCGGGGTGCTCGGCGCGGTAGCCCCCCATGTCTCGGTGCTGATCGTGGCCCGGGCCGGCCTCGGCGTGGCCTTCGCGTTCGTGCTCGGCCTGTCGTTGGCCATCATCAACGCGGTGTTCCCGCCCGGCCGGCGCGCCGCCGCCATCGCCGCCTACCTGGGGGCCGGACATGCGCTGGCAGTCTTCCAGCCGGCAGTGGCCGGTTGGCTGGCGAGCCATTTCGGGTGGCGGACCTGCCTGCTTGTCACACCGGTGCTGGCCGTGGCAACCCTGGTCATCACCCTTCGCTACGTCCCGGAGACGGTGCGGGATCAGCGCAAGCTCGACCTGCCCGGCATCGGGCTGATCGCGGCCGCGCTGATCAGCGTCATCTACGGCCTGACCGAGTTACAGGGCGGGCTGAACCTCGGTGCGCTCGTGCTGATCGGGGTGGGCCTGGCACTCGGGGTGGCGTTCGTCCGATGGGAACTGCACACCCCCGCACCCGCCCTGGACATGCGGATCTTCTCCTCCGGCCGGTTCAATGCGGCGTTGACCGCCGGTGCGACGTTCAACTTCCTCGGTGGCGGCGGGACCATTCTGTTCGCCTATTACCTGGTGACCATCCGGGGTGAGTCGCCGGAACTACTGGGCCTGCTGCTGGTGCCGGCGATGCTCATCGCCTCGGCGGCCGCGGTGGTGGCCGGTCGCGCGGTCTCCCGCTTCGGTGAGCGCGCCGTGCTGGTGTTCGGGCTGGCGATCCTGGCTGTCAGCATGGCGATGCTGGTGGTGCTCGACCAGAACACCCCGGTCGCCGTGTTCGGGATCGGGGTGGCCCTCAACGCCATCGGCGGTGCCGTCGTGCAGACACCGCAGTCGACGATCATGATGTCCAGCGCGCCGCCGGAACTCGGCGGTGTGGTATCGGCGGTCAAACCCGCGGTCGGTCAGGCGGCCTACTCGCTGGGTCCGGCGCTGTTCGCACTGGTCGGCACCACGTTGTTCCTGCAGGACGGCCGGCGCAAGCTGGAGGGCTCCGGCATCAGCGAAGAGCAGGCCCGCGACGCACTGCGGGTGGCACACGGCGGAGCGCCCACCGCGGCCGGTAGCGAGGTTCTCGACCCGGAGCAGGCTCGCTGGGTGGTGTCGGAGGCCACCGACAGCTGGCTGACGGCGATCCACGAGGTCAGCCTGATCATGACCGGGGTGCCGCTCGTCGCCATGGTGGTGGCCTGGATTCTGCTGCGTCCAAACCGGGCCGCGGCGCCGTCCTGACGTGGCACCCTGTCGGGTATGGCTGACGCTCCCGAACCGCGCTTTCTCGACGACCGGCTGTCCTACTGGGCCGAGGTCAAGCCCGACGAGGTAGCGGTGTCTTATCTGGGTCGCACCTTCACCTGGAGGCAATTCGATGAGCGGGTGCGCCGGCTGGCCGGGGCGCTCGCAGCGCGCGGCATCGGCCGGGGCGACGTCGTGGCCGTCCTGGACAAGAACCATCCGGCCTGTGTCGAGACCACCCTGGCGGCCGCGAGTCTGGGAGCTGCCACCGCGATCATCAACTTCCGCCTGGCCGGTGACGAGATCGACTACGTCATCAACGACTGCGGTGCGAAGTTGCTGATCGTCGGTGCCGAGCTGATTCCGTCGATCGACAAGATCCGCGATCGGCTCACCCATGTCGAGCACATCATCGCTGTCACCCCCGAGGGCGCCGACGGCGACGAGTACGAGGCGATGCTGGCGGCCGCCACCCCGCGTCCCCGCGGCGCTGACGTCAGTCCCACCGACGTCTGCGTGATCATGTACTCGTCCGGAACGACCGGTAACCCGAAGGGCATTCGCCTCACCCAGGCGAACCTGGTCGCGCACACCCTCAACGCCGGGACATTCGAATTCCAGCCCGATGACAAGAACATGGTGGCCATGCCGTTGTTCCACGTCGGCGGGACGTCGTACATGCAGTTCGGTATCCATGCCGGTATCCCGTCGATCATGACCCGGGAGGTGGACGGCGCGTCGCTGGCCGGTGCGTTACTGGCCGGAGCCACCCGCACGTTCCTGGTGCCGGCGGTGCTGGGCAAGGTGATGGAGATGGGGCCCGATGCGATCGCGCTGTTCAACCGGTTGCGCACCTTCGTCTACGGAGCTTCCCCGATGCCGCCGGCCCTGCTGGCCAAGGCGCTGGTGGAGTTTCCCGACACCGAGTTCGTCCAGGTGTACGGACTGACCGAGGTATGCGGCGCGGTCACCCAGTTGACCCCGGAAGCCCACCGCGATGCCGCCCATCCCGAGCGGCTGACCAGCGCCGGGCAGCCCGCCCGCCACGTCGAGGTTCGCGTTGTCGATCCGAACACCGGTGCCGACGCCCCGAAGGGCGAGCCGGGTGAACTGTGGTTCCGCACACCACAATTGATGGAGGGCTACCACAACAAGCCCGAGGCCACCGCTGAGGCCGTCACACCCGACGGCTGGTTCCGCACCGGTGACATCGGCCGGGTCGACGACGGGGGCTTCGTCTTCGTCGAGGATCGTCTGAAGGACATGATCATCTCCGGCGGGGAGAACATCTACTCCGTCGAGGTCGAACGAGCCCTCACCGACCACCCGGCGGTGCTGGATGCCGCCGTGTTCGGTATCCCGGACGAGAAGTGGGGCGAGTCGGTCAAAGCCGTCGTCGAACTCTCCGAGGGCCAGCAGGTGACCCCGGAGGAACTCGTCGCGTGGTGCCGGGAGAAGCTGGCGCACTACAAGTGCCCGCGCAGCGTGGACATCATGGCCGAGTTGCCCCGCAACCCCACCGGCAAGCTGCTCAAGAAGGACCTGCGTAAGCCCTACTGGGACAATCGCGACCGAGCGATCTAGTTCGCGTGCAGGCGAGTCTGGAGGATCTGCTGGAGCGCCTGCA
>JAGQTS010000093.1 GCA_020438895.1 Mycobacterium sp.
GGCCACCGCACCACGGCGGCGCCGATCTTCCGCCACCCACGGACCCGCATCGTCCGTTTCGGTTCCAGTAGACCGAACCTGCTGGCTACCGACACGATCGCGCTGCCGACGGTGAGCGCCGTGATCACCACGACGGTCATGCCGATGGCCAGCGGAACACCGAGGGTTTGAAAATAGGGCAGCCGGGTGAAGCTGAGGCAGAACGTGGCGCCGGCGATAGTGAAACCGGACCCCAACACCACATGAGCGGTGCCGTGAAACATCGTGTAGTACGCCGACACCGGGTCCTCACCCGCCCCGCGCGCCTCCTGGTATCGCCCGATCAGAAAGATCGCGTAGTCGGTTGCTGCGGCGATGGCAAGCATGACGAGCAGACTGGTCGCGAACGTCGACAGTCCGATGATCTGGTGATGACCCAGGAACGCGACAAACCCGCGGGCCGCGCTGAGCGAGAGCACCACCATGGCCAGTACCAGCAGCACCGTGATGATCGATCGGTAGAACCACAGCAGCATCGTGATGATGACGACGAAGGTGACCATCTCGGTCACCCGCAGGCTCTTGTCGCCGGTCTCCTGCTGATCGGCGACCATCGCCGCCGCCCCGGTGACGTAGACCTTGACTCCGTCGGGGGGCTTGAGACTGTCGATGATCGACTTGACCGACGCTACCGATTCGTTGGCCAGTAACTCACCCTGGTTGCCGGCCAGTTTGATCTGAACGTAGGCGGCCTTGCCATCACTGCTCTGCGCACCGGTCGCGGTGAGCGGATCACCCCAGAAGTCCTGTACCGACTCCACATGTTTGGTGTCGGCCTTGAGTTTGGCCAACATCTCGTCGTAGAACTCGTGCGCGGCATCACCCAGCGGCTCTTGCCCTTCCAGCACGATCATCGCCGAGCTGTCGGAGTTCCCCTCCTCGAAGACCTGGCCGATGCGTTTCATCGCGATCATCGACGGCGCCGCCTCAGGGCTCATCGACACCGCTTGCGCTTGGCCGACCTCCTCCAGCTGCGGCACCGTGACGTTGAGCACGGCGATCAGCGCGATCCAGGCCAGGATGATCGGAACCGCGAAGGCCCGGATCATGCGGGCCGGAAGAGTCCGGTTGGACGGCTGGCGATCGGTCGCCGCCCGGTCGCCTGACGGCGCGATCATGCCGACTTGACGAAGCAGTAGGTCAACGGGTCCACACCGGTTACCGTCCTCTCGTCCTTGATTTCGCCGTCGACGAGGATTCGACAGGTGATCGACATTCCGTCGCCTTGGGCGATGATGTTGGGTGCGGCGGAGGGAGCGGTGGTCTCAAGCGTGAGCGACCACGGCAAGGGCGCGTTATCGATACGCTGCGGCTGTGCATCAAGATCCAGATAGTTGATGTTGGCCGTTCCGCCCGCGCCCAGGATTTCGTAGCGCACCACCTTGGGGTCGAATGGCTCGGGGTCCTCGGCGAACACCCTCGGGGTCACCAGAATGCCTTCGGCGCCGAAGAAGCCACGCAGACGGTGCACCGTGAAACCGGCCACCACCGCGACCACCACCAAGAGCAACGGAATCCAGGCCCGTTTGAGGGCAGCTATCATTCGACTTCTCCCGGGTGGTCCTGACCGCCGTCGCCGAACCGGTCGAGTGCATCGCTGAGAACGGTGTGCATGAACGACGACAGGGTCCGCATCTCCTCCAGTCGGCGGGTGTCCTCGGGGGGTGATCCGCGCATGGCCCGCAGCCCGGCATCGGCCATTGCCGTCAGATCGGCCATGGTCCGGATGCGTTGACGTTCCCCCGCTGCAAAGGCGTTGGGGCGTAGCCGATAGTAAGTGCGCCGGTCCCCGGCCACCGCCAGCCGCTCGATGTACCCGAACTGGATGAGCATCCGGGCGTTGGTACTGATTCCGCCGCTGCTGGCGTCGAGTGCAGCCGCCAATTCCTCCGAGGACTGGCGCTCGGGGCAGCAGACGAGCAGCCACCCGAGCAATTGCCCGGACAACCGGGTCAGGCCATTGGACTCGAAAAAGCCGCCCATCTGCTCGACGAAGTCCATGATCTGCGGACTGGGACGCCGAGCAGCGGTCTTGCTCACATGTTTCACCGTAGACTGAAACCATCGAAACCAGCGGCGCTGACGGCGAATTCCGCAGTGACAAACGCCACACCATGGAGGCGGTTGCCGGCCGAACTGGGCAGCTGTCCGCTACATCACTTTCGACAGAAAAGCTCGGGTGCGTTCTTGCTGCGGACTGGCCAGGACATCATGTGGCCGACCGCTCTCGACGACGACTCCCCCATCCATGAACACCAACTGGTCGGCAACTTCGCGGGCGAAGCCCATCTCGTGGGTCACCACGATCATGGTCATGCCATCCGCGGCAAGTTTCTTCATCACCGCAAGCACCTCGCCCACCAGCTCCGGGTCCAAGGCCGAAGTCGGTTCGTCGAACAGCATCAATTTCGGATCCATTGCCAGTGCGCGGGCGATGGCAACCCGCTGTTGCTGACCACCGGACAGCTGGGCCGGGTAGGCAGTTGCCTTGTCGGACAGGCCGACCTGGCCCAGCAGCTCTCTGGCGCGTCTTTCAGCCACGGTCTTGTTTGTGCCCTTGACGTGCACCGGAGCCTCGACGACGTTGTCCAGCACGGTCCGGTGGGGGAAGAGATTGAAATTCTGGAACACCATGCCGATGTCGCGGCGTTGCCTGGCTGCCTCACGGGCACTCATTTCGTGCAGCTTGCCCCGGCTCTCCCGGTAGCCGACCAACTGCCCGTCGACGTACAACCTTCCGGCCGAGATGGCCTCCAAGTGGTTGATACAACGCAAGAACGTCGACTTGCCCGATCCTGAGGGGCCGACGAGAACCATCACCTCGCCCTGCTCGACGGTCAGCGACACCCCTTTGAGTACCTCCAATGCGCCGAAGTTCTTGCAGACCTGCTCGGCCTGAACCATGACCGTCATCCTCAGCTGGCCTCGGTCTGGGCCTTCGCGAGCGCCAACAATTGCTTGGCTGTCAGCTGTCGGGAAATGCCACGGGCGAAGTACCTCTCCAGGTAGTGCTGTCCGATCATCAAGATGCTGGTCACCGCCAGGTACCAGGTCGCCGCAACCAGCAATAGCGGCACAGGTTCGAAAATTCGCGCAGCGATCTCCCGTGAGGCGATGCTGTACAGGTCGTAGGAGTACGGCACCGCAGTGACCAGCGACGTGGTCTTCAGCATGCTGATGAGTTCGTTGCCCGTCGGCGGGATGATCACCCGCATCGCCTGCGGTAGCACCGTGCGGCGCATCGTCAGCCCCCACGACATTCCCAGTGCCGTCGAGGCCTCCGTCTGACCCTCGGGCACCGAAGTGATGCCCGCGCGGATGATTTCGGCCATGTAGGCCGCCTCGTTGAGTCCCAGACCGATCACCGCGAGCAGGAACGGGATGGACAGGCTCTGAAGGTTGACGTGGAGCAGTGAGGGGCCGAACGGCACGCCGATCTGAATGTTCTGGTAGATCGTGGGAATCAGGCCCCAGAACACCAGTTGGACGTAGACCGGGGTACCACGAAAGATCCACAGGAAAGCCCAGGCCACCCACCGGAAGACCGGATTGGGAGACAAACGCATCACCGACAGGATCACGCCGAGCGCCACTCCGAGGGCCATGGCGTACACCGTCAGTTGCAAGGTATTGACGACTCCGAGCAGTATCCGTTCGTTGAACAGGTAGTCGAAGTAGGTGGCCCACCCGTAAGCCGCGTTGGTTGCCGCACCGTAAACGAACAGCCCGACCAGAGCCACGATGACGACCGCTCCGACCCACCGCCACGGATGTCGCAGCGGAACAGCGTCGATAGGCTGTGGCGCCGCCGGGCCGTTTGGCCCCGGTGCCGACGAGCCGACGACGCTCACCGGACCTAGCCAGTGCCGCCGTTGATGACCGGCTTGCTGATCATCCCCGACTCAACGCCCCAGTTGGCGGCGACCGTCTTGTAATCGCCGGTCTCGATCAGGTGTTCCAAGGCCTTGCGCAGCGATTCAGCGAGCGGTGAGCCCTTCTTCACCGGCCACCCGTAGGGTGCGGCTTCGAAGATCTCCCCCGCCGCTTCCAACTTGCCGTTGCTCTGTTTGATGGCGTAAGCCGTCACCGGTGAGTCGGCCGACATGGCATCCACCTGGCCGAGGATGACGGCGTTGGTCGCAGCGTCCTGACTGTCGAATCGAACGATTTCGATCGCCGGCTTTCCGGCTTCGGTACATGCAGTGCTCTTGGCTGGCAGTTCGTCGGTGTCCTGGACGGTGGTCGCCTGGACGGCGACCTTCTTGCCGCACGCGTCGTTCGGCTCGATCGGTGCGCCGGGACGCTGAGCCCAGAGTGTGCCTGCGGAAAAGTAGTCGACGAAGTCAACGGACCGCTGACGCTCCTTGGTGTCGGTGAATGACGACATGCCGACGTTGTAGGTCCCGCCGTCGATGGCGGGGATGATCTTGGCGAAATCTGATTCGCGGTACTCCGGGACAAGCCCCAACACCCCGGCGACAGCGTTCATGAGGTCGACGTCGAAGCCGACGATTTTTCCGTCGGCATCCTTGAATTCGTTGGGGGCGTAGGGAATGTTCACGCCAACGATCAGCTTGCCGGAATTGCGGATGTCCTCGGGCACCGTCGCAGCGATGTCGTCCACTTTTGCGGGCTTGACCGCCACACTGGTTTCGGTCGCATCTGCCCCCCGGCTATTCTCGGTGCCTTTCGAACAACCGGAGAGGCTCAGGGCCGCGGCCACCGTGACGATTGCCATTGACCGCAACCAGGTTCTCCGATGTGCTTGCTCCGCCAACACCGCTGCCCCGCTTTCAACCGTCGTCGGGCAGAACTCTAGTCCTGTAAGCACCAACCCACAGCACAACAGCGCCGCCACCCTGGGGAGTGGTATTCCGCCGCGCCGTCGGAACGGTGTGCCAGACTCAGCGGTATGACTACGTCATCCCCCGGGTCATCCCCCGGAAGTCTTGTCGGCCACCTGTGGAAGTCGGTCCTCCTGACCGGTGTCCTGTCGGTGATTCTCGGTGTCATGGTTCTGGTGTGGCCGGGCCCGACCATTCTCGTTGCAGCGATATTCTTCGGCGCCTACCTGTTGGTGACGGGTGTCTCTCAGGTATTTCACGCATTCACCCTGCATATCTCCGGCGGCGGCCGGGCGTTGTTGTTCATCAGCGGCGCGGCGTCCCTCGTTCTGGCGGTGCTGTGTTTCAAGAGCATTGGGAACGCTGTGTGGCTGCTGGCCATCTGGGTTGCTATTGGGTTCATCTTCCGCGGCGTGGCCGAGGCGGCGTCTGCGATCAGCGATCCGTCCACTCCGAGCCGGGGCTGGCAGATCTTCCTCGGTGTGATCACGCTGATCGCCGGAGTCATCGTGCTGGCCTTCCCCTTCTCGTCGCTGGCCACCCTGACCTTGGTTATCGGTATTTGGCTGATCGTGATCGGCGTGTTCGAGATCGTGGCGTCGTTCGGTATCCGCAAGGCCGGTGCCGAGGCCCGCGCTGCGGTCGGGGAAGCCCTCGGCACTCGCTGATTCCCGCTCGGACGTCCACCACGTGGAGCGCGAACCGCGACTGCGCGCAGCCGCGGTTCGCGCTGGGTTCCCGGATCAGTGCGAGCCATGCACGGTCCATGCCGAGTATCCTGACGACCACCGCGACGATTCCCACGATTCCCACGTAAGGCGGAATCCATGACTGAGTTGCCGGACCGATCATCTCGCCCGGACCCCCAGCCGTCGTCCTATCCGAGCCCGAGTCCGTCTTTCCCCCCGTATCAACCGGGATCATTCCAGCCATATCCCTACCCACCGGGCCCGTACCCGGGGAGCTACCCGCCCCCACCACCGTCGGCTGGCGACTACCCCGGCGAGTTGCCCGCGCCCAAGAACGGTCTGGCTATCGCGGCTCTGGTGGTAGGGATCATCGGATTGCTGAGTGCGATCTCCGTGGTGGGGGGCCTCATTCTGGGCACCGCGGCTGTGATCATGGGAGTTGTCGCCCGAGGCCGCGCGAAACGCGGCGCAGCTACCAACGGCGGGGTGGCGCTGAGTGCGGTCGTCGTCGGGGTGCTCGCCATCATCGCCGGGTTGGTCTCTGTCGCGTTCTGGGTGGGCTTGTTCAACGAGGTGGGTGCGGGCGACTATCTCGACTGCCTTCGGCACGCCGGCCAGGATCGAACCATGGTTGAGGAATGCTCGGATCGCTTCCGGGCGTCGGTGGAGGATAGGTTTCCCGTCACCCCAACCCCGTAGCGGGCTGGCGTACGGCCCCCGGAAAGTGTTTGACGATGCCCTCCTGAGCCACCGTGGCCACGACTTGTCCGGAACGGTTGAAGAAATGTCCCATGCCCAGACCTCGGGATTCCGCGGCCACCGGCGAGGCTGTTGAGTACAGCACCCAGTCGGAGAAGTCGACGGGTCGATGAAACCACACCGAGTGGTTGATGGTGACTGCGAAGATCCGATCCCAACCCCACGACAGGCCGTGCGTGGTGATGATCGAATCCAGGACGGTGGTGTCGGAGGAGTAGATCATTGCCGCGTGGTGAACCACCGGATCATCGGGCATGTCGCCGTGGGCGGTCATCCACACCTGATTGCGGGCCAGTTGCTCACCCTTCTTGCGCATCACCCAAGCCGGGTCGTTAGCGTAGCGCCATTCGATCGGGCGCATCGCCTCCACGAACAACGGCACGACTTTCTCGTAGCCGACCAGCAGCGCGTCGATGGACGGTAGCCCGTGTGGTTGGGGAACCTGCGGCATCTCGAAGTTGTGCTCGAGGCCGGCGCCGCCGGCGAGATAGGACACCAGTGCGGTGGCCAACAGGGTGCCATCCTGCGTTGCATCCACTCTACGGTTGGCGAACCGACGCTCGTCACGCAGTCGCACGACGGTGAACTCGATATCGCGGGCCGGATCCCCGCCGGTGATGAAGTGCACCGACAGCGCACTGGGCGGCAACGGGTGTGACAGAGTGCGACTGGCCGCGACGAAGGCCTGGGCCATCAACTGGCCGCCGAAGGTCCGAATGGGGTTCTTGCGCGGGTGACGTCCCAGGAACACGTCCCGTCCGGTCGTCTCGAGCTCAAGGATGGCCAGCAGTTCGTCGAAGTCCGATCTGGCCACGTGCGCTCCCGCCGGATTAGTGATCGTCCTCCCCGATACGGTGGACGTGGATCAAGTTAGTCGAGCCTACTGTGCCCGGCGGAACTCCAGCGACAATGACGACCAGGTCGCCCCGCTCGCAACGGGCGAGTTCCAGCAACGCGTGATCCACCTGCCGGATCATGCCGTCGGTACTGGACTTCTCCGGGACGATGAACGTCTCGGTTCCCCAACTGAGCGCCAGTCGGCTGCGCAGGTCCGGTTTCGTCACGAATGCCAGCAACGGCAGCCTGCTATGCAAACGCGCGAGCCGACGTACGGTGTCACCCGAGGAGGTGAACGCGATCAATGCCTTGGCGTTGAGCCGCTCACCGATGTCGCGCGCCGCGTAGGAGATCACCCCGCGTTTCGTCCGCGGCACGTGCACCAATGGGGCGCCTGTCGAATCCTGCTCGACCCGGACGATGATTCTCGCCATCGTGCGCACCGCCTCGAGCGGAAACCGGCCCACGGAGGTCTCTCCGGACAGCATCACCGCATCCGCACCGTCGAGCACGGCGTTGGCGACATCTGAAGCCTCGGCGCGGGTAGGCCGGGAATTGTCGATCATCGACTCCAGCATCTGGGTCGCCACGATCACCGGCTTGGCGTTCTCCCTGGCGATCTGGATGGCTCGCTTCTGCACCAACGGCACCTCTTCGAGGGGGAGTTCCACCCCGAGATCTCCCCGGGCCACCATGATGGCGTCGAAGGCCAACACGATGGCGGCCAGGTCGGCTACCCCTTCGGGCTTCTCCAGCTTGGCGATCACCGGGACGTGCCTACCGATCCGGTCCATCACCGCATGGACCAGGTCGACGTCTGACGCTGAGCGCACAAATGACAGCGCCACCATGTCGACACCGAGATTCAGGGCGAATTCCAGGTCGGCGACGTCCTTCTCCGACAGCGCGGGGACCGAAACCTTCATCCCCGGCATGGACAAACCCTTGTTGTTGCTGACCGGCCCGCCCTCGGTGACGGTGCACACCACATCGTTTCCATCGATGGTGTCGACGACGAGTGCCACCTTGCCATCATCAATCAGGAGTCGGTCACCCGGCCGGGCATCGGCGGCCAACTCCTTATAGGTGGTGGAGACGCGGTCGTGGCTGCCGACGCAGTCCTCGACGGTGATGCGCACTGTTTCGCCGTTGGCCCAGAGAGCCTCGTTCTCGGCGAACCGGCCGAGGCGGATCTTGGGTCCCTGAAGATCGGCCAGCACGCCGACAGCGCGTCCGGTGACCTTGGAAGCATGCCGGACACGACGATAGGCGGCTGCGTGGTCGGCGTGCTCCCCGTGACTGAAGTTCAATCGGGCCACGTCCATCCCGGCCTCGACGAGCGCTCTGACCATCTCGTCGCTACCGGTCGCTGGGCCCAAAGTGCAGACGATCTTGCCGCGCCGCGTCACGACGTCTGAGCATAGTCCGCTCCGCTGCCCCCGGGCGGGTTACGAGCCGAGCATGGTCGGAACCAGGGGGAAGCCCGGCAGGTTGCGGACGACGGTCCACACGACGGCGGCGACCGAGATGGCGATGAGGACCGGAACGGGGAAGGCGGGACGGCTCCGGTGGTTCCGCCACAGCCACCACCCCGCCAGCAGCGGCAGACCGGCGAGAAGGAAAACATTGTCGGCGACCGCCGCCGCGACATCGGCATGAAGCAGATCATGGGTCATGCGCAATCCACCGCACCCCGGGCAGTACCACCCGGTGAGCATCCGGAATGGGCACGGCGGGAAGAGCGAACCGGGCCGGTGGGGGTCGGCCAGACCGACATAGGTGAGTGCGGCCACCCCTAACGCGGCGCCGCCCAGCATGGTCACACGCCGGCCGGGGGCGGAATCAGGTGCCATCGCGAAGCGGACGGCCCATGGGGTCTCGGACCTTGTCGGTGAATATCAGCACCGCGTCGACGATCCCCCAGATCACCGGAACGATGAACCCGAAACCGCACGTGACGATACCGAACAGGAGACAGCCGACCAGCTGGGCGACACCGAAACTGGTTTGTCCCAGGTAGATGCGGCCGATGCCGAGGACTCCTGCAAGACCGAGGAGCTGAAGCAGCCCGGCGATCACCTTCGATTTGTCCGACAGGGGTTCACCGCTGAACGGATGGCGGCCGTAGGGGGCGAGGGGATCCGGATAGAAACCGGGGGGCGGATACAGCGGCGGTGGAAACGCGCCGGGGCTTCCGTATTGCCCCGGTGGTGGTGGCGGATAGGAGGGCGGCGGGTACGGCGGCTGACCCGGATGAGCCTCCGAGCCCCCGAACGGCGGTTCGGTCATGACATCAGCATGCCAGAGCCGCGGTGTTCGTCATCTCAGTCGCGACTTTGGGCACCCCAGAGCAGACGTCGCAAGGTGATGCTGAACTTCGGGTTCTTCCCGTCAGCGGTCCCATCGTGCTCGGTCGATGCCGCAACCTCGAACCCCGGATCAGACGAGGCCTCGTCCACGGGTTCAGCTGCTTCTTGGGCAGCCTCGGGAGCTTCAGCGTCGGCTGTCTCGTCACCAGTGGCGTTCCCGTCGTGGCTCGTCTCACCGGCGGCCTCAGGTTCGGCAGTCTCCGGTTCGGTCGTCTCAGTTTGGGGGGTCTCGGGCTCAGCGCTCTCCGAGCTCTCCGACTCGACAACCTCCGACTCGACAACCTCAGACTCAACGGCGTCAGAATCAGCGGGGTCAGACACGTCGACCTCAGAATCAACGGCGTCAGACACGTCGACCTCAGAATCAACGGCGTCAGACACGTCGACATCAGATTCAGCGGCCTCGAGCTCGCGGGTCTCCTCGGCTTCAGAATCGCTGGCGCCGCCGTCGTCGCGCGGTTCGCCGGCATCGGGTTCCGTTGGCACAGGTCCGCCGGAATCCTCGTCATCATGCTCGCCTGCGACGGTGACAGCCGCGATCAGACCGCTGCCGGCAGCGGCGGCCACGATCACGTCCTCGGTGAACTCCTCGACCGCCTCCTCGGCGGACGATTCGATCGGCTCGTGGCCTCGCAGGGTCGCGGGATCCTCCCGACCCTTGGGTGCGAGCAGGATGTACACCACAGCGCCGATGAAGACGAACATCGAGGTGAAGACGTTGATCCGGATGCCGGCAATGAGCGTCGCGGTGTCATCGCGCAGTAGCTCGACCCAGAACCGGCCGACGCAGTAGGAGGCCACGTAGAGCGCGAACAGCCGACCATGCCCAATGCGGAACTTGCGGTCAACGACGATCAGGAGGACGAAGACGCCGAGGTTCCACAGCATCTCGTAGAGAAAGGTTGGATGCACCACGGCGGCGACCTCACCGGTTGACACCCCGTCCAGGGAGTGGACATCCAGCACTCCGACGGAATCTCGCCGGTAGAAAATCTCCATTCCCCACGGGACGGTTGTTTCCCTGCCGTAGAGCTCCTGGTTGAAGTAGTTCCCCAGCCGACCGATCGCCTGGGCCAACACGATTCCCGGAGCGATCGCGTCTCCGAAGGCCGGTAGTGGAATCCCCCGGCGGCGGCAGGCGATCCATGCGCCCACGCCACCTAGGGCCACCGCTCCCCAGATTCCCAGGCCGCCCTCCCAGATCCGCAGCGCCGCGCCGACTCCGGCACCGCCGGGACCGAAGTAGGTGCGCCAGTCGGTCATCAGGTGGTATAGGCGTCCGCCGATCAGGCCGAACGGAACCGCCCACAGAGCGATGTCATAAATGACGCCACGCTCGCCGCCACGGGCGGCCCACCGCCGATCTCCGATGACCAGCGCGGCGATGATCCCGGCGATGATGCACAGGGCGTAGGCCCGAATGGGCACGGGCCCGAGGTACCACACCCCCTGCCCAGGGCTCGGAAAATACGCAAGCACCGTAGTCGTCACGTGGCAGGCACCTTTTCTCGCACCCCGGCGGCCAGTTTTTCAGTGAGGGTTCGCGCAGCGCCGACCCCGTCGGCGAGTGCGGATACCAACGCGGATCCGACGATCACGCCGTCGGCGAAGCCGGCGATTTCCGCGGCCTGCTCGCGGGAGCGCACCCCGAGTCCCACACCGACCGGCATGTCGGACACTTCGCGCACGCGACGCACCAGTTCGGGGGCCGACGATGCGACCGCGTCGCGTGCCCCCGTCACACCCATGGTGGAGGCCGCGTACACGAACCCACGCGAGGCATCTACCGTTCGGGCCAGGCGTTCCGGCGTCGAGGACGGCGCGATCAGGAAGATCCGATCCAGATCGTGGTGTTCGGCCGCTGCGATCCAGTCTTCGGCTTCATCGGGAATGAGGTCGGGGGTGATCATGCCCTGCCCCCCGGCTGCGGCAAGGTCACGTGCGAACGCCTCGATCCCGTAGTGCAGTACGGGATTCCAGTACGTCATCACCACCGCGTTGCCGCCGGCACCGCTGACCGCTTCGACGGCCCGCAGGGTGTCCCGGACCCGTACCCCACCCTGCAGCGCAGCCTCGGTCGCGGTGGCGATCACCGGCCCGTCCATACCGGGATCGGAGTAGGGCACGCCGATCTCGATGATGTCGCAGTCACCGCTGATCGCGACCATCGCCTCGATGGACCTCGGCACGTCCGGATATCCCGTGGGAAGGTACCCGATCAACGCTGCGCGTCCGGCGTTTCGGCAGGTGGCGAACACCGGCCCCAGCCGTCCGGGCCGACTGTGGCTGACGGTCATCGACTGCCCTGCCCGGTCGCGTCCAGCAGGCCGAACCACCGGGCCGCGGTCTCGACGTCTTTGTCTCCCCGACCGGAGAGATTGACCATGATGATCGACTCGGGCCCGAGTTCGCCGGCCAGTGCCACCGCACCGGCGATCGCATGAGCGGTCTCGATCGCGGGGATGATGCCTTCCAGCCGGCACAGCAGTCGGAAGGCATCCATCGCCTCGGAGTCGGTGATCGGGCGGTACTCGGTCCGGCCGGTGTCCTTGAGGAAGGCATGTTCTGGGCCGACCCCGGGATAGTCGAGACCTGCCGAGATCGAGTGGGATTCGATGGTCTGCCCGTCGCTGTCCTGCAGCAGGTAGGAGTACGAACCCTGGAAGGCGCCGGGAGACCCGCCGGTGAAGGTCGCCGCGTGGCGGCCGGTCTCTACCCCGTCGCCGGCGGCCTCGAACCCGATCAGCCGCACCGCAGGGTCGTCGATGAACGCATGGAAGATTCCGATCGCGTTGGATCCCCCGCCGACGCAGGCGGTCACCGCGTCGGGTAGGCGGCCCGCCTGCGCAAGAATCTGTGCGCGGGCCTCCATTCCGATCACGCGTTGGAAGTCGCGCACCATCATCGGGAACGGGTGGGGCCCGGCGGCGGTTCCGAAGCAGTAGTAGGTGGCCTCGGCGTTGGTGACCCAGTCCCGGAACGCCTCGTTGATGGCGTCCTTCAGCGTCTTCGAACCGGATTGCACCGCAACCACTTCGGCCCCGAGCAGTCGCATCCGGGCGACGTTGAGCGCCTGCCGGGCGGTGTCCACCGCGCCCATGTAGATGACGCACTCCAACCCGAGCAGTGCGCACGCGGTCGCCGTCGCCACCCCGTGCTGGCCCGCTCCGGTCTCGGCGATCACCCGGGTCTTGCCCATCTTCCGGGCCAGCAGCGCTTGGCCCAAAACGTTGTTGATCTTGTGCGAGCCGGTGTGGTTGAGGTCCTCACGTTTGAGAAATATCCGGGCTCCGCCTGCGTGTTCGCCGAGCCGGGCCGCCTCGTACAACGGCGAGGGCCGGCCCGCGTAGTGCGTCTGTAGCCGATCGAGATCGTCGAGAAATCGCTGATCGCTGCGAACCTTGTCGTACGCGGCGGTGACCTCCTCGATGACCGCCATCAGAGCTTCGGGTACGTAGCGACCGCCGTACACACCGAAATGACCTCGCGCATCGGGTTCATGTCGGGTGGGTTCGGCGATAGCAGCGCTGGCGCGGGGCAAGTCGGGGATGGGAATGTCGGCCATATCGGTCAACCGGACGTCAGCGGACCGGTTTTGGGCACGACGGGTGCGCCCCGGCTGTCACCAGGTCCGCCACCGCCCCACGTGGGTCGCCGCTGGTCACAAGACCTTCACCGACTAGCACCGCGTCGGCGCCGGCACCTGCGTAGGCCAGCAGGTCCGCCGGCCCACGTACGCCGGACTCGGCGACCCTGATGGTGTTGGACGGCAGCCCCGGAGCGATCCGGCCGAAGCAGTCCCGATCCACCGAGAGGGTCTTCAGATCGCGGGCGTTGACGCCGATGACTTTGGCACCGGCCTGCAGGGCACGGTCCGCCTCCTCCTCGGTGTGCACCTCGACCAGCGCAGTCATGCCGAGCGACTCGGTACGGTCGAGCATGGACACCAGGGCGGGCTGATCCAGCGCTGCGACAATCAGCAGCAACATGTCGGCACCGTGGGCGCGGGCCTCATGGATCTGGTAGGGACGCACGATGAAATCCTTGCGCAGCACCGGAATCGACACCGCTGCCCGCACAGCGTCGAGATCGGCCAGCGACCCCTTGAAACGACGTTCCTCGGTGAGCACGCTGATCACCCGGGCTCCACCATTCTGGTACGCGCGCGCCAGTTCGGCCGGATCGGCAATGGGGGCAAGCTGTCCACGGGACGGACTGGCCCGCTTCACCTCGGCGATCACGGCAATCCCCGGCGCGCAGAGCGCGGCCAGCACATCCCGGGGCGGCGGTGCCGCTTCGGCGGCTGCCTTCACCTCCGCGAGGCTCACCCGTGCTTCCCGGGCGGCGACGTCAGCGCGGACTCCCTCCAGAATGGAGTCGAGCACTGTTGCCGAATTCATGACGGCTCGTTATCCCTCTTGCGGTTGCTGGCGAACTCGTGGACGTCGGTGAAAGGGTAGCCGCCCGCCCACCGGAGTCCGTCACCGCCCCTCGGTGTCGGTCGGGTCGTCGCCGGCGTCGAGGGCGTCCCACATTCCCCGCCCGGACAGAGCCGGCTGCCCAGGCGCGCTGCCGGCGCCGCGGAACCGTGCCGCGCTGTCATCAGCTTTGGCGGCCGACCGGATCAGCAACACCGCGGCCACCAGTGCGACGACTGCGGCGGCCAGGGTGAGCACCGCCCCGGAGAGGTAGCGGTGGCTGCCGACGAGATCCACAATGGGAACGTCGGCCAATGCCGCCGCCCGCGGTGCGACATCGGGCATCACCATCAGGCTGACACCCAGATACCCCAGCGCCAGACAACCGGCGGAGACCAGGACCGCTACCGTCCGCAGCATCAAGCCGCGTACCGCCAACGCCGCCAGGGCCGCAGCCAGCAGCAGGAGCGCGACGGGGATCAGCGCGGTGGACCACGTGGCGCCGTCAACCGTTGTCGTGGTGGGCAGGCCGAGACCATCGGCGCTACGCAGCGAAACCCACGGCATCCGGGAGGCCGCCCACAAACCGCCGGCAGCCAGGACCAGCAGTAGCTGGGCGACCCGGATCACGGGGCGGTCAGCGTGTCGGCGGCCGCGACAGCGCTGAGCACGGCGCGAGCCTTGTTGGCGGCCTCGGTGTACTCGTAAGGACCGTTAGAATCTGCCACTACACCGCCTCCGGCCTGCACATAGGCGGTACCGTCACGCATTAGCGCCGTCCGGATAGCGATCGCGAAGTCGGCATTGCCGGCGAAGTCGAGGTATCCGACCACCCCGCCGTACAGACCGCGGCGGGTCATCTCGACTTCCTCGATGAGTTCCATCGCCCGCACCTTCGGTGCCCCGGATAGGGTTCCAGCCGGGAAGCAGGCGGTGACCGCGTCCAGTGCCGTCCGCCCGGGCGCCAGCAGACCGTTCACCGTCGACACCAAGTGCATGACGTGGCTGTAGCGCTCGATGTGGCTGTAATCGCCGACTCGGACCGTTCCCGGCACACACACCCGGCCTAGGTCGTTGCGTCCCAGGTCGACCAGCATCAAGTGCTCAGCGCGTTCCTTCTCATCTGCGAGCAACTCCTTCTCCAGCAGCAGGTCCTCTTCCTCGGTGCCGCCGCGCCACCGGGTGCCGGCGATCGGATGGGTGGTCGCCCACCCATCGTGAACGGTCACCAGTGCCTCGGGGCTCGAACCGACGATGGAGAACGCCGTTTGGCCCGTCTCGTCGGGGATGTGCACCAGGTACATGTACGGGCTGGGGTTGGATACCCGCAGCATCCGATAGACGTCGAGTGGCTTGGCAGCGGTGCCGATCTCGAAGCGCTGCGAGGGCACGACCTGGAAGGCCTCACCGGCTTCGATATCGCCGACCAGTTTCTCGACGATCGCCCCATACTCGGCCATCGTGCGCTGCGCGCGGAAACGCGGGGCGGGCCGGTCGAAAGTGGCCACAGTCGACCCCAGCGGCTGACTCAATGCTCGGGTCATCACATCCAGCCGGCTGATCGCGTCGTCATAGGCCTCGTCGACATGCTCTTCGGTACCGTTCCAATTGACGGCATTGGCGATCAGGGTGATGGTGCCCTCGTGGTGATCGACCGCAGCGAGGTCGGTGGCCAGCAGCAGCA
>JAGQTS010000094.1 GCA_020438895.1 Mycobacterium sp.
CTCGCCCTGGTCGAGGGCTGGGTGGCCACCGTCGTCGCCGCCGCGCTCGGTGAGCGGATCCCCGGAACCACCGCACTCAGCGAGATGCTGCGCCGACGCCGGGCCACCGGCGGCCCGGCCGAGCAGACCTTCGCCACGCTGGTCGGCCTGGAGTTGCGGCCACGCAAGATGCGCGAAGCCGCCGCCCTGTGGGAGCGGCTGACCACCGCCGCCGGGATCGACGCCCGCGACGCGGTGTGGCAGCACCCCGACCTGCTGCCCACCACCGGCGACCTCGACGATTCGGCCGGGTTCATCGACCGGGTCATCGGCGGGGACGTCAGCGGCCTGGACATCGACGCCGCGATCGCCGAGTTCGAGAAGGACCTCGGCACCGATGCCGGCACGGACGGCACGACCGATCCCGACGGCCCTGTGGACGGCTGAAACCCCCTCTGCGCGTTCGGTGTCAGGGTGAGCATGTGGAGGCCCTCGATCCCGCGATGCCGGTGCTGCTGCGCCCCGACGGCTGCCTGCAGATCGGCTGGGACCCGCGTCGCGCCGTGCTGGTCCGCCCACCCGCCGGGCTGAGCGCGACGACCCTGGCCACGGTGCTGCGGGCGCTGCCGCTGCAGGCCCCTGCCGTCCACCGACTGGCCGCCCGGCTCGGTCTGCACGACACCGCCGGGTTCGACGCGGTCCTCGACGGCCTGCGGGCCGCCGGGGTGCTGGGCGCCGGTGTCCGGACGTCCTCGCAGCGCACCCCCCGGACGCTGTCGGTGCGGGTGCACGGCTGCGGCCCGCTGTCGGACCTGCTGATCTCGGGTCTGCGCTGCTCGGGGGCCCGAGTCGGGCACACCAGTCACGCCAACGCCGTCGGCGCCCCCGTCGGGGTGGACCTGGTCGTGCTGGCCGACTGGCTGGCCGTCGACCCGCGACTGCTGCGGGATCTGCACACCGCCCGGGTGCCGCACCTGCCGGTGCGGGTGCGCGACGGCGCCGGGCTGGTCGGCCCGCTGGTGATCCCCGGCGTCACCTCCTGTCTGATCTGCGCGGATCTGCACCGCACCGACCGCGATCCGGCCTGGCCGGCGCTGGCCGCCCAGCTGCGCGAGGTGATCGGCACTGCCGACCGGCCGACCCTGCTGGCCACCGCCGCGCTGGCGCTGGGTCAGGTGCAACGGGTCATCGCCGGGGTGCGGGCCGGCGCCGCGCCGGACGCCGTCACCGGCGTGCCGGATGCTCCCCCGCCGGAATTCGACGTCAGCTGGGAGATCGACGTCGGCAGCGGGGCCATCCGCGCGCGGCGCTGGCCGCGCCATCCGCTGTGTGGCTGCTGGCCCGGTGGTGGATGATGGTGACGTGGCGGACGACATCAGGCGCGGTAGTGCTCGTCGCAACGCGAAGTTGGCCAGCATCCCGGTCGGAATCGCCGGGCGGGCCGCCCTCGGACTGGGCAAGCGGCTGACCGGCAGGTCCCGCGACGAGGTCAACGCCGAACTGATGGAGAAGGCCGCCAACCAGCTGTTCTCCGTGCTGGGCGAACTCAAGGGCGGCGCCATGAAGGTCGGCCAGGCGCTGTCGGTGCTGGAGGCCGCCATCCCGGAGGAGTTCGGCGAGCCCTACCGCGAGGCGCTGACCAAACTGCAGAAGGACGCCCCGCCGCTGTCGGCGGCCAAGGTGCACCGGGTGCTCGACGGCCAGTTGGGCACCAAGTGGCGGGAGCGGTTCGCCTCCTTCGACGACGAGCCGATCGCCTCGGCCTCGATCGGGCAGGTGCACAAGGCGGTGTGGGCCGACGGCCGCGAGGTGGCGGTCAAGATCCAATACCCCGGCGCCGACGAGGCGCTGCGCGCCGACCTCAAGACCATGCGCCGGCTGACCAGCGTCCTCAAGCAACTGGCCCCCGGCGCCGACGTGCAAGGTGTGGTCGACGAACTCGTCGAACGCACCGAAATGGAACTGGACTACCGGCTGGAGGCCGACAACCAGCGCGCGTTCGCCAAGGCCTACGAGGGCCACCCGCATTTCCTCATCCCGCATGTGGTGGGCAGCTCACCGAAAGTCGTTGTCGCCGAATGGGTTGTCGGCAAACCGCTGGCCGAGATCATCCGCGACGGCACCCGCGAGGAGCGGGACCTGGCCGGCACCCGGCTCTTCGAGCTGACCTTCGACGCGCCCGCCAGGATCGGCCTGATGCACGGCGACGCCCACCCCGGCAACTTCATGCTGCGCGACGACGGCAGGCTGGTCGTCATCGACTTCGGTGCGGTGGCCCCACTGCCCGACGGCCTGCCGATCGAGATGGGCATGATGATCCGCCTGGCCCGCGACCGGAACTACGACCTGCTGCTGCCGGCGATGGAGAAGGTGGGCTTCGTGCGGCCCGGTGAGCAGATCTCGATCGAGGACATCGACGACATGCTGGCGCAATACGTCGAGCCGGTTCAGGTTCCGGTGTTCCACTACACCCGCAAGTGGCTGCAGCGCCACGCCGCCTCCAACATGAACCGCGCCCCGCAGAACATCAAGGTGGCCCGGCAGATGGACCTGCCTGCGCAACTGGCGATCCCGCTACGGGTGATCGCCTCGAACGTGGCGATCTCCTGCCAGCTGGACTGCCATGTCCCCGTCGCGGAGATGGCCGAACGGCTCATCCCCGGTTTCGCCGAACCCGAACCGAGGATCTGATGCCCAATCCGACTGTCGCCGAATACGTCCTGAGACGACTGGCCTCGCTGGGTATCGACAAGATCTTCGGGGTCCCCGGCGACTACGCATTCTCGGTCAACAACGCCGCGGAGGTCGTCGACGGCCTGGAATGGGTGGCCTGTGCCAACGAGCTCAACGCCGCCTACGCCGCCGACGGCTACGCCCGCATCCGGGGAGCGGCGATCCTGTCGACCACCTACGGTGTGGGCGAACTGTCCGCTCTCAACGGCGTCATGGGAAGCCGCGCGCACCGGTTGCCGGTGTTCCACATCGTGGGTATGCCCAGCGAACGGATCCAGCACCTGCGCCTGATCACCCATCACAACCTCGGCGACACCAGATACGACCGCTTTCAGGAGATCTCGGCTTCGGCGTGCTGCGTGTCGGCGGTGCTGACCCCGGACAACTGCATCGACGAACTCGAGCGGGTCATCCGCGAGGCGCTGCGCCTGTCGATGCCGGCCTACATCGTCATCTCCCAGGTCAACGGACTGATGCCGGTGATCGGCACCCCGGTGGCAGGGGTGCCGCTGGCCGAGGTCACCCGGCGGCGCAGCGACCCGACCGAACTGGCCGCCGCGGTGCAGGCGATCCTCGCCAAAGTCGCTGCCGCGCAACGCCCGATCGCCACCATCACCACCATGACCGCGCGGTACGGTGTCGCCGGCAAGGCCGCCGAGTTCGTCGGCGCGGCGAATCTGCCGGTGATGATCACCCCCAACGACAAAGGGGTGATCGACGAATCCCTGCCGCAGTTCATCGGGATCTACTCGGCGGCCTCCTCGCGTCCGGCCGAGGTGCGCGACGTCGTCGCGCAGGCCGACCTGATCCTCGACATCGGCGGGGTGATGCTCACCGAACTCAACACCGGCCTGTGGGGTGACGTCCTGGACACCGCCGGGGCGGTCTGCATCCACGACGACTGGGTGCGCAGCGGCACCGACGTGTATCTGAACGTCGCGATCGGCGACGTCCTCGACGCGTTGATCGCCGGCGTCACGCCGCGGGAGCGCGAATCCGGTCCGACACCAACCGAATTGGAGCTCGTCGGGGCCGGTGACGAGCCGACGTCGTCGGCGAACCTCTACCCCCGGCTGCAGCGACGGCTGCGCAGCGGGGACACCGTGGTGATCGAGACCGGCACCTGCATGTCGCACCTCAACACCATGCGACTGCCGGCCGGGGTGAGCGCGCAGGGCCAGGGTCTGTGGGGCTCGATCGGCTGGGCGACCCCGGCCACCCTGGGCATCGCCATGGCCAAGACCTCGGGGCGGACCTGGTGCGTCACCGGCGACGGATCCCATCAGCTGACACTCAACGAACTCGCGGTGATGGGCCGCTACGGGATCGCACCGGTGATCATCGTGCTCAACAACGGCCTTTACGGCATCGAGGACATCATCAGCGAACGCGGGCACGCCTACGACGACCTGGCCCCGGTGAACTACCACCTGCTGCCGGCGGCGTTCGGCTGCACCGACTGGCTGTCGGTGAAGGTGAGGACCGTGGCCGAACTCGACGCCGCCCTCGACGCCGTCGAGACCCACGACGGCGCGGTCTACATCGAGGTGATGATCCCCGACGAGGAAAGCCAACCGCTGCCCGAGGATGTCATCGACCGCGGCTACAAGCTGCGCACCCCCGGACTCGGCTGACCCTTCTCACGCGGCGGTGTCCTTGCGCGGGCGTCCCCGGGGGCGTTTGCGGGCCAGGATCGCCCCGCCGGCCAGGATCTCCCCGCCCCACACTCCCCATGGTTCGGCGCGTTCGAGTGCGGCGGCCAGGCATTCCCGGCGGATCGGGCAGCCGCCACACAGTTCCTTGGCCTGTTCCAGGTCGGCCGGGTTCTCGGCGAACCACAGGTCGGGTTCGCCGGTGTGGCAGGGCAACATTGACGTTCCTTCCTGCGGTTGGGCAGATCTGTGGGGGCGATCGGGAAAACAAAAGAGGCCACGGACTGTCGTCCGTGGCCTGGAGGTCGGTGCGTGCGCTAGCAGGCGCTCCTGTCCACGGACGGACGGGCGGCGGCGTGACGCGCGGCGGCGAAGAACATGTAAGCAGGGTATCGGGCCGCGCGGTGGTGGCACAACCGATTTTCTGACCAGGAGTTTCAGGGCGATCGGCGGCGGAACAGCAATACCGCGACGAGCGCGCCGGCCAGCGCGACGGCGACGACCGACGTGATGACGATGGCGCCGAGCGGGCTGGCCGGCTCGGGCGGCTGCGGCGGGCTGATGACGCGACGGTAGGAGTCGTCATTCGGTGCCCGCCGGAAGGTGAAATCCGTGGTGATCGCGGCCGGGTCGGTGATGACGGTCGAGATACGGGTCAGGTACGGGTTGCCGGTGCTCAGTTCGATCAGCGTGGGGTCGGTCACACCCGTGCCGAGAGCACCGGCGAAATCCAGCGTCACATCCTGGCGGGCCACATCGGCGTCGTCACGCTGCATCCGGTGCGGAGCCAGCGTGTAGATCACCACCCGTTGAGGGTCCCTGGCGGCGGCCGACATGCGCATCGGGTACACCATCGCCTCGGCGGCGAAGTCCATCCGCACCGGATCGAGCTGGCCGCTCAACGGTGCGGATCCCGTCAGCCGCATCGCGACGAACGACCAGTCCTGGCGCAGATACGGCTCGAGTTGCGCGCTGACCTCCGGCCGCAGGGTGTAGCCGTGGGAGTCCAGCCACCGCCGCACACCGCTGAGGTCACCCCCGCTCAGGGTGGTCGCCTCCAGCGGGCCGAGTTGCACCTGGGCGACGACGATCGGGGGCGCACCGGCCGCGGCGGCGGTGTCGATGTCGGTACCTCTGGTGCGGCCCGGTTCGACCCGCGGCGCGGTCAGCCGCTCCAGTTCGGGGAACAGCCCCGGGCCCGCCTGGGTGACGGTCGCCGGGGCGGGTGTCGGGACGATCAGTGCCGCGTTGTCGGCAACCGAGTCCACGTCGAGCCGCATGATGATCGTCTCGGTGCGGCCGTTCATCGCCAGCAGCGCCTGTTCGCCGGTGACCCGGGCGTCGAGGTCGGTGCTGACGATGCCGCCGCAGGCGCACGCGCCGGCCGGTGCGCCGGTCCCGCCCACAAGCAGCCCGGCCACAACTACCGCGACGGCGAGCCGCACTCCGCGCATGCGGTCATCATGTCACTGTGGCGGGCTGTTCGCCCTGTTCCTGGTCCTGGTCCTGGTGCAGCAGCGTGCGCACCGAGTCCCGGGTGCCGTACGGCCGCAGCATGACGCTGGCCGGCCGCGGCCGCACCTTCAGCGGCCACCAGAACCACCGGCCCAACAGGGCGGCGATCGAGGGCGTCATGAACGAGCGCACGATCAGGGTGTCGAAGATCAGGCCGACCCCGATGGTGGTGCCGATCTGGGCCAGCACCATCAAGTCGCCGACGACGAAGCCGCACATGGTGAACGCGAACACCAGACCCGCGGCGGTGACCACCGACCCGGTGCCGGCCATTGTCCGAATCAGCCCGGTGTTGAGGCCCGCACCGATCTCCTCCTTGAACCGGGAGATCACCAAGAGGTTGTAGTCCGAACCCACCGCCAGCAGGATGATGATGGCCAGTGCCAGCACGATCCAGTACAGCTGGATACCCAGCAGGTGCTGCCAGATCAGCACCGACAGCCCGAACGAGGCCCCCAACGACAGCACCACGGTGCCGACGATGACCAGGGCGGCCACCACGCTGCGGGTCACGAACATCATGATCAGCAGGATCAGGCTGGCCGCCGCGATGATGACCATCATCAGGTCGTACTTGGCCATATCGCGGGCATCCTTGTAGGCCGAGGCGGTGCCGCTGATGTAGATGCTCGACCCGGCCAGCGGGGTGCCCTTCAGAGCTTCCTGCGCAGCCTGGCGGATCGGGTCGATGTGCGAGATGCCCGTGGACGTCGCCGGATCGGTGTCGTGGGTGATGATCATCCGCGCAGCGTGCCCGTCCGGGGACAGGAACAGTTTCATCCCCCGCTTGAACTCGGAGTTGTCGAAAACCTCTGGCGGGAGGTAGAAGGTGCTGTCATCCTTGGCCTCGTCGAAGGCTTGGCCCATCGCGTCGGCGTTCTTCAGGGCCTCCGCTGATTGGGCCAGCAGGCCCGACTGGGTGGCGTAGTTTCTCTCCACCAGTGCCTTGTTGCGCTCCTGGGAGGCGATCTGCTCGGGGATCAGCGCGAGGATCTCGGGTTGGACGGCGGTGAGCTTGTCGATGGCCGCGGTGATGCCGTCGAATTGGCTGGTGAGTCTGTCGATGCCGTCCAGTGCGTCGAACAGCGACCGGAACGTCGCACAGACCGGGATGTCGAAACAGTGCGGTTCCCAGTAGAAGTAGTTGCGGATCGGCCGGAAGAAGTCGTCGACGTTGGCGATCTTGTCGCGCAGGTCGTTCATCGTGTCGACGGTCTCGTGGAACACCCGGGACTGCTCGTCGGTGGCGTCGCTGAGCTGCTGCTGGGCGACGTACTGCCGCTTGAGCAAGTCGATAGAGGTGCTGATCTCGCTGATCTGGTCCAGCAGATCCCGGGCCTGGGACTGCTGGAAGGGCAGGTTCTGGATCTGGGCGGAGTTCTGCGCGCTCATCTGGAAGCCCAGCGAACTGTGGTCCAGCGGGGTGCCCAGCGGCCGGGTGATCGACTGCACCATGGCCACCCCCGGCGTGCGGAAGACCTCCTTGGCGATCTTCTCCAGGACGATCATGTTGGCCGGGGTACGCAGATCCTTGTCGGACTCGACCATCAGCACCTCGGGGTTGAGCCGGGCCGCCGAGAAGTGCCGTTCGGCCGCCGCGTAGCCCACCTTGGCGGGCGCCCAGTCCGGCATGTAGTGCCGGGCGTCGTAGCTGGTCTTGTACCCCGGCAGCGCCAGCAGACCGATCAACGCCACCGCGATCGAGGTCACCAGGACCGGCCCGGGCCAGCGCACGATGGCGGTGCCGATTCGGCGCCACCCGCGGGTCCGCATGGCACGTCTGGGGTCGAACAGGCCGATGTGGCTGCCCATGGTGATGACGGCGGGCGTCAGGGTCAACGAGGCGACCAGGGTGACCAGCACGCCCAGGCCGGCGGGAATGCCCAGGCTCTGGAAGTAGGGCGTTCGGGTGAATCGCAGGCAGAACACCGCCGCGGCGACGGTCAGGCCCGACCCGATGATGACGTGCGCCGTTGAGCGGTACATCGTGTAGTACGCCGACAGGCGATCCTCGCCGGCCTGGCGCGCCTCCTGGTAGCGACCCAGCAGGAAGATCGCGTAGTCGGTGGCGGCGGCGATCGCCAGCAGCGTCAGCAGATTGGTGGCATAGGTCGACAGCGGGATGATCCCGACGTAGCCCAGGAAGGCGACCAAACCACGGGCCGCGGCCACCTGGATCGCGACAGCCACCAGGGTGACCAGCGTGGTCGTGATCGACCGGTAGACGATGAGCAGCATCAGCGCGATCACCCCGAAGGTCAGACCGGTGACCTTGAGGTGGCCGCCCTCCCCCACCGCAAACTCGTCGGCGACCAACGCGGCCGGGCCACTGACATAGGCCTTGACGCCCGGCGGGGACGGCGTATCGGCGACGATCTCGCGAACCGAAGCCACCGATTCGTTGGCCTGGCTGCTGCCCGCATCGCCGTCCAGATACACCTGGATGAGGGCGGCCTTGCCGTCGTTGCTCTGCGAACCCGCCGCGGTCAGCGGGTCGCCCCAGAAGTACTGCACATGCTGGACGTGGGCGGTGTCGGCCTTCATCCGCTCCACCAGGGCGTCGCCGAAGCGGTGGGCAACGTCGCCCAGCGGTTGATCGCCCTCGATGACCAAGGTGACCAGGCTGTCGGTGTCGTACTCGCCGAACGTCGTCCCGACGCGCTTGGCGGCGATCAGCGACGGAGCGTCCTTGGCGCTCTGCGCGACGTTGTGGATACGTCCGATCTCCTCCAGCGGCGGGATCAGGGCATTGCTGGAGGCCGCCAGCGCCAGCCAGATGATCGCGATCGGGATGGACAGCCGCCGAATCAGGCGCGCAACGAAGGAGGGTGTGCCGTTACCGGCGGTCATCCGGACTTGTCCAGACAGTAGACGTAGGCGTTCGGCATGGTGACCGTGCGCTCTGCCTTGACCACCCCGTCGATGGTGATCCGGCAGCCCAGGGTGCTCCCATTGCTCTGTGCCTGGACGTTGACCAGCACCGCCGGGGACGTCGTCGAGTCGTCATAGGACCACGGCAGCGGGGCGCCCATCACCTGCTGCGGATGGGCCTCGACGTCGGTGTAGGTGATGGTGGCGGTCGCGCCGGGGTCACCGAACACCTCGAGTTGGACGCGTTTGGGGTTGAACGGCTCGATCTGGTCGGCGCCGCCGCCCGGAGTCGACGGATCCAGGGAACCGAACGCGCCCTGCAACCGGTAGACAGCGAAAGCCGCCAGGGCGACGACGAGAATGGCGACCACCACCATCCAGTTCCGGGTCAGCAGGCGGCCGATCACACCCGAGACAGTAGTGCGCCGCCCCGACGCCTGCGCGCTGACCTCTTTCGGGCCGTCAGTGCCGTTCGCCGTCCGGTTCCTCGTGCAGCAGAGCACGCACCGACTCACGGGTGCCATAGGGCCGGAGCATGGCGCTGGCCGGCCGGGGCCGCACGCGCACCGGCCACCAGAACCACCGGCCCAGGAGGGCGGCGATCGACGGCGTCATGAACGAGCGCACGATCAGGGTGTCGAACAGCAGGCCGAGCCCGATCGTGGTGCCGATCTGGCCGAGCACCCGCAGATTGCTGAAGGCGAACGAGCACATGGTGGCCGCAAACACCAGACCTGCGGCGGTCACCACCGAACCGGTGCTCGCCATCGCCCGGATGATCCCGGTGTTCAGCCCGGCATGGATCTCCTCCTTGAACCGGGAGATCAGCAGCAGGTTGTAGTCCGAGCCGACCGCCAGCAGGATGATCACGGCCAGCGCCATCACGATCCAGTACAGCTCGATCCCGAGGAGCTTCTCCCACACCAGAACCGACAGTCCGAAGGAGGCCCCCAGCGACAGGGCGACGGTGCCGACGATCACCAGCGCAGCCACCAGGCTGCGGGTGAGGAACATCATGATCAGCAGGATCAGGCTCAGTGCGGCGACGCCGACGATCAGCAGGTCGTATTTCGCCCCGTCCTGAATGTCCTTGTAGGTCGAGGCGGTTCCGGCCAGGTAGATATGCGATCCCGCCAGGGGCGTGCCCTTGATCGCCTCGCGTACCGAGTGGTCGATCGCGTCGATATGCGAAATCCCCTGCGCTGTAGCGGGATCGCCCTCATGGGTGATGATCATCCGGGCAGCGCGACCGTCGGCGGACAGGAACATCGACAACCCGCGCTTGAACTCGGCGTTGTCGAACACCTCCGGCGGCAGATAGAAGGAACTGTCGTCCTTGGCCGCATCGAAGGCCTGGCCCATGGCGTTGGCACTGGCCAGCGACTCCGCGGACTGCTGTAACAGCCCGGACTGGGTGGCATAGTTCTTCTCCATCAGCGCCTTGTTGCGCTCCTGGCCGGCGATCTGCTCCGGGATCAGCGCCAGGATCTGCGGCTGGATGACGGTCAGCTTGTCCAGCGCCCCGGTGACGGCGGCGAGTTGGTCGGTGAGCGAATCGATGCCGTCGAGCGCGTCGAACAGCGACCGGAACGTCGCGCACACCGGGATGTCGAAACAGTGCGGCTCCCAATAGAAGTAGTTGCGGACCGGCCGGAAGAAGTCGTCGACGTTGGCCACCTTGTCGCGCAGTTCCTGCACGGTGGCGACGGTCTCGTGGAACATCGCCGCCTGCTCGTCGGTGGCCTCGCCGAGCTGCTGTTGCAGCTCGTACTGCCTTTTGAGAAGCTCGATGGATCGGGTGATCTCACCGATCTGGCTGAGCAGATCCTCGGCGCGGGCCTGCTGGAACGGCAGGGTCTCGACCTGGGTGGTGCTCTGCATGCTCATCTGGAACGGGATCGAGGAGTGCTCCAGCGGGCTGCCCAGCGGCCGGGTGATCGACTGCACCAAAGCCACGCCCGGGGTGTTGAAGACGGCTTTGGCGACCTTCTCCAACACCAGCATGCCGGCCGGGTTGCGCATGTCGTGATCGGTTTCGATCATCAACATTTCGGGGTTGAGTCGCGCCGCGGAGAAGTGCCGTTCGGCGGCGTCGTAGCCGATGTTGGCCGGGGCACTGGCCGGCAGATAGGAACGGACGTTGTAGCTGGTCTTGAATCCGGGCAGCGCCAGCAGGCCGATCAGGGCCACCCCGACCGACACCACCAGGATGGGCCCGGGCCAGCGCACGATGGCGGTCCCGATGCGCCGCCAGCCTTGGGTCTGCATGGCGCGCTTGGGGTCGAACAACCCGACGTGGCTGCCCATCGTCAGGATCGCCGGGGCCAGCGTCAACGCCCCCAGCAGGACCACCGAAATACCGATCGCGGCGGGCACCCCGAGGGTGTTGAAGTACGGCAACCGGGTGAACGTCAGGCAGTACAACGCGCCGACGATGGTCAGGCCCGATCCGAGCACGACATGCGAGGTGCCGCGATAGGTGGTGTAGAACGCCTCCTCCCGGCCCTGCCCGGCGTGCCGGGCCTCGTGATAGCGGCCGAGCAGGAAGATGACGTAGTCGGTGCCGGCCGCGATGGACAGCAGCGTCAGCAGGTTCGTCGAGTACACCGACAGGCCGATGATGTCGTTGTGGGCCAGCACCGCGACCACCCCGCGGGCGGAGGCGACCTGGCACAGCACCATGACCAGCACCAGCACCACGGTGACCAGCGAGCGGTAGACCCACAGCAACATCCCGAAGATGACCGCGAAGGTGATCAGGGTGACCTTTTTGGCCCCCTTCGAGCCGACGTCGAACTGGTCGGCGACCAATGGTGAGGGACCGGTCACGTAGGCCTTGATCCCCGGCGGCGGCGGGGTCTGCTCGACCATGCTCCGCACCGCCCGGACCGACTCGTCGGAGAGCCCCTCGCCCTGGTTGCCCCGCAGGTAGACCTGGGTGTAGACGGCCTTTCCGTCGGGGCTCTGCGCACCGGCCGCGGTCAGCGGGTCGCCCCAGAAGTTCTGCACGTGCTGGACGTGCCGGGTGTCGCGTTCGAGCTTGCCGACCAGGACGTCGTAGTAGGCGTGTGCCTCGGCTCCGAGCGGCTGCTCCCCCTCCAGCACGATCATCGCCGCACTGTCGGAATCGAACTCCTTGAATACCGCGCCGATGTGTTTCATCGCGATCATCGACGGGGCGTCCTGGGCGCTGAGCGCGACGTTGTGCGCCTCGGCGACCTTCTCCAGCGGGGGCACGCTGGTGTTGGTGACCGCGGCCAGCGCCAGCCAGGCCAGGGCGATCGGCACGCAGAGCCGGCGAATGAGCGTGGCGATCATCCTGACTTGTCCAAGCAGAAGGTGTAGGCGCCGGGAATGTCCACGACCCGCTCGGCCTTGACCTGGCCGTCGATGGTGATACGGCATCCCAGCGTGTTGCCGTCACTCTGGGCCATGATGTTGACGATCACCGCCGCGGTTGTGGTCGACTCCCGGTGTGACCACGGCAGCGGAGCATTCGCCAGATGCTGGGGTCGGGCATGCACGTCGGTAAAGCTGATCATCGCCGTCGCGCCGGGCTCCCCGAAGACCTCGAGCACGACCTTCTTCGGGTTGAACGGGACGATCTCGTCGGTGGCCCCGCCCGGGGTGGCGGTGGTGTAGCCGGAGCCGAATTCACCGTGGAGTCGGTAGACGGTGTAGCCGGCGACGCCGATCACCACGAGAGCGACCAGCACCATCCAGCCCCGTCTGAGGATCCTGCCCGTCACCCCAAGGAGAGTACGGTACGGTACCGTTTCGCGCCGGGATTACCTCCGCAAACTCGGCAGAATCACGTCGTCGACCAGGGCCGCCACCGTGCGCTGGGTGGCCGGGCGGTTCTGAATGACGGCCCGGAACACCAGATAGCCCGGAAGTAGGTCCCACAGTTCGTCATCGATCGCCTCGGCGGAGATCTCACCGCGCTCCACGGCCTGGTGCAGCACCGTGGTGATCAGCTTCTTGCGCTCGGCGAATTGGTGCTGCATCACCGCCTTGAGTGCGGGGTTGTGGGACGTCTCGACCAGCACTGCGCGCATCGTGGCGGCGTTCGCCCTGGCCTGTGCGGCGATCGCCTCGCCAATGTGGAGCAGATCGTTGCGGAGGTTGCCTGTTTCGGGAGCGACGGCGACCTGGCTCATCCCCTGAGTCACCGCGGCGAGTACCAGTTCGGCCTTGGTGGGCCAACGCCGGTACACGGTGGCCTTGCTGGCGTGGGCAGTGGCGGCGACCTCGTCGACCGTCAACCGGTCGTAGCCGTTCTCCTGCAGGAGTTGCAGTGTGACCGCGAGCAACTCGCGCTCACGCTCGGAGTTGGTCACCGGGTCACCCTATCCCCGGCGGCGACTCGCTTCCGCTGCCGCGGCACCTCGGGGATTCAGATCGAGCAGCTCCCCGTCGCACCCGAGTTGGAGCCGTTGGGGCAGGTGGTGAACAGCCACGTGACGCCGGTGAGGTTGGCGCCGACCAGGACGGCGCCGGTCAGGTTCGCCCTGGTGAGGTTGGCGTTGCCGAGGTTCGCCCCACGCAGGTCCGCGTAGGTGAAGTTCGTGCCGGTCAGATCCTTGCCGGAGAGGTTCAGTCCGGCGAGCACCTGGAACATCAGGCTGGCGCCGGTCAGGGTGGCGCTGGCCAGATTGCGCGCGGTGACCAGGTTGGCGCCGTCCAGGTCGGCGTTGGTCAGGTTGGTATTGGTCAGAGTCGTGTTGATCAGACTGGCGTCAGTCAGGTCGGCGCCGGTCAGGTTGGCGTCGGTCAGGTTGGCCCGGGTGAGCTTCACGCGGACCAGGTTGATACCGCTCAGGTCGGCTGCGGTGAAGTCGGCCCCGGTGACGTCCGCGCTGCCCAGGCCCTGCACGCCGACCAGCGTCGCCCCCGACAGCACCGCCTCGTAGAGGAGGGCGCGGGTCAGGGTGGCACCGGTCAGGTCGACGCCGGAGGCTTTGACGCGGTAGAGGTTGGCCCCGGTCAGATTGGTACCGGCGAGTGTGGCGTTGGTCAACGTGGCGCCGAACATGTCCTTGCCGGACAGGTCGAGTCCGGACAGGTTCTGGCCGGTCAGGTTGGTCCCGGTCAGCGTCGCGGTGGCCAGGTTGCGCACCCCGGTCATGGCCGCCCCGGTCAGGTTGGCGTTGGTGAGGTTCACCTCGCGCAGGTCTGCGCCGGTGAGGAGGGTGCCCGTCAGGTTGACGCCGGTCAGGTTCGCCCCGGTGAGGTTCTTGCCGGAGAGGTTCAGTCCGCTGAGGCTCTGCCCGGTCAGGTTGGCCCCGGTCAGGGTGGCGCTGGTCAGGTTGCGCAGCCCGGTCAGGTTCGCGCCGGTCAGGTTCGCCCCGGTCAGGTTGGCGTTGGTCACATCGGCGTTGGCGAGGTTCGCCCGGCTGAGATTGGTGCCGGTCAGATCCTTGCCGGACAGGTCCAGCCCGGACAGGTCCTGGCCAGTCAGGTTGGCTCCGGTCAGGGTGGCGCCGGCCAGGTTGCGGGCCCCGGTCAGGGTGGCGCGGTCAAGATTGGCGCCGGTGAAGTTGGTCCGGTCGAGATTGGCGCCGGACAGGTTCGCAGTGGTCAGGTTCGCGCGGGTGAGATTGGTCCGGGTCAGATTCGCCCCGGACAGGTTCGTGCCGGTGAGGTTCTTGGCGGACAGATCCTGCCCGGTCAGATCGACCCCGGTCAGGTTGGCGCCGGTCAGCGTCGCCGTGACGAGCCCGGTGGTCCGGGTCAGCACGGCGCGCTGAAGGTCGGCCCTGGTCAGGTCGGCCGATGTCAGCGCCGCCCCGGTCAGGTCGGCACCGGCGAGATTGGCCGCGGTCAGATCGGTGCGGGTCAGGTTCGTCCCGGCGAGATTGCGGCCGGCGAAGTTCAGCCCGGCCAGTTTCTGGCCGGTGAGGTTGGCCCCGGTCAGTGTCGCCGCGCTCAACCCGGTGACCCCGGACAGCACAGCACCTTCCAGATTGGCGTTCGCCAGATCCGCTGAGCGGCCGAGCGCCTCGTCGGCCAGTTTGGCCGATGACAAGTTGGCCCCGGCCAGATCGGTGCCCTGCAGGTTGACCCCGAACAGGGATTGACCGACCAGCCTGGCACCGGTGAGGTTCGCGTCGACGAAGGTGGCGCCGCCCTCTCCGGTGGACGCCTGGAACACGGTGCCCTCCAGATTCGCGCCGGCCAGATTCGCCCGGGTGAAATTGGCGCCCGAATACACCGAGGGCCCCCGGAATTCGCGCAGGTCGGCCCCGCTGAGATCGACACCGGTGAAGTCCTGGTTGATACCGCGGGAGCCGAGCATGGAGGCGTTCTTGAACGTCGCATTCGTCAGGATCGCGCCGGAGAACTGCCCCTCGTTGAAGTTCACCCGGGTCAGGTTCGCCTCGGTGAGGTCGGATCCGAGGAACTTGGTGTTGATCAGGACCGCGGAGGTCAGATCGGCCCGGGTGAAGTTTGCGGTGACGAATGCCCCGCTGAAGTTCGCGCCGGACAGGTTCGCGTCGGAGAAGTTGGCACCCGTCACGTCGACGCCGCAGTTCTGACGACAGAAGTTGGGCGGGCCCGCGCTCAGAGTCGAGAAGTCGACGCCGCGCAGATCAGTTCCGGACAGATTCACCCGGGACAGGTTGGCCCCGCGCATCGTTGACAGGGTTGCGCCGCGCATATCAGCGCCGGTGAAATTGGCGTTGGTGTACTTCGCGCCGGACAGGTTCACCCCGCGGAGGTCCGCACCGGCGAAGGTGGTGTTCCAGATACTGGCCCCAGCCAGCACGACACCGCGCAGGTCCTTTCCGGTGAGGTCGACGGCGGCGATGCTCGCTCCGCTCAAGTTCGTGTTGACCAGTGTCACCGTGGCCATGGGAACGTTGGCCAGATATAGGCCACTGAGGTTCGCGCCGGTCAGGTTCATGCCGGCCAGCGGATCCCTGAGGCTGGAACTTGGCGCGCCGAAGCTGAACGTGCCTTGCAGGTTCGCGTCACTGGCATCGACGTCACGGAAGTTCGCCGAATAAGCGTCGCCCGACAACCGGGTCCGGATCATCGTCGCCCCGGTGAGATTCGCATTGAGGAGATTGACCTTAAGCATTGTCGCGTCGGTGAAGTTCACCCCGGACAGATCCTGTCCGCGCAGGTCCGCTCCGGAGAGATTCTGGCCCGAACAGTCCTTGGTGGCCACGCACGCCGCCGACCCCCAGTTGCCCACGCCGCTCCCCACCGGAAAGAGGGTGCGGCGCACCAGCCACAACGCCCCGGCCAGGAAATCGGTCACCGGGTTGGCGGGGAACCCCGACAGCCAGGTGCCCACCGTATCGAGGACGCTCTCGACGGCGAACCCGATGGTGTTCACCGCCTGATTGATCGCGGCGGCGATGGGGCCGGGTGCGCGTTCGACAGCGGCCGCCGGAATCGGAGCCAGCGCGTCTGGGGTCGGGAACGAAATCTGCGGGGCATCGCTGATCGGCGCATCGCTGATCGGGGCAACGTTGATGACAGCCACCGTCCCCGCCGGTCGGGGCACCGATCCCGGTGCGGGGGCGTTGAGACCACGATCGGCCGCAGCGCGGCGCGGCGGGAAGGCGGCCGCTGGGGCGGGGACGGCCGAGGGGTTGTCCAGTGCAGTGCCGGCCCGTCCCGTGCTGGCCCGCTCGGTGTGGGTCCCTTCCTGCGTTTGGGCGTCGCCCCGACCCTGCACGGCCGCTCGGCCTGGTTGCTCGGCGGCTCGCCGTGGACCCGCCGAGACATCGGCACGCACCCCGCCCGGCCGATCGAATCGGTCGGTGGCCCCGTCTGAGACCGACGGCCCGGAATCGTCGGCCGCCGCCGGCCCGGCATCATCGGCCAACGCCACTCCCGGCGAGGCCCACAACATCCCGGCAAGAACGACTGCCGCCCCGAGCCGAAACCCGTTGTTGATCAGCATCGAGCCTCGCTCTTCACGATTGTCGGACACGCACGCCGCACGGTCGAGAGTCCATGGGTACGCCGCGTATGATCGGGAGAATACGTCGTCCGCGTCATTTTCGAAGGGTAAGCGGGCGACGTCGGTGGGAACGTCACCGTTGGGATCGCCCGACTCAACGATTCGGGCTCAGGCCGGCGCCCCGACAAGTATTGCCAGTGCCGCCGATTCGGGTTCATCGACAATGAGCCTGACGTGCTCCATGTGGCACGTCACCGCCCCCCCGTCTGGCCTCGCCGTCAGCCGCGGGAACGCACCAACTCCAGCACGTCGGCGCCGAACTGCTCGAGTTTGCGGGCGCCGATTCCGGGGATCGCCGTCAATGCGGCGTCGTCAGTGGGCAGCGACTCGGCGATGGCGATCAGGGTGTTGTCGGTGAACACCACGTAGGCCGGCACGTTGAGTTCCCGGGAGGTCTTGAGCCGCCACTCCTTGAGTTCGGCGAGCAGCACCTCGTCGATATCCACCGCGCAGGTTTCGCAGCGCCGCAACATGATCGGCGTGGTGCTGGTGAGCACGGCGTTGCACACCCGGCAGCGCGGAGTCGCACCCCGCTGCCGTCGCGGCTTGTCCGGAGCCGGGGCCGCGCGGGTCTGCGGGGCGATGCCGTTGAGGAACCGCGACGGTTTGCGGCTCTGCCGCCCGCCCGGCGCCCGGGCCAGCGCCCAGCTGAGCTCCATATGCGTTCGCGCCCGGGTGACTCCGACGTAGAGCAGGCGGCGCTCCTCCTCGACGGCCTCGCTGTCCGGGCCGTGCGCCAGGGCATGGGAGATCGGCAGGGTGCCGTCGGCCAGACCCACCAGGAAGACCGCATCCCATTCCAGTCCCTTGGCGGCGTGCAACGAGGCCAGCGTGACACCCTGCACGGTCGGCGGGTGCCGGGCGTCGGCCCGCACCCGCAACTCGGCCACCAGTGCGGGCAGGTCCAGATCCGGCCGGATGGCCACCTCCTCGTCGACCAGCTCGGCCAGCGCCGACAACGCCTCCCAGCGTTCGCGGGCCTTGGTGCCGGTGGGTGCTTCGGCAGTCAGGCCGAGGGGTTCCAGCAGGCCGCGTACCACCTCGGGCAACGGCTCCTGCCGCTCCACGTCACGCTCGCCCGCCTTCTGCAGTGCGACCAGCGACTGGCGGATCTCCTGGCGGGAGAAGAACCCCTCCCCGCCGCGCACCTGAAACGGGATACCGGCCTCGGTCAGCGCCTCTTCGTACACCTCGGACTGGGCGTTGATCCGGTAGAGCACGGCGATCTGGGCGGCCGGGGCGCCGGACTCGACCAGCGCCTTGATCGCTCGGGCTACCGCCGCGGCCTCAGCGACCTCGTCGGGGTGGTCGTGGAAGGTCGGCTCCGGCCCGGGTGGGCGCTGCCCGATCAGATGCAGTTTGGAGCCGGCCATCCGGCCACGCGCGCCGGCGATCACCCGGTTGGCCAGCGAGACCACCTGCGGGGTGGAGCGGTAGTCGCGTTCCAGGCGCACCACCGTCGCCTCCGGGAACCGGCGGGAGAAGTCCAGCAGGAATCGTGGCGAGGCCCCGGTGAAGGAGTAGATGGTCTGGTTGGCGTCGCCGACGACGGTCAGATCGTCCCGATCGCCCAGCCACGCGTCGAGCACCCGCTGCTGCAGCGGGGTGACGTCCTGGTATTCGTCGACGACGAAACAGCGGTAGCGGTCCCGGAACTCGCCGGCGACGGCGGCGTCGTTCTCGATGGCGGCGGCGGTGTGCACCAGAAGATCGTCGAAATCCAAAAGCGTCACCCCGTCCCGGTTGGCCTTGAGCTTCTCGTAGCCGGCGTAGACCGCGGCCACCTTGGCCGCGTCCAGCGGGATGTCGCGGCTGTTCTTCGCGACCTCGGCGGCGTAGGTCTCGGGGGTGATCAGGGAGGCCTTGGCCCACTCGATCTCCCCGGCGAGGTCGCGCACGTCGTCGGTGGACACCTGCAGCCTGGCCCGGTTGGCGGCCTGCGCGACCACCGCGAACTTGCTGTCCAGCAGTTGCCAGCCGGTGTCGCCGACCACCCGCGGCCAGAAGTA